>JBAXUS010000242.1:0-8577 GCA_037129555.1 Planctomycetota bacterium
CAACTACTTTTAGCAAGAGGATTCGATAGCAATGGACGAGCCGAACAGGATTGGTTACGCCCCCATTCCTTCCACGATTTCTTTTACCAGCACCTTCATGATAAACGAGCTCTTCGGCTGGATCGCCGCTGTCCACCCCTGTCTCGACAACTCCTCCGCAACGACTGGTCCAACCGCCGCGATTTTCGTTTTTGCGATGCCGGCAACGAGTGTCTCCATCATTAAAAACGTATCCGCGACTTCCACCAATCGCCGCACTTGGGCCGCGCTCGTGAACGCCAGCAGGTCCACACGACCCGCGGCCATTTCGCGGATCAGCACCTGGACCAAATTCGAATGTGTCGCGGGGGCGTAAATATAAGGAGCGACGGGTTCCGGATGCGCGCCTGCACCCAACAAAAAATCCATCAGCGCATCGTTCGGATCTTCGCCATACAACTGGACGCCCACATGCCGACCCGACAAATCGAATTGCCGCAGAGCCTCGATCACGCCTGCCGTCGTCGGCACCGCGCTCGCCACATCCGGTCGCAGTCCCAACTCGACCAACGCCTTCGCCGGCTTCGGTCCGCGCGTAAATTTCCGAACCTTCGCAAATCCTTCGCGAGCTTTCTCCGCCATTCCCGCGCGCTCAGCAAACCCCATCAACCGCCGCATACCTTCGCCCGTCAACAGCACGACATCCTGAAAGGTTCCGTCCACTAATTCATTTAACCAACACGTGACCGGCCCCGCATCCGGAGCATCCAAAATCCCAACCAACGGACACTGCAACACGGTCGCGCCTTGCTCTTCCAGCAACGACGCAAACGCCGCCAGATCGCGGGTCTCGGGGACGGCGATGGTTTTGTTTGATAAAGGTTTTGCAACTACGTCACTATCCATAAATCCCTTTCTCCTACTGTGCCGCTGCCGTCTCTGCCTGCTTCCGTTGCTTCCATTGGGGTTGGGCGGCTTTTGTTGCTTTTACGCCTTCGCCAATAATTCGGATCGCGCCGGGACGCAAGAGTGCTCGGATGCTGAGCAGTAAATCGGGTGACGCATCGATTCGGAATGATTCGCCGCCTTTGATTCGCACTGTCGCGTTTGCGCCGTCGACGTTGTCCAGCATCAAATTAAAGTATACGGCCTTCTTGCCTGGCTTGTTCTTCAACAACGCCAACACGGCGTTCACTTTTGTCAACGCGGCGCCGGGATTCGGGCCTGCTTCGCCTGGGGGTGTTTCTTCGATTGTGAACACCACCTCGCCCACGTGTCGCTCAGCCACTTGCTCGGGCGTCATGACGTCGTCGGCCATGATCGAGACTTGAGCCGCCGGTGCTTCCTGTTCACCGTCGCCTGTCGGAGCCTTTTCTTTTGCGCCGCCACCCATTTCGTTTGCTTTGACTTTGCCTCGGAAAAACAGAATCTTGTCTTGTCCGATCAGATCCTTCACTTTTTCGAACGTCCTCGGGAAGATCACGACTTGCGTGTTAGCTGTGAAATCTTCGACGGTCAACACGGCCATCTTTTCGTTCTTCGCTTTGGTGAATGTCGTCCGTACTGCCGTCACATATGCGCCGATGATGACTTCGTAGCCTTCCGGAATTTCGCCCAGCGCTTTGATCGTGCAACTCGAACAGCCCTCGACCAACTCGCGCACTTCCGACAATGGGTGGCCCGAGAAATAGAAGCCCAGCACCTTCTTCTCTTCTTCCAAGCGCTGCTTGTCCGACCACTCGGGGACCTGCGGCATTTTTGCTTTTGCCGGAGCGCTCGCGCCGCCGTCATCGTCGCCACCGCCGAACAAATTCATCTGCCCGGAGTCGCGGTCCTCGCGCTGCTTCGCGCCGTTCGCCATCGCGTCTTCCAACGCGGCCAACAACGTTGCGCGTCCGTAGCCTTTCGAAATTGAATCAAACGCTCCGGCTTTGATCAAGCTTTCGAGACACCCTTTGTTCGCGCTTTTGCCGTCGCAGCGCTCGCAGAAATTAAAGAGGTCCGTGAACGGTCCGTTCTTCTCGCGCTCCGCGACAATGACCTCGACGGCTTTCTCGCCGACGCCTTTGATCGCTCCAAGGGAGAAGCGCAGCAACTTGTCGTTCTCGATTCCAAAACGAATCCCGGATTTATTCACTTCCGGGCACAAGACGTCGAGTCCGATGCGTCGCGATTCGTCGATGTATTCAACGATTTTTTCGGTCTTGCCTTGTTCCAACGACATGATCCCGGCCATGAATTCGGCGGGATAATTGGCTTTCAAATAGGCGGTCTGATACGCCAGCAACGCGTATGCGGCGGCGTGTGATTTGTTGAATCCGTATTCGGCGAATTTTGCGATCAACAAGTACAACTCTTCGGCCTTCTTCTTGTCGATCCCGTTCTTCTCGCATCCGTCCGCGAACTGGACGCCGTACTTGTCCATCAAATCTTTTTTCTTCTTACCCATCGCCTTGCGCAAACTATCGGCTTCGCTCAGCGAGAAACTGGCGAGTTGATTGGCGATCTGCATGACCTGCTCTTGATAGACAATAATTCCGTAGGTGTCTTTCAAGATCGGCGCGAGTTGTTCGATCTCGTATTTGATTTCTTCGCGCCCGTGTTTGCGATTGCAGAAGCTTGGAATATTTCCCATCGGGCCCGGGCGATACATGGCGTTCAATGCGGTCAAATCTTCGAGCGAATCGGGGCGCGCATCGACGAGCAGATTGCGCATGCCTTCGGATTCGAATTGGAAGATCGCGCGGGCATCGCCGCGTCCCAACATCCGGTATGTTTTCGGATCATCGACTGGAATTAAATCGAGATCGATCGCGCCGTCGCGGTCCAGCGCTTCCTTCACATTGCTGCCGTGACGCTCCTTAATTAGTTTGCACGTGACCTGCAATTTCGTCAGTGTTTCCAAACCCAAAAAGTCGATCTTCAACAGCCCGACCGGATCGATGTGCGCCATTTCATACTGCGTCAACATCATCCCATTTTTGTCGCGATACAGCGGGCAGTACTCCGTCACCGGTTTGTCGGCGATCACCAGTCCCGCCGCGTGACAGCCGGTGTTGCGCGAAATACCTTCGCACTTGCGCGCGAGATCAATCAACTCCTTGACCTCCGGCAGCGCGTTGTACATCCCGTTCAATTCCTGATCGTCATCGACCGCGTAATGTGTCTTGTCATCGTCTTTGCGCGGGTTCGGAGCAGCCTTCAATGTGATCTTCAGCCCCGGTGTCGTTGGGATCAGTTTCGCGATTTTATTGACTTCGCTTAACTCGCGATTCAACACGCGTCCGACATCGCGTACCGCGCCCTTTGCCAGCATTGCGTTGAACGTGATGATGTTCGCTGTGCAATCGCGACCGTATTTATTTTGCACGTAATCGATGACTTCGCTGCGCCGGCTCTGGCAGAAGTCGATGTCGATATCGGGCATTTCATTTCGGCCTTCATTGACGAAGCGTTCGAAGATCAAGCTGTAGCGCATCGGGTCGAGATTCGTGATTGCCAGCGCGTAACAGGCAATCGATCCCGCCGCGCTTCCGCGCCCCGGCCCGACCGGAATTCCACGCGCTCGCGCTTCGCGGATGATGTCCCACACGATCAACAAATATTCGACGAAACCCATCTTCTTCAACACGCGCAGTTCTTCATTCGTCCGCGCCATGATCGCATCAGACGGCGTCGATCCGTAGCGCTGCTTGATTCCGTCCATGACTTGCCGCGTGAAATAGTCGTTCACATCCTCGCCGTTCGGCACCTGGAATTTCGGGAAGTGGTAGTCGCCAAATTTGATGTCGACGTTGCACTTCTCAGCGACTTCCAGCGTGTTCGTCACGGCCTCTGGAATCCACGAAAACAGCCGCGTCATTTCGTCGCTGTTTTTTAGATAGAACTCATCGCACGCGAAGCGCATGCGGCTCTCATCGCCGATCATTTTGCCCATGCCGATACACATCAGCGCGTCATGCGCTTTTGCGTCGTCGCGGTCCGTGTAATGGCTGTCGTTCGTGCAAATAATTTTCCCGCCGAGGTTCTTCGCCATTTTGACGATGGCCTCGTTGACCTTCTTCTGCATCGCGGCTAACTCGCGCATGTTCTCCGTTGCGTCCGGAGTTTCTGCGCGGCCGATGCAATGGTCCTGAATCTCGAAGTAGAAATTCTCTTTCCCGAAAATCTCCTGATACGCTCCCGCCATGCGATACGCGGCGTCATAATCTTTATGCAGCACCGTCTGAGGCACTTCGCTGCCAACGCATCCCGACGACGCGATGATGCCCTTGCCATATTGAGCCAACAATTCGCGGTCCACGCGCGGATGGTAGTAGTAGCCTTCCTTGTACGCATAGGTCGACAGCTTCATGAGATTCCGGTAGCCTTCATCGGTCGATGCCCATAGGAGCAAATGATGATCGATGTCGCCGTCAATCTTTTCGCGCTTCGTCCGGCTCTCGCCGTTAGGGACGACGTATGCTTCCATACCGATGATCGGCTTCAACGCGGGGAGGCCGTCTTTCTCGGCGAGCTTTTTCGTGTCTTTACAGGCTTTAAAAAACTCAATCGCGCCGAACATGTTTCCGTGATCGGTGATCGCCAGCGCTGTCTGCTTGTTGGCGCGCGCGCGCTTGATGATGTCGCCGATGCGGGACGCGCCGTCGAGCAGGCTGTATTGAGTGTGAGTGTGAAGGTGGCAGAATGACATGGGTATCGTTTCGGGTTTCAGGTTTCGAGTTTCGGGTTAACGGCCAACACGACCTATCATATGTGACTGCAAAGATGAAGCAATTCGCATCCGCAATTTGCCGGGTGTACTGGTTGATTATACGAGCCGAATAAAATTCGGCTCTACTTCGAGGCGCTCGGAAATTACGGACGTTCTTGACAATGCACTTCGCCTTTAAGACACTACCTTTTTAATCAACGACTCCGGGCTTATTCAATGAAGTTCACTTTTATCGCACCCCTATTTATAGTCACACGCCTTGCGTTCGGTGCTGACGCAAAATCGCTCGACTCTGAATTCGAGACGGACATTCGCCCTGCGCTTGTTCGTCTCTGCGGCGACTGTCATAACAAAGATAAGGATGTTCCGTTTCTGAAGACCGTCGCGCTTCGGGATATGAATTCTCAACGTGGCGTTTGGCGCAGTACAGTCGATCAGTTGCGCAATCGCACCATGCCGCCGAAAGAAGAGAAAGCTCAACCGACTGAAGCGGAACGGCTGCGCCTTTCGACGTGGTTGGAATCAACGCTCCGCCAAACGGCGATCGCCATGCCCGACTATGCCGGTGCGCCGATCTCCCGGCGACTCGACCGGATTGAATATGACAATTCGATCCGCGATCTCTTCGGTCTTGATCTGAATTTCTCCGAAACATTTCCGACTGAGGGCAGCGGTGGCGAAGGGTTCAGTAACAACGGCGAAACGCTATTTCTTCCGGCGATTTTGATGGAACGGTATCTTGAATCTGCCCAACAGATTCTTGACTCCGCGATCATCACGCCGCCGCTTCGGCTCTCGTTTTCTCCGAACGAATTCGCGCCGGTTCCGCGCACTGTTTCTGGAAAAGAAGGGTATGACGACGCTGCGTTGAAGCGTTTGAAATCTGCGCTCGCGTCCGGAAAACTTGATAAGGATGACGAAGCAGTGGTGAGTGTCGCGATCCTTGTCACTGGCGATTACGAATTCAGCCTGACTGCGACTACACCCGAAAAGCCGGACGCTGTACTTGGATTGAAAATCGATGGCATCGCGGCCGCGAAATTCAAACTCACGAATACGGTTCCCGAGAAACCCGCGACGGCGATCATTCGTTTGCAACGCGGGGTTCACACCCTTTCGATTGGCAGCACGACTGCGCCGTCGGTGATGTCGAAACTCGCGCTCAATGAAAAGCAGCCGGTCGTGAAAGAGTCGAAGCGTGACTCGCACCGCCGTATTTTTGGACAGAAAGATGCTGTCGCATTTGCGGCGCTTACGCCGGACGCTCGTCGATCAGAAGCTCAATCGATTCTTTCGATTCTGATCATTAAAGCATTTCGCCGTGCGCTTAATCCTGGCGAACTTGAACGCTTCATGGCGCTCTATGATCGCGCGGCCAAACGCAATGACCCGTTCGAAGAATCGATCAAGCTCGCACTCAAAGCGGTCCTTGTCTCGCCGCATTTTCTTTTCCGCACTGAAACCGACTACGAGAAGCCCGGGATCTATCCGCTGAACGATTTTGAACTTGCTTCGCGGCTCTCTTATTTTCTCTGGGCCAGCATGCCTGACGATGAACTTCTCAAGCTCGCGTCTGCGAAAAAACTCAATGCTTCCGAGACGCTCGCTGCGCAAATCGAGCGGATGTTGAACGTTAAGAATTCGTCCAAACAAACCAGTGGAAGCGACCTTAAATCGTACGCGTTCATTGAGGATTTCACGGGCCAGTGGCTGGGCACGAAAGAGGTGGGCGCGAGCGTTGCGTTCACGAATGAGAAATACAAAGGCGTCTATACGAGCGATCTCGCTGATGACCTCCGCGCCGAACCGATTCACATGATGGATTTCATCGTTGCTGAGAACCGCAGTCTGCTTGAGTTGATTGACGGCAACTATATTTTCGCGACGTCGATCACGGCCAAACATTACGACATTCCAAACGTGAGCAGTCGCCAGTTTCAGAAAATCGACGTGAGTAACGGGCGGCGTGGCGGGCTGTTGGGGCTCGGAGCCGTGCACATGATCACGTCCTACCCGGACCGAACCAGTCCCGTGTTGCGCGGAGCGTGGGTGCTCGAAACGATGCTGGGTGTCAAAGTCCCCAACCCGCCGCCCGACATCCCACCGCTTTCTGCCGCGAAGAAAAAACAGAAGGATGCAACGCTCCGTGCGGCGCTTGAATTGCATCGCGCGAATGCTGTCTGCGCAACGTGCCACAACCTGATTGATCCGATTGGATTCGGCTTGGAGAATTTTGATTTGCTGGGACGCTGGCGCGATACGGATGCGAACAAGCCGATTGATTCGTCGGGCATCATGCCCACTGGCGAAACGTTCAATGGGCCTGCGGAATTGAAGAAAGTGCTGCTTGCTCGCAAAGGTGAATTTGCGCGCCATATCACGTCGAAAATGCTGGGGTACGCGCTCGGTCGGAGCTTGGATGATCGCGATGATGTTACGATTGAAAAGATCGCGGCGGCATTAGAGAAAGATAATTTTCGAGCTCGGACGTTGATTAAAGAAATCGTGCTCAGTACGCCGTTTCGGAATCGTCAGGGCGGTGAGCCGCCTAAGAAAAATGCGCCGGTTAAGAAGAAGGAATTGCCGGCGGCGAAAGAGAAATGAAGCCGCTGTCATCCCTCCGGGATGTGGATTTATTCTCGATGGTTCCGGTGGTATCGTCCTGCGGACTCAACCACCGGCTAATGGCTTGAATCCCTTCGGGATGTCGGCAAAAAAGCACATTTCCTTGTCGAACTATCAGCTTGGATTCCTCTCGGGGTTAAACGTGAAAACTGAATATTCGGCTGCCGTCATGAATTGATTTTTACCTGCCATATACGGTGTATAGTCAGACGTTGAAACAATGGAAACTCACTTTTATGGAGCACGAAATGAAGAACGTTAGATTCTTGACGATGGTCGCATTGATTCTGAGTGTCGGGATGGCAATTAAGGCTGAAGAAAATCTTGGGACGTTGGTGTTCTCGGATGATTTTGAGCGGAAGCCGAAACAGGACGTAAAGGATGAGCCGGGGAACGGTTGGAATACCAGCAGTTCGTGGAGTGCGAAGGGGAACAAGGAGGTCGATCTCGTCGACGGGACTTTGTTCATTTACATCCATAAGGAAGCGATTCATGCGGTCGATGTTGGGCATGCGTTTGCATTTCAGGATGGCACCGCTCAGATGCGTTTTAAATTTCATGAAGCCAAAGATAATCTCATGTTGAACTTTGCTGATTTATCCTGCAAAGAAGTCCACGCTGGGCATATCTGCGCTGCGAGTTTTTCACCGAAGCGGGTCCTTCTGCAGGATATGAAAACGGGTAATATGCTGTTGAAATATTATGACGCCAACAAAGCGGGTACGCTCAGTAAAGAAGATAAAGACCTGATCAAGACCAAGCAGAAATCGTTTCCCAACGAGATTAGTATTAATGAGTGGCATAACCTGAGCGTCACTATTTCTGGCGATACGATGAAGGCGTCTGTTGATGGGAAGGAAGTAGGTAGTTTCACTTCCGTCGGCATTGCGCACGAGACCAAGCAGGTGCTGCGGTTGCTGGTGTCGAATAAGGTGACGATTGATGATGTGAAGTATTATAAGATGAAGTAAGGGTTGGTGGGATAAGGTTGCGTTGGACGGTTGTAGAATCCGACTTGCGCTGCGAGATCGATACTGGTAGGTGTACCTGCCAGTGGCACACGAGGATATGCAAGTTTTTATTGAGTTGGGTGTTGTGTAATTTTTGGTACAAGTGCCACCCGTCGTTGACAGCGCACGGATCGAAAATAAATAGTCGGAACCGTCTGCGAATTTCGCGCTGGCGTCATTTTCGTCCGCAACTGTTTATTGACTCGCGCACAGTTAAAGCGGTAAGCATGAAGTGCCGATAATATAGAC
>JBAXUS010000243.1:0-8538 GCA_037129555.1 Planctomycetota bacterium
GTCGTCGGCAAGCGCGCGAACGAAGCAGGCGCGGAGATTCAAGCGTCCTTTGATGCTGCGAAAACGCGCGTCGAAGCGGCCACGTCCGAACAATCCGCAGGCGGATCGAGCAGTTACGAAGCGCTGCGGGCGGAACGGCTCGGCAAATTGAAATTGTACGAAGAACGCGGCCCGACGCTCGGCCTCGGCTCAGCCTGGGGCGCGAAGTTTCCGCCGGCGAACAGCAGTAAGCAATTGATGGCCATCGAAGATATCCGCAAAAAGTTCGACGCATTGGATCCGTCCCAAAACACCGATCCGACGACCGCGACCGAGGAAGTGTACCTCGCCGCGCGCGTGACGTTGCGTCGCGACCAATCGAAGAAGCTCATCTTCTTGACCGCGCAGGATCAGGCCGGGACGATTCAAGTCGGGTTATGGAACGCGGTGCTGAACGAAGACCAGTTGGCGCTGCTGCGTGACACGTTGGATTTGTGGGACATCGTCGGCGTCTGCGGAAAACTCGCGTTCACACAAAAAGGCGAGCCGACCGTGTGGGCGACGAACATCCGCATTTTGTCGAAGTGCATCGCGCCGCCGCCGGACAAACATCACGGTTTGCACGACAAAGAAATTCGCTATCGTCAGCGCTACCTCGATCTGATCGCCACGCCCGAATCGCGCAAGACGTTCATCATGCGCGCGAAAGCGGTCGCAGGACTGCGCCGCTTCCTTGATGATCAAGGCTTCCTTGAAATGGAAACGCCGACGCTCCAGACGATCCCCGGTGGAGCTGCCGCGCGACCGTTTGAAACGCGACTCAACGCGCTCGACATGAAGATGTACCTGCGCATCGCGACTGAAATTCCGCTCAAGAAACTGCTCGTCGGCGGCTTGGAAAAAGTCTACGAACTCGGTCGCATCTTCCGCAACGAAGGCATCGACGCCCGGCACAATCCGGAGTTCACGACCGTCGAGTTGTACCAGGCGTACGGCGACTTGCGCGACATGATGGCGCTGACGGAGAACTCGGTGAGCCACTTGGCTCAGACGCTGACCGGATCGACGACAGTGGCATGGCGCGGCAAGCCGATCAAATTCCAGGCACCGTGGCCGCGCCTCGAATATTGCAAATTACTGAAGCAACACGCGGGCGTCTCGCACGAAGACGTTCCGGGCCTCGACGCAAAATTGCGCGAAATCAAAGTCAATCCGGAAGGCTTGTCGCTGGTCGATAAAATCGACGGCGTCTTCAGCCACTTCTGCGAACCGCATTTGCAGGACGCATGTTTCGTGATTAATCAGCCGCTCGAAATGAGTCCGTTGTGTCGCGCGCATCCGAACGACGCGTCGCTCGCGGATCGCTTCGAAGCCTTTGCGGCCGGGATGGAAATCGCAAATTCGTACACGGAATTGAACGACCCGCTCGAACAGCGCGCACGCTTGCTCGCTCAATTGCGCGTGTCGTGGTTGAAGTTCCTCTCTGAATTTGTCGAGGACGTCAAGACAACGCATTCATCGTTGTGCGACCGCGCGACAATTTTGTTGGGACGCATTCAGACGACTGAGAGCTGGCATTCGGACAAAGATCCGGAAGCAGCAGCAGTGATCGCGGACATCCGATCGCTGATCAAACAGAAGGGCATTCCCGAAAAACGCGCTGCGTTCCATCTCGAACAGATCGACAAATTGTACGATCCGAGCATGGCCGTTGACGAGGATTTCGTGACCGCGTTGGAACACGGAATGCCGCCTGCAGGTGGTTTGGGAATCGGCGTGGATCGGGTCGTGATGCTATTGGCCGGCGTCGATTCAATCCGCGACGTGATCCTGTTCCCGCTGATGCGCGCGCAGTAATCATGACCTACTAAATTTGATTCGTACCGCAGGCAGCACATCTGCGGTACGAATCAACTTCGCTGCTGTTGCTACTCCACGTACACAAATTCATTCAACCCCATGATCGCCTGACAGAAATCGGAGAGCGCTTTCTCGCGCGACGTTTTGGCGCTCATCTCCGTCAAGAATTCCAACGAGTCTTTTGCTTCCGTTGCGTCAGGAGCTCGACCGAGAGCGAGCAGGTACGCGTTTTTTATCGACTCGTCGAACGGTGTGTCCGCTTTGGGCGCAAGACGCTTTGCGAACGCTTTGGAACAATCCCGAACGAACGGGCTATTGAGCAATTCAAGCGCTTGCGGCGCGACGGTTGTGGACGGACGCTGACCGACGCTTTGGGTCGCGCTTGTCGCATCGAAGAGCGTCAGCATATGATTCAGTTTGCTGCGTTTCACGGTCAGATAGACGCTGCGGCGGCGGTCGCTTTCGCTGAGCGTTCCCGGGCCAAACATGCGCGGATCGAGCTGGCCACTGACAGCGAGCATCGAGTCGCGAATCGACTCCGCTTCGAGCCGCACACTCTTGCGCCGCCAAAATAACTTATTCTCCGGATCGGCGGCAGCTTTCGCTTTGTCGAATGCAGAGTCCTGCAAAAACGCCGCGCTGGTCATGATCAATTTGTGAATCGGTTTCAAGTGCCAACCGTTCGCGATCAATTCGCTGGCAAGATAATCGAGCAGATCCGGATCAGACGGGCGCGTGCCTTGAAATCCAAAATCGCTCGGCGTCGAAACAATGCCGTAACCCATGTGCTGAGCCCACAACCGATTGACGATCACACGCGCCAGCAGATGCCCGGCACCGTTCTCAACATCGGTGATCCAATTCGCGAGACCGACGCGTTTATAAAGCGTCTTGGCTCCCGGCGGCGGCGGCGTCTGCCAGTGCTTTTCGCCGGCACCGGCGCGGACCAACACGAGCGGGAAACCGTTTGGCGCTTCCTCTTGTTTCTGATTCAAATCGCCGCGTTTCAGATAAAACGTCTTCTCATAAAAATCCGGACCTTGCGTATGGTTGCGAATCGCCGGAGTGCCTTCACTAGAGATCATCACCATCTCGCCTTTGCTCTTTGGCGCGAGCGCTAAGTGATCCTGTACGGCTTTGTTCAGCTTCACCCATTCCGCATCATGCGGCTTGAAATAGGCGAGAAGCTTCTTCTTTTGTGCGGCGGAGCGTTTCGCTGCGGGCGTACCTAAAACGGTGGCGATGTCCGGCGGCAGCCCCGTGCTTTCGAGTTGCAGCGGTCGCGGCATCGTCGTGATAGAAAGCCGCGGACGCCCCATACTGTGCGCGTCATTGTTATTAAAGTGGAGCGTGAACGTCAGTGTCGTCCCGCCATCGAATCCGACTACGCCTTCAGTTTCGTAAATGGCTTTGTGATCCTTGCCAAATTGCGGATCAATCGCCCACGACGACGTCGCGTCCGCATCAATCGTGGCTTTGACCGGCAGGCCTTTTTGTTCAAAGTCAGCTTTCGGATTTTGCAATTTCAAAGCGACGGGCGCAGCATCTTTTTTACTCGCATCGCGTATCGTGACCTTGAAATCGCTGAGCGCGAAATTACCGTTGTTCGCTCGCCCGGGTCCGCTTTTGATCATCGACGGATCTGCCATCGCTTCGAGCCGCACACCGGTGATGCCTTTGAGATCGGTTCGGGCTGTGAACGTGTACGTGTCGAATTTCGGCTTCGCGCCCGACACGAGCAACGAGCCGTCATCCTGTTTTGTGAACGTCGCGCCGCCTTCAGATTTGGATTCGCTGATCTCAAGGGCGACCCACGCTGGTTTGGTGTTTGCTGCTTTTTGTGTCGGGTGGGCTTCCCATTCTGCCAACTTTTTCGGGAGGTGGTCGCGTTCGTAGGCTGCGAGCGCGTCGGCGAACGGCTTGTGCTCGACCGCGAACGCCGCTTTGGCAGCTGCCGTTTTTCCGCCGTCAAAGTCAAGTTCAACTTCCGAGCGCACGGTTTTGGTGAACGTCGAAACCAGTCGGTAATAATCGCGCGCCGTGATGGGGTCGAATTTGTGATCGTGGCAGCGCGCGCAACCGAACGTCAATCCCAACATTCCCGTGCCCATCGTTTGGACCATGTCGTCGAGTTCGTCGTAGCGTTCTTTCTCGGCCTGATTCGCGGTGATCTGTGTCGCGTGAGTTCCCGCCGCGAGAAAGCCCGTTGCTTTCATCGCGAGCGGATTTTCAGGCGCGAATTCGTCGCCCGCGAGCTGCCATTTCACGAACGTGTCGTACGGCAGATCCTGATTGAATGCCTGGATCGCAAAGTCGCGAAAATGGAATGCGTATTGGCGGTCGTAGTCCTGCTCGTATCCGTGGCTCTCGGCGAAGCGCGCGATGTCGAGCCAGTGCCGCGCCCACTTCTCGCCAAAGTGATCGCTGGCGAGAAGAGAGTCCACCAATTTCGAATACGCGTCGGGCGACGGATCGTTCACAAAAGCATCGACTTGCTCGGGCGTCGGCGGGAGACCGGTGGCGTCGAAATACGCGCGTCGGGCCAAACGGCGTTTGTCGAGTTCCGGATTGGGTGCGACTTTCTTCTCTTCGAGTTTTGAGAGAACGAAGTTGTCGAGCGGCGTCTTGCACCACGCCGCATTCGCAACTTTGGGCGGCTCAACTTTTTTAAGCGGCTGAAACGACCAGAACTTTTTTCCAGCATCAATGTCGATGACGCGGGCATTGATCGTCGGAAGCTTTACATCCGACGTGCGCGGATCGGGGCAGCCCATCTTGACCCACTGTTCCAACGCGGCGACTTCATCCGGCTTAAGCGGACCATCCGGCGGCATTTCCTGATCTTTGAGTTTGTAACGCACCGCCTGAATCAAGTGGCTCTTGTCGGGATCGCCGGGCACTACCACCTGCCCGTTTTCGCCGCCGCGCGCAACACCTTCGCGACTATCGAGGTACAGCTTGCCTTTGAGTTTTTTCGCCGATACGGAGTGACACGAGTAACAGTTGTCGGCCAAGATCGGTCGAATTTTTTCCTCAAAGAATTTCAACGCCGCTGGATCGATGTCGGCGGCAAAGATTGGCGCGGCGAAGGCACTAATGAGAATTGCGATTGAGAAGCGCTTCATGAGTCAAAGTTCTCGCTGTACGGTCGATTTACAGACACTGTTCTTCTGTTTCTAAATACACCGAAGCCATCGCTTACGCGAATGGCATTTTGGTAACCGTTCTAGTTGCCGACAAACTGATCCTGATCCTAGGCCTCACGGCCTAGGCTACATTATGCCGCCCTTTCAGGGCTACAACGATTTTTGCATCGATTACCAGGGCTTCGCCCTGGGCTATCTCATGCTGCCCCTTTGGGGCAAACTGCAAACAACCCATTTGTGTAGATACCGATGACTGGCAGGGGTACCTGCCAGTGGCACACGGGAACGTTGGTTGCGTTAGGATTGAAGTTTTGAGAAGTCAGCGACTGCACTCAACAAATCGCGCACATGCATCAGCAGGCGGACGCGGTTTTCGCGCAGGGGTTTGTCGTCGGTCATCACCATCACGCCGTCGAAAAACGCATCGACCGCAGGCTTGATGCGGAAGGCGTAATCGAGGACGTTGGCGTAGTTGTCCGAGCTGACATCCGCCTTCACTCGCGCTTGCAATGCTTCGACTTCGTTGAAGAGCGTCTTCTCGGGCGCTTCAATCAATTTCGCTGCATCGACAGGCGCGGACGTGATGTCGTTGGCCTGCTTCGCGACGATGTTGGAGACGCGTTTGAACGTCGCGACGATCTCAGCAAAATCCGGGCGGCTGGCTCGGGCGGTCAGCGCGTCGACACGCAACTGGGTGCCGACAAGGTCATCGAATCCGCTCGACAACACCGCTTCCACCACGTCCGGGCGATGGTCTTCGCGCCAGAGTGATTCGAGGCGCGCACGGAAATAGTCGAGCACGTCGGCTTTCGTTGCGTCCGCCGTCTGAGCCTTCTTGACGTCAGCGAATTTCGATCCCAACAATTTTACGGATTCACCCAACGCAGCGGCGAGCGAAAAGCGGTAGCCGCGTCCAATCGCGATGCGAATAAACGTGATCGCCGCGCGGCGCAACGCGAAGTCGTCCTTCGCGCCCGTCGGCTTTCGACCGATGCCAAACAATCCGCACAACGAGTCCAAGCGGTCCGCCAGACCGACGATGGCTCCAGCGTCTTGCGTCGGCAAACCATCACCGGCTCCGCGCGGCAAATAGTGTTCGAAAACGGCCGTCGCGACGTCCGCCGATTCGCCGGCGTGAAGCGCATACTCGCGGCCCATCACGCCCTGCAATTCCGGGAATTCGTTCACCATTCCGGTTTCAAGATCGGCCTTGCACAGCGTCGCCGCGCGTTGAACCGTCTCGCGAAGGGCCGATTTCCCGGAGTGATCCGCGATCCACGCGCCCAATTCTTTAATGCGGTCCGACTTCTCAACCATGCTGCCCAAGCCCGCAACCCACGCGCGGCGCTGCAAGCGGACCAGCCATTCCGAGAGCGGAATGCGGCGGTCTTCGTCGAAGAAGAATCGTCCGTCGGTCAACCGCGCACGCAACACGCGCTCGTATCCTCGGACCGACAACTTCTCGTCGCGCACCGGCGTGTTGGAAACAGCGATGAATTTCGGCAGCACTTTTCCAGCTGAGTCAACCATCGGAAAATAGCGCTGATGAACCTGCATTTCCTGAATCAACACTTCGGGCGGCAAATCCAAATGCTTCGGATCGAACGTGCCCACAATCGGGTTCGGCAATTCGACGAGATTGGCGACCTGATCGATCAGCGCGTCGTCTTTCAGCGCCAACGCTCCATTGGCTTTCGCGGTCGCGTCAATACGCTCGATCAGAAGTTTCTTTCGCTTCTCAATATCGGCGATGACATGCACGGCTTCGAGACGCGATTCGTACTCCTGCGGCGAATTCAACACGATCTTGCCCGGCGCGAGGAAGCGGTGGCCCTGCGTGATATTTGCGCTGCGCACGTCGGCGTAAACAACCGGTATAATGTCGCTGCCAAACAGCGCAACAATCCAGTGCAACGGGCGCGCGTATGTGGCTTCGAGATCGCCCCAGCGCATCGATTTCGGGAAGACAATTCCGCTGACACATTTGCCCAGAATCTCAGGCAGCAACTCGATGACGGGGCGGCCTTTTTCTTCGACTTGAGCGGCCAGATAAATGCCTTTCGGCGTCGTGATGCGGATGAGCTTTTCGATCGGCACGCCGGCACTTGCAGCGAATTTCGTCAGTGGCACTTTCGGATTGCCTTGCGCGTCAAACGCCACGTCCACAGACGGTCCCTGGACTTGCTTGACCATGTCTTCGGTGCGATCTGCTACGTCGCAGACCTGAATCGCAAGACGGCGCGGCGTGCCAAAGCAACGGATCGCTCCGTGTTGAATGCGCTGCGATTTACAGCCCTCTTGAAACGAACGTTGAAGCTGTTCGAGGACAGGGGCGATGAAGCTGGCCGGGAGTTCTTCAGAACCGAGTTCAAACAAAATATCATGCATGTGCCACCGCTTTCACAGCCTGCTTTTCCTGAAACGAGACGGTCTTCCAATAATCGGACGCCACACCGCCGGTCAGTGGCGGCAATTGTTCGCCGACGGTCCACGGCGTTTTGCACAGCGGATAGCCGAGCTTTTCTCGCATCGTCAAATAACCCTTCGCACACAACCGTGCGTTGTCGCGGACGCGCTTGATGTACTGCGCGCGCTCCGTCACCGAAATCGCTCCACGCGCGTTCAACAGATTGAACGTGTGGCTGCACTTCAACGCGCTGTCGTACGCGGGCAGCGGCAGTTCGATGTCGAGCAGGCGCTTGCATTCAACGTCGTATGAATCGAAGAGCTGAAAGAGCATCTTCGGATCGGATTCGTGCAGCGCGTATTTGGACATTTCGACTTCGTTGGCGTGGAAGATTTCGCGGTACTTCACGCCTTTAACCCACTCGATGTCATAGACACTTTCGACACCCTGCAAATACATCGCAATGCGTTCGAGGCCGTAGGTCAACTCCGCCGCAACCGGCCGACATTCGTATCCGCCGCATTGCTGGAAGTAGGTGAACTGCGTGATTTCCATTCCGTCGCACCAGACTTCCCAGCCGAGTCCGGCAGCGCCCAACGTCGGCGATTCCCAGTCGTCCTCGACAAAGCGCAGATCGTGTTCCATCGGATTGACGCCCAGCATTTTGAGCGATTCAAGATACAGCTCTTGAACGTTCTTCGGCGCGGGTTTCAAGAGGACTTGGAACTGATGGTGTTGAAACAGGCGGTTCGGATTTTCACCGAAGCGGCCATCGGACGGACGGCGTGACGGCTGAACATACGCGACATTCCACGGCTCCGGTCCGAGGGCACGGAGAAACGTATAAGGGGCCATGGTGCCTGCGCCCACTTCGACGTCATAGGGTTGCGCAATGATGCAACCCAGATTCGCCCAATGGTGCTGCAGGGTTAAGATCAAATCTTGAAAGGTCATAGGGGTGTGTTACCAGTGTAATGCCTAGACAGAGTTTCCAGCAACGATGCGGTGATCCAGCGTGAACGGCGCAGCATTCTACGCAAAAGCGGTAAGGAGTCAACCGCCGCTTTTTTTGTAGGAACGCAGCAATTGGTGGGTGCATCACCGGACATGCAGTTGCCGTTCCCTCTCCCCTTGAGGGAGAGGGCG
>JBAXUS010000244.1:0-8511 GCA_037129555.1 Planctomycetota bacterium
ATCGCCGAATAGTTCGGCCCTCACTTCAAAGCTTGGCTCGAAACAAAAGCCGCCCCTCAAGGGCGGCTTTTGCGTTTGATGAGCGAGTTGCGAGTATAGATTTCAACACAATCAACATAGAAACGATTTCGTGAACGAGCCCACGATTTTTACTGCACACCTGATTTTCTGCGTCTCTCGCGAAATCGAATCCACCCTTCGCTTATCATCCAAACGACAGTAAGGATCGCGAGGCCCACGCTTAAATCAAGAATCTCATTTTTGCCTGACCAGTCTGTAAATACATTAAAACTATTATGCAGAACGCCGTTTGAATCTTTGCCATTTGTGATCTTTATGAAAGGCCATGGCCAACCGTAGTGACTGCTGATTACGTCCTTGTCCGGCACATCCCCAAAATGCGCTTTTAACGTAAAAGGAACAAAATTCGCCCACATAATTCCCCCCGTCGTGAACATCAATATCACGGCGGTACTGAGATGGAATTGCAGATACCCTGTGTGCGCCTTGTTCGGTTCTACCGTCGTCATGACGTTCCTTTTACACTTTCGTTCCGTTCGTGGCTGCGACGAACGCGAGAGTGGGCCAAGCCCCTTACAAATTGCGTTTAAAAAAATCGATCATCCGATCCGTTAAATATTGCCACGCATGTTCCCCATGAAATCCGTGCTTCTGGCCAGGTTGAATTTGCAGTTCATACGCCCGACCGCTTTTGGTCAACGCGTCCACAAAATTCATCGTGTTTTGCATGTGAACATTGTCGTCGCTGGATCCATGAATGAGCAGCAGTTTAGCGGTCAAGCGTCGCGCCGATGCCATCGGCGAGGCCGAAAGGTAACCAGTCGGATTGTCAGTCGGCGTCCCCATGTAACGCTCCGTGTAAATCGTGTCGTAATATTTCCAATCCGTGACAGGCGCCCCAGCAACACCGCACTTGAACGCCTCGGGCGCATGCGTCAACGCGTAGAGCGTCATGTAGCCGCCGTAACTCCACCCGTGAATGCCAAAACGCTCCCCGTCGACGTAAGGAAGTTTCTTCAGCCACTCGACGCCAACGAGCTGATCGGCCAGTTCGTTCTTCCCCATGTTTTTGAAGATCGCAGTCTCCCACGCATGACCTCGTCCGAACGAACCGCGATTATCCATCTTCCAAATAATCGCCCCATCCTGAGCCAACCGCTGATCCTGCCAATCGTCCACGCCCCACGAATTCCGGACCATCTGAACCGACGGGCCGCCGTACACATCGACGATCACGGGATACTTTTTGGCCGGATCGAAATTCGGAGGCTTGATCATGCGCCCGTACAATTTCACTCCATCGGGCGCGGTGAGTTCGTGAAATTCAGCGGAAGCATTCTTCTGCGGAAAGCCGCTTTGATACAAGACGGCAAGCACCGAACCGTCGTTCTTCAACACGCGCGTAATCTGCGGTTGTTCGATGGACGCATACGTTTCAACCAGATACTTTCCGTCCGGCGAAAGGCGTTGAAAATGAGTGCCGTCTTCGCGAGTCAATCGTTCCGTGTTTGTCCCTGCTCCGTCCACTCGAGCACGACAGACATGACGCTCGCGCGGGTCTTTTTCAGTCGATGAAAAATAGATCCACTCCCCCGCCCCGTCGAGTTGGAACGGGTACGCCGTGCCGGCGCGTGACGCGTTCGGCGTGATCATCCAAGGGCCTCGCGTGATCTGCCGGGCCAGTGTTCCATTCGCGTTGTAGAGGTACGCGTGGAGCCAACCGTCGCGCTCGGAGAGCCAGACAAATTTCGCGCCGAAGCCCACTCGCGCATCCGTCGCTCCAGCTTCCGCTTTCAAAAATTGTGGGCCGCCAACCACATTGATCCACGCCGGATCTTTTTCTTCGATGACCACGCGCAGATCGCTCTTTTCTACAGGCGACCAAGCCAGCAACGTGAGATGGTTTTGCTGCCGGTTGAGCGTCATCACCGCGAGCGTTTTCGAATCGGGCGTCCATGTGAATTCAGGCAGAATGTATTCGACGTTCTCACGCCTCGGCATGCGAATAATAGAATCCGGCGTGCCATCCGCAGCAACCACGCAGACTGCCGCCTTCGAATTCGGATCACCCGCTTTCGGATACCGCTGCTTCAAAACAGTCGCATGTGTCTGCAGAAAATCGACGATGGGAAATTCCGGAACGAGCGCTTGATCGAGCCTTAAAAATGCAATGTGGGCGCTGTCCGGCGACCATGCAAATGCGCGCCCAGACGGATTGGATTCGTTCAACTCTTCGCCGTAAACCCAGTCCAATTTCCCATTGAGAATCGTCTCACTGCCGTCGGTCGTGAGCTGCCGGACCGATCCGTCAGTAGTATCGACCGTGTACAGATTATTTTTTTTAATGAACGCGATGCGTTTGTTGTTCGGCGAGAAGACGGGCGACTCAATGTCCGGATCGTTCTCGATCAACTGCCGCACCGATTTCCCGGCGAGCGAAAACAGTGCGAGCGAGTCTTTCGTCCGCAGCAGCAACGCGTTGCCATCCGGAGACCATTTGAAGCCGCCCAATTTAAGTTGCAACGTCGCGCCGCCACCGGTCGCCGGATCGAACAACACTTTTTCCCGGGACAACGAAGCGTCGAAAACATACAGCACATCGCGTTTGCCAGACTTGTCGTTCTGCGTTTTGACATACGTCACCCACGGCTCAGTGGGATGCCATTGAACACTCGAAATCGGCGTCGTATTCACGGCCTTCGCAGCGTTTTCAAGCGCGACCGCATGAAGCATTGTAGAAAGAACAAACACGCATCGAACGATTCGCTTCTGCACCATCATGCTGTCTCCACGTGATTTTTTTAAGCGTTAAACGCCCTTGGCAAGCGGGTCCCAAATGAATTTATGCATCTGCAATTGGAAACGCGCGGGCAGTTGGTCTTCAAGCATCCAATCGACAACGCGCACGGGTTCCAGTTTTCCGAAGACCACCGAGAGCAAGACCGAGTTCACGCGTTCGCCCAAATTGTGTTCCCGAATCGCGTCGCGTGCAAATTCATAATCGCGGCGGCTGGCCAGCACGAATTTAACTTCATCGTACGCTTTTAAATGCGGAATGTTTTCAGCGCGATTGCGCCCGCTCTCGCCCGAATCCGGGCACTTGAGATCCATGATGCGAATTACGCCGTCAGGCAGCGTTTCAATCGGCCGTTCGCCGGACGTTTCAACCAGCACCGTTTTGCCCGCGCGTTGCAGCCGCTCTGCGAGCACCGGGACGCCGGGTTGAAGCAGCGGTTCGCCGCCAGTGATTTCAACGAGCTTGCAATCCAACTTCGCGACTTCAGCCATGATGGCGTCAAGCGTCATCCACGAACCACCGTAAAAACTGTACGCGCTGTCACACCACGTACAACGCAGATTGCAACCAGTCGTGCGTACAAAAATGCACGGCAATCCCGCAAAGGTCGATTCGCCCTGGATGGATTTGTAGATTTCGGTGATGCGCAGACGTTCAGCCGGAGCTGGTGTCACGCGTTTGGGGCCTGCTCTTGCTTCGTCCGCCACGCCCAAAATCCTTTGTAGACATTGTCATTCGGTTCCACGAAATCACTGGTCGTGTAGCCGGAACGTCCGATCAAGCGTTGAATCACACGCAGCGTGTATTCGTCGCAATTCTCGAAATCGTCGAGATAAAATGCGCAGATGCTCCCCTTCGCCTGGCCCAGCAGTGTCAGGCAGTACATGACCATGTGCTCAAAAACATCCCAGCCCGTCAACGTGGCACATTGCATCACGACCTCGCCGCCGCGCAGCATCAACGACTGCGACTGGCCAGGATCCGCAACTTCGCCGGGAGGGACAAGCGACTCATTTACCGTGTCGTTTTCCATGCACTCCAGTCTAAATCATCGCACCGGTTTTTTCAATGCAGACAAATCAGCACACGAACTTTTTAGCATGACAACGTTTTGATTGTGTGCCACTGGCAGGTACCCCTGCCAGTGCCGGAGCCGAACAGATTTCGGTTCTACGTTAGCAAGACCAGAATCATGACCTTCACACCTCAGGTCCCGTCGCTTCACCCGCCGCCAGTTCCGGAGGCGACTGCGGCACCTCCCCTATCTTCTCCGAATGCCGCTTTCGACGTCGTAATTCCGATGACCGAACGTTCGTCGAACTTTCGCCCTGACCATCACTCGCCAACGGTACCGGCGTACGCTTCACATACAGATACTCCGCGCATCCCAGCGCCTTTTGCATGAAGTCGCTCATCAACACCCGGTACTCCACATCGATTTCTTCTTCAACCACGTGCGGCTCAAATGTCCACTCTGCCGCTGATCCCGACGCCACTCCCACCTTGTCCGAAAACGCCCCCACCGGCACTGCGTCTTCCGCAGTGCTCTCGATGACCAAAAACGATGCATGCGCCAGCGCCGGCTTGCTCCACTCCAATTCAAATGGGCCCGCATCTTTTCCCGATGGAGCCAGACGCATACAATACTTCTGAACACCAAATTCAACGCACGTCTGCTCCGTCAACGCCATCACTTCCCCGATGCTGTGAGCCAGTTCGAGCTTGATCCGCTGCATTGAAATAAAATGATTCGCGATCAAGAAATGTGGGCGGCTACCACGGATCGATTGAGGTTGAAAGTTCTCTAAAAATCCGGAGTAATGCAGCAGCAGAACAAACAAAATCCCGCCTGCAAGCAACAGCCAACTTGTCACCCCGTGGTAACGCAATTGAGCAAACAACACGGTTGACCCGGCAATTGCACAAATCAACATAGCCGCAAGACACACCATCGGAGCACTCCAACCCCAGCGCATCAACCGGTGATGTACGTGCCCTTTGTCCGCACTGCCAATCGGCTTCCCACTCAAGAGTCGGCGCAGAATGCTCAGCGAAATCTCCATGATCGGATAGAACGCGATCAGCGTGATCTTCGCAAATTGATACGAATACGGACGCAACAGCACGTCGCCTTCTTTCTCCAGAATCGCCCCGCCGATCCGGTGCTGCCCCATCGCCACCAGCAGTGTCGCGATCAGCATCCCGCTCGCCAAACTCCCCGCGTCGCCCATGTAAATCTTCGCCGGTTTCCAATTGTACATCAGAAATCCCAGCGTCGCTCCCAGCGCCGACAACGCAATTCCCGCCACCAGCCAGTCCGGATCCTCCAAGCACAACGCCATCGTCGCGATCACCGCGTAAATCACGGCTGTCACTGAACCACCCAACCCGTCAATCCCATCAACCAGATTCACACCATTAATCACCGCGAGCATCCAGCCCATCGTGAAAGGTATGCTTTCGAAATGAAACAGCGGATACCCGCGCACACCCGGAAACTCGATCAGCTCGATTTTGAATCCGGCCCACACAAATATGAAGACAATGACGATTTGGACAATTAGCTTCGTCCGCGCGCGCACCGACCGCGCATCATCGACCAGACCCAACATTGCAGCTGGCAGCGCAGGACCCACGATCATCCAGTAGCGATCCACTTCCACAAACATCAGTGGTATTTTGAAAATCGTCGCGCAGATCAGCGGCCCCAACACAATTCCCAGCACAATTCCCAGCCCGCCCAAATAGGGCGTCGGCGTCGTGTGAGTCTTGCGATGCGCGGGAGCGTCTACGATCCCGAACCGGCGCGCTGCCGCGATGAACAGCGGCATGGTAGCTGCGGACAGAAAAAATCCAACCGCAAGCGGAATTGGAAATTGAGTCATATAATAAAGTACTTCCGTTTGGGACGTTGCGCATACTACATAATACGAACTCAATTACATACCGTCCGGCTATTTTTACAGTAACTTCTCTGGTACATAAACCAAATCACCTTCTTCCAATTCCACGTCCTGAAACGAACCCTTTTGGATCAGGCTCATATCGACGTGCATCGGAGCTTGGGGATTGCTGGCTCTCACAATAATAAGCGCATTCGTCTTCGCAAATTCAGCCCAACCACCTGCCGTTGCAATCACCTTTGTCAGCTTGATAGTCTGTCCGCCCACCGGATAAACTCCCGGCACACGTACTTTGCCCAACACCGTAATTCCACCCGTTGCCCCAACCACCACAATGTCGCCATCCTGTAACACAGGATCAACATCGGCGCCGGATTTCGCAGCCACCGGCCCCGCCGGCTTCTCCGCCGCGTCCAAATCCACAGCCAACGTCTGCCGCTTCCCGTCCTTCGATTGGCGTATAATCTTGACCGCCTTGCGGTTCGCGCCAGGCTTCAATCCACCCGTCGCATAAATCACCTGCGACACCCGCACCACGGCATCCGAACGCAACGCCGGATCGCGTTTGTTCACCGGTCCGGCACGAACCACTTCGCCGGCCAAAATGAACACCTCACCACGTGGAACTTTCACCACGTCACCCGCCTCCAATACCGGTCCCAGCGATTTGCTCGCCGGTTCACCGAACTGAGACACATCAAACATCTCCGTCTTCACGCTCCCATCAGCCGCCGTGTGTGACACGCTCACGCGCGTTGGGTCAGCGTCCGCCGAAATCCCACCCGCCGACAACAGCGCCGCGTACAATGTCAAAGGCGAACTGCCCACGATCGGAATGCTCTGACTCGTCCGCACACCTTCGCCGCCGATGAACACACTTCGCGCCGGGACACTCAGCAACGCAATATCCGCCGTCGCCTTCATGACGCCTGAATCTTTTTGAATCCGCTCCGCCGCTAATTTCTGCGCTTCGGCTCGTGACTTATTTTTGATGTTAAGCGGCTCTCCGCCCGTCGGCATCGCAATGAATCCGTCATCCGTTACGATCTGCTCCAGACTCGTTCCGACCGTCTCGGGCACCACGATTAATTTGATGCGTTCACCACCCATAAAACGAAACGTGATCGCAGGCGACAGCGGCTCAGGTTCGGCTGCCTGAACGTGTGTTCCAACCGAGGCGCAGACTAACGCCACGACACACAAGCACAGTGCCGCGATGTTCGCCTCATTGTTTTGTCTGACCCCATCCCCCACGTCGCTTAATCCCTTCGTCAGCCACTCGGCCTGTTGCGTTTTCACCACGCCAGTTTGCATCCCAACCGCACTTCATTCCCCACAAAAGCGCCGCCCATTTGCGTTGACGTCCGCTCATAGCGCGTGAATCCAAAAACAGCCGACGCGTTACGGGTGATTTTATAATCGAAACGAGTCGAATATGCGACGGATATTTGTTGATCCCCGCTCATTCGGTCACTCTGGTTGCGCGTGTAGTTCAGCGAAAATTTTCCCCGAGACGTCAGCGCCACCCGCATCGCAGCACTCAGATCCGTCGCCAGCGCCGCACCCGTTCGCACATCCGGCGTAAATCCCCGCGATGCTGTCAACTCAAACGTCAGCCGCCGGTGTGGCGTATACGAAAGGCTCGCATTCAGACTCGCATCACCCTTCACGCCTGGCCCCGTCAGCGGCACCGCAAACGCATACCCGGTCGCGAACGAATATGAAAATTTCGAATACACGCCCCGCACTCCCGCCGTGATCGTGTACGCATCAAAATCGTTTCCGTCTACATGATCAAACAGTGTCCGCTGTAATTGAAACGACTCGAAAATCTCAAACCGTTTCGGCAGCCACTCCCATGCAAATTCCAAATTGCCGGTGTGCGTCCTGAAGTTCGAAGGGGCATTCACGCGCTCGTAATACTCCTGCAACGCGTACGCATATTCGCCCGAAATCTTGAACCGGTTATACGCATAAATCGACCGCATCGCCGCTCGATTGCTCTGATACCTCGAGAATTGAACAATCTGGTTTTCCAGCGCACTGCTGTTTCCTGTCTGCACATACTGCTCGGAGAAATTGAGACTCAGTCCTTCAACACCCACGCGGGTCAATGCAGCATTGAACGACGCTTGGTGGCTCGCGTACGACGTCGCCGATCCCAACTCGTATTCATGCCAGCCAAAGTCGTAATTCAAGGAAAGCTTGGCACACTCTGCCGGGCGAAACATCGTCGCAAATCCACCGGCATATTCCATCAACACATCATCCACACGGCTCTTTTCCGCGCGCGTCGGATTGTCCGTATACGTCGAATCCACCGAAACAAACGGGCTGAAAACAAACTGCCCCAGCCGCAGTCCTTTGGGCTCCGGAAACGTCACTAAATTCACTGCGTCCAACGGCGCGCGCAACTCCGCCGCCTGATTCTGCCGATACAGAGGAGTCGTATCTTCAGCCTTCAATTCACGCCGCGCAATCCCCGCCGCCAGAACCGCGCAAATCACAATCGACACACCGCAACACGACCCCGCGCGACCGCACCCGGACCCATCCCGCGCTGTCTGAACGTTGCACCGCCCCTCCCTCACACCATCTCTCCCACCTGAACCCAATCAAAATAATTAGAGCGCCAGCACTCCTGCCGCCGCTCCCAACACAATCCGCTATTTACTCCCGGACCTTCTCGCGTGCCCGCGACTGCGCCGAGCGCTCCCGCGACGCCGGTCCGCTACCCGTCTTATCCGGTTCAAATCCGTAGCCATATCCATAGCCGTAACCATATCCATA
>JBAXUS010000245.1:0-8504 GCA_037129555.1 Planctomycetota bacterium
TCTATATTATCGGCACTTCATGCTTACCGCTTTAACTGTGCGCGAGTCAATAGGAGTATTTTAACGACGGTTGCGCGATAATTCAGTTACTTCACGAATCCTAAATACACGCGCACCCAAGTCGCTCCTCGAAATTGGCTTCTCAACTTACAACTGGATTCTGCCGATAGTAGCCGGTGTAAGTTAAAACCGTTTGGAGCGTATTATCGCCATGACACGAATTCTCGCTGGCTGCATTGCCGCGTTCGGTTTGCTCAACGCGTTGCTCGGATTCATTCGCCCTGGATGGGACGCCAACGGGTGGTGGATTGACTTTCGAGGCGTGCCCGACATCATGGCGCGACTCCTGATTGTTCTGGCGTGCGGGCTGTTGATGTCGTACGCATTGTTGCCTGAGATGGAACGCGGTCGTAAAATTGATGTTCTGCTGGCGCTGGCCCTGCTCGCGGCTGTGTGCGGGTTAAATTGTGCGACCTTCTATACATTGCTGTACCGCGGCGCGATACATTCTTCATTTCCGATTCCGCTGTCACTGCCTGCGGCATTATCGTTCGGATGGATCGGGTTCGTGATCGCATTTGATCGCACTGACGATATCAAAATAAACTGGCGCATCGCGCTTCCAGTTTTGGCTGTGTGCCTGGCCGGATTTCCGCTGGCTCAAATTTTCTTCTTTGGAAAAACAGATTATTCACGCCCAGCCGATGCGGCGATTGTGTTCGGAGCTCGAGCCTACGCCGATGGCCGAGCGTCGCAGGCGCTTGCAGATCGCGTCCAAACAGCGTGCGATTTGTACAAACGCGGCTGGGTCAAGACGCTCATTTTCTCGGGTGGGCCTGGGGATGGGGAGATCCACGAAACGGACGTCATGCGCTCACTTGCATTGCAGTGGGGCGTTCGCAGTGAGGACATCATTCTGGATCGCGAAGGGATCAACACGCGCGCGACATTAGCGAACGCGCGCAACCTGCTCGCCGGGTCAGTGGGACCGCATCGTCGCATCCTCGCGGTCAGCCATTTTTATCATCTGCCGCGCATCAAATTAGAGAGCCAGCGCCTCGGCTTGGAACTCCGCACCGTCCCGGCTCACGAGAGTTACATGCTTACGAAAATGCCACTGCTGATCGGGCGCGAAGTAGCCGCGCTGTGGAAATATTATTTAATTCCGCCGGTGTGAAGTAGTCGGTGTTTTACATCCCAGCCTTCTTCTTCCACTCTTCCAACACCGCTTGAATCTCCTTCAAGTCGGCCTTGTTGGCTTTGTACTCCGGGTCTGTTTCGATGATCTTGATCGCTTCCTTATAATTCTTCTGCGCAATGTAATTCTTCGTGATCGCGCGCAGATTATCCTGGATGATGTTGATGTTCTTTTGGCGCGTAAAGGCGGCGGTTGCTTTCGGGAGAAGCTCCTTCGCTTTTTCGGCGACTTTGGTTGTGGCCAGCGCGGGGTTTTCCAGGATGCTCTTCTGCAGAATCGCGACGGTGACTTCGAAGTTCCCGGCGTCAAAATTCTTCTGCGCAGATGCGAATGATTCTTCTGCTTTTTTCTCAGCATCCGCGTTCAACAACTTCGCTCCGACCGCTTCAACTTGAGCCAGCATTTCAGCGACCTGTGGCGCTTTTTCGGTGCCCTTCCAGACGTCCGTCTGGCGTTGGTTGGCTTGCCGCGCTTTATCCAGCAATTCCGCCGACGGAGCGTTTTGCAATGCGCCCAGCAATCGGGCCGAGTCGTCCTGCGTGGACTTCCACGCTGTATCCATCGTCGTGGTGATTTTGGCCGATTCGTCTTTTGCGTCAGCAAATCGTGCCGAGTATTTTTCGCCGAAGGCTTTGAGTTTCGTTTCGACTGTGCCCCATTCTTTCGCGTTTACAGCCTTCTTGAGTTCACCCAGTGATGCGAGCATCTCTTGTTTTTGCAAGACATCTTCCGGCGCCATCGACACGAGCAATTCGCTGTCGAAACGGATTTCGACGAGTCTGCGTTTGCCTTCGCGCTTCAACAAAATCGACGCGGGTTTTCCGAACAATAAATCGAACTGAGGCTTCTGCCCTGGATTGAACAACACGCTTTTAACGCCGGTGTCGGTCTTGTCTTCAGTGCCTTGCAAACGGCTGATGCTTCCATCAGGTTTGGCTATTTCGATGTCGCCTTGCGCGGTGCTGCCTGTGACATAAAAGCGCATGACCGGCTTGCTCGTCGTGTCCGAGGGCAAATCGAGCATCGCGCTCACATCCACGCCGGACGCGCCGGGTTTTGCAACGATGGAAAAATTTGCGAAATCCTGTTGAGCGAAATCGAAGAGCCGGCCTTCGAATCCGGCTGCCGCTGCGTCGCTACCTTTAGTAGGCGTGATCTTCGAGGCTGACGTCAGATCGCTGGCCGCTTTGCTCTCGGTCGCTTCCAAGCGCAACGTACCGTCTTCGACGATGCTTTTGTCCTGGGACTTGACGCTGAATGCGCCCTTCGTGCCTTCGAATTGGAAGACGATGCCATTGTTTTTCACGTCCGGAGAACGCTTCGTCGCGGCTCCCGGTTTTTCTTTGAAACTGAGTTCATCAAAACAGGTCTTACCGCTCTTGCCTTGCACGAACACGCCGACGCGCGCGCGCGTGGCCCACACAGGCGGCGTGACGGTGGCCGTCTTCACGTCTTTGCCCCAGCCCTGCGAGCCTTTCACGACGATCGGGTTTTCGGTCAAGGTGCGGTCGCCTTCGAGCCACGTGACGCGCAGCCCATAAATTCCGTCGCCTTCGTTGCGCATCCAGCCGCTTAATTCATAGGACTTCCCGGCATCAATCGCGATGGGATCACGGCACTCGACGACCGTCGGTTTCAGCAACGATTTTGCGTCACCTTTGCTAACCTGCAAACCGTGCTTCTGAGCGTCTGGTTTGTCAGCTGTATGTTCAGCATCCACCGTCACGCTGATGACCGCTTCAGGCGAGCCTTTCAAGACCTGATATTCTTTCGGATAGCCTTCGTCGTCAATGTCCAGGTCGAAGGTGGGGTTCTGAATCAGATTGACCACAGGCGGCGCTTTTGTGACATCCGTCGTTGTCGTCACAACCGTTGTTCCGGAGGCTGATCTTTTCAAAAGAGCCGGAACGAAAAACGCGCCCAAACCAGCGACGACTAATACGCCGGCAGCAATCGCGATTTTCCCGCCGATGCCTGAATTGTTCGATCCACCGCCGATGATCGCTGCGCCCACCGACGCGTTCAAATGCTCGTCGAGTTTCTTGACATCCATCGGAGCCGACGACGCGTAGGTGCGCATGTCATCATCGTCCGCTTCGGGCGCGCCGATGTTTTGGAATTCGATCAGCGTCTTGCCGACGCGAATCTGCATGCCGGTTTTCAGCGGCATTTTGACGATCTTTTCGAAGTCCGTCCGGCCCGCGCCACGGACGCGCGTTCCGTTGGTGGAGCCGAGATCGGAGACGACATAGTTACCGTTTTCGCGCGCGACTTCGGCGTGATAATTCGACGCCGCTTCGTCTTCGATTTGAATCGTGTTGCTGGCGTGACGTCCCAGCGTCAACGGCTCATCGCCTAGTTCGAACGTCTTGCCGGCCAATGCGCCTTCAATCGCGCGCAAAACATAAACGGGATGATTCGCGCGCGACGGCTGCGAAACGGGGGATGCCACGGCTGGAACTTGCTCCATAAAGTCGGCAGCTTGCATCGTCGGTTGATTGGCTACTTCGGGCGAAATAGGTACGGGCGCGTCGCCGGGAACGGACGCTTTCGCGACTTCGTTGTCGTAGATGTTGAAGATCAGCGAACATTTTCCAACGGCGATGACGTCGCCGGACAAGAGCAACGTGGGCAGTCCGACTTTGGAGCCATTCAAGCGCGTCCCATTCGTCGAACCCATATCGACCAGGTAGTAACCATCGTCGCGAAGCTCGATTTTGAAATGCTGGCGGCTCGATTTGTCGTCATTGATTTGAATCGCATTCGATGACGCCCGGCCCGCCATGGTGACGGCGTCTTTCAAGAGGTACGCGCGCTCGCGCCCGGAGTCATCTGTGATCGTCAGCTTCGCCATTCCCTGCTCCTCAAGTCTTTCTCATTTCGCAACGACTCAAACATGACGAGAGTGCCACGAATTTACTGCGTGTCAATCGCTTCAAGCGCCGAAAAAAACGCCGTTCGCGCAGGCTGTACAAATCCCGTTATCGCCCTGAGTGATCCCCCATTTTTAGCACGAAGCGTCGCTGGCATCCAAGACACATCCGGGAAGAAATCAAAATTGAACGGGAATTGCGTTTCGGAAACTCGTAGCATAGTGCGGAAATCACGTCCGTGTTCGTCGGTCTCACGCCACTACAGCGCGGGACGGACCGGATCTCAAGAGGCGAAGAGCATGGCCGATCGCGCGAGCGACGCGGAATTAGTTGAGAACGCGCAAAACGGCGTTCGCGCGGCGTTCGACGAACTCGTCGACCGGTACTATTCTGTCGCCGTGACGGCTGCGTATAAAATTCTCAGCAGCGTCGATTCCGCCAACGATTGCGCCCAGGAAGCGTTCCTCGAAGCCGCCGGAAGTCTCGACGAACTGCGCGAGAAATCCAAATTCGCGAGCTGGATTTACGGCATCTCGTATCGCAAAGCGATTTACGTTCTCCGCAAAAGCAAATTGCACAGCGCCGCCATGGACGTGAAACGAGACGAAAGCCGCTCGGTTATCCGGCTGGGCTCGCCGTCCGAACAAGCCGAAAAAGTCGAGAAGCTCGCGAGTATTCGCACGGCGCTTAACGACATCCCGGAAATCTACCGCGAAGTCATCATTCTGAAATATGTCGACGGGCGCAGCCACAGCGAAATTGGCCATATCCTTGATCTTTCCCACGCGGCGGTCGATAAAAGATTGTCACGCGGCAAAGATCTGTTGCGAGAATCATTGAAACGCTGGAAGACGGAGTAAGCACGTACCGGTTTCATCGGGAAGCATCATGACGATTGACGAAGCTCGGCCATTATTGACTCAGTACGCCGACGGGCTCCTCGAACCGCAGCAGGCCGCCGAGGTTGAGCGCGTGTTGGCGGAGTCGCCTGACTTGCAAGCGGAGTTGAAGCAGCTCAAAGAGGAGAACGAGCTCTTAGAGGAGGCGCTGGCCCCGTTGCGCTCGAGCCAGTCCGCGCGCATGAAATTGTCGGACGCGATGGTGAACGTCCACCGCCAAGCCCAAACCATGGCCGAATCCCTGCCCGAACGTGGCTGGCGCATCTTTAGACTGGCGTTTTGTTTTGCGGCGTTGGTGGGAGCGACCGTACTGGTCCAATTCAACCCACCCAACCCGGACACGATCGGGCAGAACGGCATCTACCTGCTCGTGATCGCGAGCATGTTCGGCATCGGCATGATTTTTTTGCTGTGGGGCGGCATTCTGGCCAAAGTTGAATCCAAAATCACGAGCGTCGGCCAACGCGTCCTGAACAAACCCAGCGCACTCGGCATCCTGCTGGTTCAGGTCTTCGGTGCTGTGGTTATTCTTGGGGCGCTGGCGTTGTATGGGTGGATGGTGTGAGTCAGACTTCGGTTATTATGATGCATATGCCCCAGAGGATTTCAAAAGTGAGTGCACAGTCACCTATTTCCAGTAATAAATAGGGTAATACCCCATAACTCCTCCATGATGCTTTCTGATAGCCTTCTTGCATAGGGATAAGATGACTAAAATCTAAAGCGTCTTCGTCTTAACTTCCCGGAATTAGAAAAGTACTTTTAGCTGAAAGCGGTTCGGGGCTTCTATTCATATACCGGGATATTTCATGAATCCATCTGAATCTAATATCGTGATTGTTCCGATTATCGACGACTGGGAAACGCGGAGTGTGTTTCAGATTGTTGTGTTGATGGCGGCGACGGCGTTTGGGGTCTATCTTTGCTATTTGATGACGGTGCCGTTTCTGGCACCTCTGACATGGGCATTGGCACTGGCTGTTGTCTTTGTTCCATTTCAACGCCGTCTCGAAGTCAAGTATCGGAATACAAGTGTAGCAGCCGGAGTGGCTGTCTTTTCTATTTTCATGATCGTTGTCATTCCGACTATCTTTGTGGCGCAGCATCTGGTGTTGCAAGCGATGGAGAGTGCGAAGCATATTGAAACCAAGCTCAATTCGGGCGATTGGCGGCGGGCGATTGAGGCGCAGCCCAGGCTGGCTCCACTTGTGTATCGGATTGAGCAGGAGACGAATCTGCCTGAAACGGTTCACTCACTCGCGAATTGGCTTAGCACCACCGCGGGTTCGGTGGTTAAAGTTTCGGCATATCAACTCATTGGTATTTTCATCACGTTCTATTTTTTATTCTTCATACTGCGTGATCGCAAGGCTGCGTTTCTGGCGCTTCGTTCGCTGTCGCCTTTGTCTGACGCTGAAATGGATCGGCTGATTATGAGTGTTGGTGACACGATTTATTCTACCATCTATGGCACACTGGTTGTCGCTATCGTACAGGGAATGTTGGGCGGGTTGATGTTTTGGTGGCTTGGTTTACCAGCACCCTTGCTGTGGGGCGTTGTGATGGCATTGCTTGCAGTGATTCCGATGTTCGGTGCATTTATTATCTGGATCCCTGCGGCATTATTTTTGGCACTCGATGGACACTGGGGTAAGGCGATTATCCTTGTATTATGGGGCACGCTGGTTGTCGGAACGATCGATAATTTGCTTTATCCCATGTTGGTTGGGAACCGTATCAATCTGCATACAGGACTCGCTTTTATAGCTGTATTGGGAGGCTTGACATTATTTGGAACGGCAGGACTGATATTAGGGCCGGTGTCACTTACGATAACTGTGGGGATGCTGGAAATCTGGCGTAATCGGACCACAACACTCGTTCAAGATAGGGTATTACCCCATATCTAGTCTTATATAATTGTCATACTCTCTCCATGTGATTCGGGCTACGAGCATATGCGAATTTAGGCATGTGTTTTCAACTCGCCTTGAACAACACATAGGAGAACCACACATGAAACAAGACCTCACACCGAGGTATTCGCGCCGCATCCGCCTGGGCATCATTCCTCTCGCTCTACTTGCATTCGTAAGCATCGGAGTGAGGGCGTATGAAGAAGCATCGTATGCAGGAACCGATACCTCTCAAATCGATAAGCTGACGACGGAGGAATTGCACACGCTGGTCGCACCGGTCGCCTTGTATCCCGACGCGTTGCTGGCTCAGTTATTGCCCGCCAGCACGTTTCCTACGGAAGTCGTGGAAGCGTATCGCTACACTCAGACCAGCGATTCGCCTTCGACACCGCCAGAGAATACCTCATGGGATAGCAGCGTCATTGCGTTACTACATTACTCGCCTGTTTTAAAGAAACTCAATGACGACGTGACGTGGATGGAGCAGCTTGGTTTTGCTGTGACGTACCAGATGGAAGATGTATCTCGCGCGATCCAACAGGTTCGAAGTGAGGCGCAAGTGGCCGGGCATCTGGTCAGTAATGATAAACAGAATGTCGTGGTCGAGCGCAATATCATTCAAATTGTGCCGTCGGACCCCCAGGTTATTTATGTGCCCAGTTATGATCCGTATTATATCAGCGACCGGTATTATGATCGGCCTTTTTATAGTTGGGGCGTTGGATTTGGTTTTGGGCTCTGGCTTGGTGGGGATTTTGATTGGCACAACCACCGCATTTGGCGGCGCAATTCGTGGAATAGTGGCGGTTGGAATTCGTACCGCAGTCCGAGCTTGTGGCGAGCGCATAACCGCACCATTCCTTCCTGGTATTCGCGACGTTCGGGTGCAGGTTCGGGGCTTGCGGGATCGCGTCCCAACCGGATCAATCCGCTTTCGTCAAATCAGACTCGACCCGACCGCGTTCGACCGATTCGCCCCTCGATGGGAGCAGGCGGAAAAGTGACAACGCCTGACAGAACGACGACACGACCTGTCACACCTCGACCGGAAACGACACGTCCGGCTACTCCACGACCCGTCACACCTCGACCGAAGCTGACACCGGATGCTGAAGGGTCCTCCAGTCGCGGACATCAAACGATCAAAGAATCGGAACGTGGCCGTACTAGTCGCCAGCCTACACGACCGACACCTGTTGAGCGCCCTGAGCGGGTCCGCCCGACACCGTCACAGCCTGTCCAGCGTACAACACCGTCGCGTCCGACAATCCGGCAGGAAACTCAGCACTACACCGATCGCCCGACGACACAACGGCAGTCTGATCGCGGTGCGTCAAGCAGGAATTCAGGCGGTCGGGATACGAGTCCGCGAAAACGATAAGCACGTAAATCTGTGATCTCTTTATTAACCATTTTTGTGAGGAACTACGCATGCGATATTCACGATCAATCCTGTTTGTTTTGGCAGCAACTTTTATGAGTGCGCAACTTCTAGCACTGGATATTGGCCACAATGACAGTACCAAGCAAACTGTATTCACCACTCCCGACGACGCATTTAAGGCGTTGATTGACGGGATGGAACGAAACAGTGACGACCAGTTATTGAATGTCT
>JBAXUS010000246.1:0-8463 GCA_037129555.1 Planctomycetota bacterium
CAAAAACGCCCCACATTGGAAACGTCCGACCAGCTGGTCGCGCATGAACGCGCGCGTGTCATTTCAACCATCCGCGCGACCCCGGCGTGGTGGGAAAATCCGCCAAGAACGCTCGATGCCGTCGCCCGCAAGGCATGGGGCGCAAGTGATCGCACGGCACAGATTGTCGACGCATTTCAGGATTTGAAATCATCGACCAATGAAGCGAATGTAGATAAATTCATGAGCGTGGCCTTGCGTCGGGACCCCAAAAAGAAGCGCGTGTTTGAAGGCCACAAGGGTCCATGGAAATTTGAAAATCTCGCCCAGCGACTTGCCGATGCTCACGCAGACCTGGACACGAAAGTCCAAAGAATTGCGGTTCTGGAAGCGATCCTTAAACGAATGGGGGTGAAGGTAACCGCCGACATGCAGCCCAGGCCCATGACGCAGGCCGTGAACGATTATCTCGCCAGCCCCACCGGCTCAAACGCTTCCCCGCGTTACAAAAAGATCGTACGCTTTTGGCTGGAGAAATATGCAAAGCATGTCGGCGACAGCCAGAATGTTCTCGATGTCGAGCCGCAGAACCTGGTTGATTATTTGGCAGGCCTGTTGAGTACGAATTCCAGCGGCAACGTGCGCCAGCAGACCGACCAAATCTGCAAATTCATGCGCTTCGCCAATTCAGCCTTCGACGAGAAAGAAGTCAAAGGCGTGATGAAGCCACGTCTAAAAAAACATACGGACGACAAGGAGTCCCCCGATTGGTACTGGCTCTCAAACGCACAGGCGTTGGCACTGATTGAAGCCATGAAACTGCAGTGGGGTCAGTATTGGGCGGACGCAGCCACGCTCCAATACGCGTGCGGGGTTCGCCCCGAGGAACTGGTTCTGATCCAAACCAAAAACTGTATTCTTAAAGGCCAAGCAAAGATCAAATTGCGAAAGCTGGTTCAGGACGGGAAGGTAGTTCGACGGCTGAAAACGGCGCGGTCCGAAGATGAAATTCAGGTCCCGGCGTTCGCGCTGCCGGCACTAAAAAGACGCATCAAGAAAAAGGGGTTTCTGTTGTTCCCGCTGAATGAAGAATCGGGCGCAGTCGTTTCGGTCTGTGAAAATGCAGATGAGAAGGCTCTGAAACTCTGGCCAATCGATGACTGTGAATTTTCCAAAGCGTATTTGCGGCGGCTTAAAAATTCCGCGACGAAAGCCAACGAACTTGAAAGTCTAAAGCTGAAAATCGAACTGGAAAAACTGGACTCACGTACTTTCCGGCGGACCTGTGCGCGGGAGATGATTCTGAAATACGGATTCGACCACGCCGCGGCGGTTTTGCGGGATTCGGTGGAGACTTTGCGAAAACATTACGCCGACTTGCGAGCGATCGATATTTCAACGGAGCGATAGCAACCGGATGTGACACCGCAGAAAGCGATAGCGGCCACCTCAGATGCCGAATCATCGACGAAAACTTTTGCAAAAATTATTTTAAAACGACGTTCAGACGAAGCCTGATTTCAGTCCTCGCCGTGTTCTGATCATCGATAAAAACTGCCAGCTTGTGGCCGGGACAGAATCGTAATTTCATAGGTGTTTCGGTGCGAAATTCGGTCCTAAAGCATCGTTCAATACGGGACGAAGCGCAGGTCCTTTACTCATACATTTTCGCAGCGTTCAAACACGTCGCGTAAAAATGACCAGCCTCTTGAGTTCATAAATTTTGCGCTCTATTCTGCTCATCGTAATGGTGCTCAGTTCACGCACATTCACGGTGAGGAAAGAAAATGAATTCCGTAAAGCGCACCCCTTCGCGGCACACGCCGTGGCTCACGGTGGAACAGACCGCCGCGTATTTGAATGTCGCTGTCGGCACAGTCCATAATTGGGTTTCGCAACGATATGTGCCGTTCGTGCGGCGCGGTCGTGTGGTTCGGTTTCATCAGGAAACGTTGGATGCGTGGCTTCGCAACGGTGAGTGCGGTGGGCGGCTAGCTCGCGCAGAAGAAATTCCCGCACACAAATAAACGGAAACGAACAAAGAAAAACGCCGCGGGGTCAGCCGCAGCGTCGCCGCAAACTTTTTGCGGCGGGTCCAGTAGAGGTGAACCCGTGAACAGCGTACCCAGTGGTTTAGTCGATTTCAATACTCAAGAAGATTTCACTGCGCAGGATAAGTCCCAGCCAACCAGTGGCTTGAACATTGAAGGCCGAGTCCTTTCGTTAAAAGACGGGAAGGAACTCACGGCGAAGCGGGGCTTCCTCGTCGAAACGCTGCAACAGCTACGCCTTTTTTCGGTAACCGAGCAGGACCTGCCGGCGCTGGGCGTAACGGTGCCGTTTGAAAAACTTCCCAGCACCATCGCGATACCTTTTCTGTCCGAAAAATCGGGAGTGCTGACCCTGACCCGAATCCATAAAACCTCAGCTCAGGGAATCGAATATCCGCCCTACATCACGCCTTTACCAATCGGAAGCAACGACATTGTAATTGCCGAGAGCGAAATAAAAGCTGCGATGATCCACCAACTCGGCGACCAGGGTATCGGGATGCAAGGTGCAGGTTCTTTTCTCGGTCGCGTGGCCCTCTTGGCCAATTCAGTACGCATGCGCACTAACCAGGGTGCGCGGCTTTTTGTCTTGCCTGACCACGAGCGGCTGATCATAAATGGCAAACATACGGTTTACGAACCTACCATCCAGATGATCCGGTTGGCATACGCACTCAGCCTCGATCTCGGTTGCCAAGTGAAAATCATTACGCTCCCTGATCGATTTTTTAAACCGACACAAACAAGAAACGGAGAGCCCAAGGTCAAAGCCGATCTTGACGGATGCGTGGCGGACGGCATGAGTCAAGAGGAATGGCGCCAACTGAAGGAAGTAGCGACGGCACCGTGGGAATTACACATTCCGGTTCAATTTATCGTCGAAGGAATGGCAGCTGCCGACATCGATGAATTCTTGAAAACAACCATGTTGAAGACACGTCTTGGCGGCTTGTCCGTGGATGAGGCGTTCGCGGTTTGCCGAGCGCTGGCCGGAGTATTAAGGAAGAAGAGCGTTCATCCAGACGGAAAATTTGACAAGCCGAAGAACGAGATGTTTAAGAAAAGCGCCGCCGAATGGGCGAAGAAAAATGGGCTCAAAAACGTAAACACCAAGACTTTCCTGACCGCGATGCCGGGCGATAAACTTGAAAGTTCTGATGAGAATTTGATTGCCCATTGCATGAGAGAGACTGAGCGCGGCGTGGTTCTCGTCAAGAACGGCGATGATGCGGAAGTGGTCGCGCCCTTCGTGTTGCAAAGCTGCATCTATGGCGAAGTTTACTACCCCGGCTCTGCAACGCATCGGCGCTACCAAGCGACAATAAAAATGTGTTTGGGCGGGAAGCCGCAGACCCAGGTGATTACGCTGGAGAACGATCTGTTCAATGGTGAGCAGTACACCACAGCACTGGCCGACCTCGTGGTTTCAGACTCGCGAAGATTCAAAATGTACGTTGGCGAAAAACTTCAAACAGTCGATTTTCAACGTCACGATCCCACGTTGGACTCACCACTATTCGTGGGCATCGCCAAAAACGGAGATCAGTCATTTCCCTTGGGAAAAACCCGGTTCCCGCGCGGCGATCAGGATTGCTACTACCACGGTGCCCAGCTCCGCGATTCAGGCGATGCGAACGTATCATTCCAGGAGATCGCCGCGATTTCTCCACCGATGGATGTTGCGTTCGCGCATTTATTGGGCGCCCCGCTAAAAGCGTTTTTCGGCGCGTATCCGCATGGATCGTGGGTGGGCGATGCCTCGGCTGCTAAGAGCACTATAGCTGCTGAGATTTGTGCTCGAACGGGGTTGGGCCTTGTGGCCGCGCAAGAGCAACTCACATCGCGATACCGCCAGCTCCGAATCATTGGAAACCACAACGTTCCCGTCTTCGTCGACGAATCTCACCGGCTGCCCCCAGAGTATGCGAGCGGAGCCCTCGCAGTGCTCAATACCGCCTACAATGGGACGTACTGCACTCACGGCCCTGACGGCCATTATTTCGTGGCTGGTTGCGCAATCCTGTTGGGACAAGACAAAGCTTTCGATGATGAAGCGTTCGATTCCAAGCAGATCATCGTTCACTTCGATCCTGAGAAACTGAACACGAACGCGCTCAAAAAGGCAAAGGCCCAGCGCACTGGTTTTCCATACACTCAGTGGCTCGAATTCCTCGCAACGGCCGGACACAAAGTCCAGGACATCCTGAATCTTAAGATTGAATTCTTGAATCAGATGTTGAATAGCGATGGTGGCATCCGGGCCGGCATGGAGCGCACAATTTTTAATTATGCCGCAGTTCTTGTTAGTGCAGAACTGCTCCGCGAGTTCGCCGTAAATATCGACATCGAATCCAAGCTTGTCGCCTTTTGTCGCCTTCATCTCTGTGGGAAACTACACGACCAAGATAGTCACCCGACTGCATCGTCGTGTGCGGAGCGGTTCATCCGAGACGCGTTGGATGCGGTGACCGCAAACCGTGATGCACAACATCTCGCCGGGAACTTTGACATACATGCCGAAAAAGGCGTATGGCTGCGATTGAGCCCGGTCTTCGCACACCTGAAAAAGCAGAATCCAGCGCGCTACGATGTCCGCGATCCCGCGCGTATGGGGGAGTGCATCCACAAACGTTTTAACAAGCATGGGGTCACGTCCGGCAATAAGCATGACTTTGGGCATGCCCGCAAGGATGCCCTTTTTATACCGGCGGCATTGTGTGAGCAGCTAGGAATTGAACTTCTCGAACCCGAGAATGACTCCGGGATTTCATGACCGGGCTGTCGGACTGATGGCGTGGGCACACCGACGCCATAAACCATTTAAAGCGAATTACTTGGCGGGGTGTCGGAGTAACTTCTAGGAAAGTATATGAATAAAGATGCTCATATATTTTCGGTAGTCAATACACAGCAATAAAAATAAGTGATGTATTGGGCGGGGGGGGGCGGCGGGCAGTTTACCCCAATCACCCCGACACTTAATGTAATCAGCACGGCAATGAGGGCTTAGAAGAATGCTTTACTCCGACACCATCCCGACACTAGAACCCGGCCCCACCCCTGGACGGCAATCGGCCGCTTCTTACCAAATCGTTGACGACCTCATCCCGCTGGCGAACATGCTGAGGGCGAGCACTCAGGTCCTTTTGGATAGTGAAACACTTGGTCTGCCTGGAATCCCCTTCTTATTACAGTTCGAGGACCCGGTTTCAAGGCTCCCGCTGATTGTCCGTGTGCGTGACCACACTCCCGCGCAGATTCTGGAATTTATCCGTGCGCTCGCGCGTCCCGGTCAATGTTTGATCGGTCACAATCTCGGCTTCGACATGACCAAGCTCACCCATTTGGCAACCGTCGCGGCGATTCTTGACGCCCAGGGCCAGAGCTGGTCGGAAGAGGCGGTTTGGAATGCGGAGCGCATCTGGCGACAGGGAGAGTCATCTTTTGAGGAACGCCTGGAGAAGATGCAAGTCGTATGGCCGGACCGTTGTGTTGACACATTTATCGCGGCGCAACGTCTGCCACCCTTCGCCAACGAACTCCAGCAATACCCCGGCATTACATTTCGGAAAATGCCCGTCACCGCCATCCAGATGCTCACGAGCAAGCTGCGCGAAAACCTCAACAAGGACGGCGGCGGGATCGAAGCACGCTGGCGGCTGGGCGACCATCTTAAGTGGGCGTGGGACGATAAACCATTTTCAGCGGAAAAGAAACGTCGCGAGCACGCCATCCAAGCAAATGATCACCGCGTGTTGGCGGACGTTCGGTTTTCGATCCGGGTGCCGTCTGCCTACAGTTTAAAAACATTGGCGCCAATGCTCGGCTACACCGGTGCCGTTCAGCGCCAGGAATTCCAAGACATATTTGGAACCGCGGACAATGAATGCCCGGTCTGGACAGAGCGCGGCGGATCACGGTCGCCCGAATGCGGCCACATCGATGCGTGGAAAAAATCATTGGAGCTTGAACGCGACCCGGTGATGCTCGCCTATGCCGCCGCCGACATCACAATGCTTCGCGTCGTGTACGACCATTTCTCATGTCAACCAGACTTCGCTGCTTTGGCGCACGACATGGCGCTGGTGCCGTGGGCGTCAGCCATTCGTATGATCGGCGTCCACATTGACGAACAAGCGCGCGATGTTGCCAAGAGCGCATATCAAGCAAGGCGGGCCGAGGGCGTCGAGCACTGCGTGCGGTTGGGACTGAAAAACATCAACAGTTCCGACCAGGTTATAGACTTCTTGAATCTTCACGTGGTGAAGGAAGCCAACACTGCATTGACAACTGAAGACGAAATTGAAGATGTCGAAGACGGCCGACGCAAGGATACGCTGGAGCCCCTGCTCAAGAAGTTGAAGGGGGACAGGAAAAAGATCATCGCCAAAAATCCCGGCAACACGGGGCTAGACGTTCCGATTTTGAATCTGGAAATGCTGATCCAGGCTCGGGTGTTTGACAGAAAACTTCAGTTCGTCGACTCGATCCGCGGCGATAGCGTGTTTCCGCTGTTTCACATCTCCGGCACGCAGACTGACAGGATGACGTGTACGAATCCAAACAGCCAGCAGATGCCATCGCCCGACCGCGAGACAGATTGGGAAAAAGATCAGGAAGTGCATTTCCGCGCAATGTTCACGCCGCCGGCAGGCTGGAAAATGTGCTGTGGCGATTTCGATCAACTTGAGTTGAGAATCAAATCCGGCATCACACAGGACCCCTTCACCCAGGCGATCTATTCCAAAGAAACCGACAATGATCCTGCCGATGAGCACAGTGAAACCGCGCTCAAACTTTTCAATAAGGAATTGCATGAGCTTTTGCCGAATTCAACCGATGAGGAAATTTTGACTCTGCTAAAGTCTAAAGACAAACGCGTTAAGCATTTTCGAGCAAAGGCAAAACCCATTGGTTTCGGAATCCCCTACGGCGCGTCAAAATTCGGCATCGCGCGTAATGCCGACTGCACTGAAAATGAAGCCGAGAAAATGTTGGACGACTATTGGAAACTCTGCCCGGTCACGAAACGGGCCATCGAATCCGTCCATTCAGCCGTAACGACAATTCAAAACGATCCGAACTTCGTTGGAATTTTGGTTGAGACACCCAACGCGACTAGCGTTCCCAATAAGGTAGGTGTCGCCCGCCATTTCAGGGTCGCTCTGCGTCTGGCTTTCATCGCTGGCAAGATCGCGGATTCCACTCGGGGCTTCGACGGACTTACTTACCTCGACCGACATTTTCCTGCGTTGGTCTACTCCCCGGCGGTAGTGTATCGCGGCAAGGATTTTGAAACCGGCATGGCAGCCACTGTGCCGGTGCTCAAGGCGTTACGCTCGGCATTGCGCGGCGGAGCTTTCGGGCTACAGGGTTCTATCCAGCGCCAATCGTTCAATTTCTTGATCCAAAGCCTGGGATCGTTCCTCACCAAGGAACTGCAATCCCGACTTTACAACCAGTTGATCGAACCAGGCGTTCATGCCGGCGCAACGCTGCCCATCCTTTTCGGGCTTCAGGTACACGATGAAATTCATTATTTCTACAGAAGCGACGAAACGATGTCCGCAGTCGATCATTTGACTACCGAGTTCTTGAAACAGAATTCTAGCTTGGTGGGCTGCCAAATTCGGTTCCGTTTTAGTTCGATATTTTCTTGGGCTGAAAAGTAAAGGGGGAGAGTGCGATGATACATAAAGTGAAGTTGAACGAACTTCGGCTGGACGGCGACACCCAGGCGCGCGTCGCCACCGATCAGGGCGTGGTTGACGAATATGCAGAGTCTATGAAGGTGGGCGCGACATATCCGCCTGTCATCGCCTTTGACGACGGCCAGCATAAGTGGCTGGCTGATGGGTTTCACCGCTATCATGGCCGCGTAAAAGCAGGGTTTGAAGAAATCGAAGTTGAGATCAGAGACGGTACGCAGCGTGACGCCAAGCTGTTTGCAGTGGGTGCCAACGCAACTCACGGACTGCGCCGAACCAACGCCGACAAAAGAAAAGCAGCCATGACTTTGCTGACAGACGCGGAGTGGAGCCGCTGGTGCAATGGCGAGATTGCGAAGCAGTGTGGCGTAAGTGATCGTTTTGTGGGCCAGCTTAGAAATGAGTTATCTCCGAACGATTCGGAGATGGAGCGCATGGCAACGAGAAACGGGACAGTTTATCCCATGAACGTTTCAAAGATCGGAAAGGCGAATAAAACTGCCCCTCTTGAAACCACGGTCGCTGCACTGAAATCTGCGCCAGATACTTGCGACGAAATTGATTTAGACGTGGGACTTGATGGAAAACGTATCAATTGGCCGGTCCCTGAACATCTAAGGCGGTTGGACCCTATTGCCGAACTCAATTTTGCAATATACACAGACTACCCCTGGGTCGCGCTTCCGAAGGACATCCCTACCGGCGGAAACATCTACGGGATGCTA
>JBAXUS010000247.1:0-8457 GCA_037129555.1 Planctomycetota bacterium
GCCGTTTTCGCGAAAATTCGCGAAAATTCGCGGTAAAAAAAGCTGTTCGCCGTTCACCGGGTGCCGTTCTCCCGTCCATTCGCCCCTCATATTTCGATTGACTTTGGCTCATTTTAGCTCTATGATTTCATCCATCGGAGGTTGTAGCTACATGGCAAATGACGAAGTGATGCGCGAGGGTTCGGGCGCAAGTGCAGGCGAGAGAACTCCGCCGTCTGATGGCCTTTCCATTTCGTCGTTTATTGATCCCGAGCAGACGCAGATGGAAGGTGAGAATCTCACCATCATGCAGTCGCGGTTGCGCAGCGATCACACGTCCGGAGCGCAAGCTCAACCCTCGGGTGTTCAGCAGCCCAGTTCCGGCCCGAAGTCTGGCATTTCTGGCTCTCTGGGCGGCTCCAAAATGCAGGATGCCGAATTCCAAAAATTCTTCAAAAGTGTCGAGGCGCGGATTGATCCCAACGACCCTCCAAATCTGCTCCTGACCGAACCCGATTTGTTAAACATGGGGCGAATTCAGATCGGTGCTTACACCTGCCCGCTGGTCGATCAAATCGCACTCATAAAAAAGCTGGGAGAAGGCGGCAACGGTTCCGTCTATTTGGGCTATCAGCACCGCTTCGGTGAAGTCGCTTTAAAGACCCTGAAAATCAAGATCGTCCAAAACGATCCGAGCATGGTCGGCCGCTTTTTCCTAGAAGCCAATCTCTCGAAAAAATTCACATCAAATCACATCGTCAAAACCTATGACGCGCGAAGCGAAGGCGAGCTCAACTTCCTGGTGATGGAATACGTCACAGGCACGGATGCGTCGGGCTATTTGAAGAAATTGAAATCGCGTTCGAAGGATGCTGGCGCGACGGCAGCCGTCCCCGAAAAAGAGACACTGAAGATTTGCATTGCAGCCTGCAAAGGGCTTCAGGCGCTGCATGACGCAGGCGTCATGCACCGGGACATCAAGCCGCAGAATATCATGGTTCCGCATGGCAAAGACAAGGAACTCGATTTCGAAGCCTCGAAGCTCATGGACTTGGGCCTCGCGAAAAATACCGACGAAGACGCACCGTCAATTCTGCGTAAAGACGATGGCAACACGGTCCAGGGGACGTTGCTCGGAACGCCCGGATTTATGGCACCGGAACAAATCATCGATTGCTCGCACGTGTCGGCCGCAGCCGATATTTTCTCGATGGGTGCGACACTGTACGCGCTGATGTGCGGCAGCCCGCCCTTCCGCGACGTGCAGGGACCATTGGCGACCGCCTCCGCAACGATTCACGGCGACCACATTCCGATTGCCGAACGCTGCATGAAAGCCAAGATTCAGATTTCGAAGGGCATGGCAACGGTCATCGAGCAATGCCTGCGGAAGAAAGTCATTGAACGCTACAACAACGCCAGTGAGCTCCTCGCCGATTTGGAACGCGTGTACGCCGGGCAATCACCCTTGGCGAAGCGTCGTCCGCGCAAGGGCCTGTACACAAAGATTGCGATTGGCGTGGCCGCAGCGGCCCTCGTAATCACCGCCGCAGTCATGTACAAATCGGACGGAACCAAGCGCACCGAAATCGGCACCCTTTTAGTTCAAGCCAATGAAGCCGCTGATAAATACGAATTCGAACTCGCCAAAGAATTCAAAGACAAAGCGACGTTGATTCGCGTCACGACCAGTTCATTAAGCAAAGACGGCGAGATCGACAAGCGCGAAGCGGAGTTCTCGCTCAAGCTTCTGGCAGCGAAAGAAAAGTTCGGAACCTACTGCGATGAGCAGGTCAAAGCGTTCCGGGTGTTCACCAAAGCGGAAGAGTATGAAAAGGCCAATGCGGCGTTGGATACGTTGAAACATCATGACCAGCATTTGCCGGAAAAGCTCGAGAAGCTGAAAGATTTGCAGGCCGAATTGGACGCTGCAAAGAAGGCGACTCAAATCCGCAAAGAGCAGGAAGAACGCGCGCGAATTCAGTCCCGCAACAACGCCATTCGCGATGCCGAAATGATGCTGGCCAAAGGCAATTTCGCCGAGGCCGACAAGCACTATCGCGACGGGTTGAAACTGGACGGCAAAGACGCGACGCCCGCGCTCGCACAATTGGGGATCAACATTCCGCGCAACCAACGCGTGGCACAAATCGAATCATTATTGAAGGATGGCAAGAGCGATTTGAAATCAGCGCTCGTGTTGCTGGACGAAATCAAAGGCATTGACGCGAAGAACACGATCATTCCAGAGCTGGCGTCGCGCATCTCGACCGAGCAATCACGACGCTCCATGGTGGCGTTTGCAGACGAAAAACTGGCCAAGCTCGCAGCAGGATCAGGCGATTTGGCCGAAGCAAACGACGCTCTTTCCAAACTCGCTGCGACCGATCCAGATCGAACACAACGCGAAACGACGACTGCGAAATTGCGCGCCGAATTCGATAAATGGATTGCAGTAGCAAAGTCGAATCTCGACGCCTCAAAAGACATTCCCGCCGCTGACGAAGCGCTGAAAGCCGCTCAAAAAATTTGGCCGAGCAACGACGACTTCATCCGACACGTCAAAGTCCTCGAAACAGTAAACGCGACATTTAACACCCTCGTGAAAGAGATCGCAGTCAACGTGACGACCGATCTCGCAAGTTCCGAAAGCAAATTCGAACGCATCCGCGCAATGAAGCCGTTGGATCCGAATGTCGTTGAAAGCGGCAAACTAATCGTAGCCGAACAGACACTGCAAAAGCGCTTGGATGGTTTGGCCACGTTGGTAAGTGCGCTGAATGCAAAAACGGACGGCGTAGAATTGACCAAGCCGTTTAACGATGCGAAGACTGAATTGGAAGCCTGTGCTGCGGCGCGAAAAGACAAACGAATTGACGCCGCGCGGACGCAGTTTGACGCGAAATTCGATGAGCACAAAAAGCTGGTTCTCACGAACGCAGTCGGACAGTTGAACGGCGATTTTCAGAAGCTTGGCAAATACGGTGACGGATCAATCTACGCCGCGTTCGAAAAGCGCCTCGGCGAAGTGGCCACAACCGCCCCGCAAGACTCACGCGTGACATCGCTAAAGAGCACGTTCACCGCGAAAAAGACAGCGGCGGAAGAAGTGTCCGTGTTCGGCTACACGCGCCGATTAAAAGCAGCAGCAGAGAAATTCACGGCCGGAGACGGGACGCTCAAGCAGCTCGACGAGTTGTTCACGGCTGGTGATAAAGAGTTTCCAAAGGCATTCGAATCAGCACGCTCAGCGCTCGAAAAGGGCAAAGTGGATCTGAAATCAAAGTTGAATCAGGCCACTGAATTGATCCAGGCGAAAAAAGAGTTGGATCAGGCGCAGGACTGGATTCTGGCGATTGAAAAGACGTATGCGGGCTGGCCGGGTTTGGCAGAAGCGAAAGAAGGCGTCGCGAAATTGAACGCTGATTTTGCGAAAGATATAGAGTCCGCTCGCACAACGCTGGGATCAGGCGGCAGCATCGAAGGCGTCGATGACGTCTTGAAACGGAGCATCATACTGCACACAAAAGACGCTGCAGTGCTGGGATTGAAGAAAGATTTTGATACGCGCAAAGAACGACTCGCAACGCTGATCGCGACAGCATCAACACTCGCCAAAGAAGCGAATTTGGACGAAACGGACGCAGAGTTGGCGCGCCTCGGCAAACAGTTCCCAAGCGAACAAGCCACCGCCAAGGTTCAGCAGCATTTGAAAGAAGCCCGAGAAGCCGTTCAAAAGGAAGTCGCGGAAGCCGAAGGATTGTTTTTGAAGAACACAGAAAAGGGTACGTTCAGAAAGGCAAGCGAGATCCTTGCACGAGCGATCAAGCGGGTTCCTAGCGATCCGAAAGTGCTTGTTCTTGAAAATGGACGGATCACCAGACTCGACGAGACGGCCAAGTCTATAATAGAACTTCAAACAATTTTGAGTGACGAGTTAACGCAGCTGTCCGAATCGAAGGCTACGACACTTCTCGAAAAAATAGATTTGGTGGAGCCAAATGGAACACTTCGAGGAAAATTCGACGGTCTCGTCAGGATACGCAAAGATAAGCAAGCTACAATTGCGAAAGTACAAGAAGAAATCAAAGTCAATGAAGTAAAGAAAAGCACACCCAAATCCGAAGACCCCAGCGGTTTCTAAACGCATTCCGGACTACTCTTACTGCTCTTTCTTTTTCCCGTTCTTTGCGCCTTTGCGAGAGACAAATCAATTCAGGACCAAACCAGCTTCTATTTCCGCGCAGCCTTCATCTGCTGATACGCCGTATTATTCGGAACATCCGGCAGCATCAGGATTCGATCTTCCGCGACTTTCACATAATCCGCTCGTTCCACCAGCTGTCCTGCCTGGCGGACTTTAGTGAACAATTCATTGGCTTGAAAAATGACCTCAGCAACGACAAGATCGTGAGCCGTTTGAATCGCGGCGCGGAGTTTGGGCTTGACACTGCCGCTGAGTTGTTGCGCCTCGCGGATGCGCGTCCAAGCTTCGGTCATCCACTTGATTTGCTTTGCATATTTTTCAAGCGTGTCAGGATCGATAGTCGCGCGGTCCTTGGATGTAATCCGATTCTGCATATACCGGTCCCAAAAATCGGATGCTTCTTTGAAACTGGTCGCGGCCTTCTCCGCCGCCCAATCATCGGACTGAGCCTTGAGCTTCGCGGCCTCATCATACAAATCAGCGAATGCGTTACGGTCGACTTCCGCGAGGAACGGGTCCACAGCGATCCGGAACGCGTCGAATTTCTTCTCAACAAAGAGCTGCTTCAAGCGCCCAAATTTGAGCATGTTGACATTGCGGCGAGCTTCCGCGAGAACCGCTTCGGCGCGGATTTTAAAATACGCATCGCGTTCATCGAGGACAGAGAGAAACGCCACCGATTCTTTGATGATGTTCTCAGAAATGCGCGCGGCTTGAACGTCCTTGAGCGCAGCCCAACCGACGCCCACTTTCGTGATGTGTGCAAGCAGCGCACCATCTTCTTCTCCGGGTCGAGCCTCTTTCAAAACCGCCAGCGCTTCTGCCGAGTTGCCATTCATGTGCAATGTAATGGCTTCCTGAATGCGCGCTTTCTTCGAGGCATCTGCCAGTAATTTTTCAATACCCGCTCGATGTGGATCGTCGCTACTCAACGCCGCGATTTCGACAGCAGCTGTCGCGAATTGCTTGGCTTCAATTGCCCGCTTCGCAGCCAGAGCGTGGCGTAAACTGGCAATCTGTGTGTCCAGACGCTGGCCCTTTGTCACGGAAGCAGAAATCTCGGGCGCTGATTTGGACACTTGCTCCAGTTTTGAAAGTTCGTCCTCCCAATTACCGGAACCCCGTGAGGAGCGAACATCGCCCCAAAGCTTTTCGACACGTTGAATCTCAGCCTTGCGTATCCCAACCTGTTTGCGTGTAGCAACCAGCGCATCATAAACAGTGTTCAACTCAGCATTGGTTGTCATATCCAGTGGTTCAAATACAGGATCAGATGATTTGCTTTCGGCGGACTTTTTGAAGTCTTCTATTTTTTGCTTATTATGAGCAAACTCTTCGAGAGCATCCTGAATATTAGCATCTGCGCTGCTGAGAACTGTTAAGTCGTAGCTTTTTGCCAAATCTTTAGTCTTCTCAAAGAGCTTTTTCACGTTCAACGCTGACGTGGCAAAGTCAGACAACATGAATACTTCATCTTGCGGTTCATGGCTTTCCAGCGATAGCTCCGTCATCGATTTTGCGCGCGCTTCTTCGAATTTTGAGGATTTAATCAAATCACGAATACCTACGATTCGAACAGCACGCTTGGCGTGGTCGATGGCAGATTTAATAGCGCTCGCATCTGCTGGCGTCAATCTATCTTTATTATCGCTATATAGTTTGTCCGCAACATATATATTGCCCGACTCTAATGCTGCAACGACATCAGCGAGTGTGTTCCGTGGATTGAGCCATTGCTGTACGCGAGGGATAGCAGCCGGGATAATTTGAATACAGATAAAAGCAGTTGCCACAGCCATGAGCAGAATGCTTGTAACAAGTAAGGTGTTTGTCAGCTTGACTTTTTCAGGCTGTTTTTCCGAGACGACTGCAGCGGGCTTTTCCAAATAGCGACTAGGGATATAGTCTTTCAGCGAATCGTGTCCGAGGAGCGAATCGTCGTCGGGTGCAGGTTTGGGTGAACGAACGGACACTTTCCCACTCATGCGCGGAGACGTGGGGACGTTGTCGAACGTTCCAGGTTTGGCGACTCCAGGCGTACTCTGCATTGACGAAATGTCTAGCTTTTCAGCCGGTTGGGCGCGAATTGCAGGTTCCGCCCGCTGGCTCTTGCCTGCGTCTTTTTTTGCGGCAGGCTTTTGAGTTGGAAGAGCAGGGCGCTCATACGCTTTCAGTTTATCTCGTAAAGCATTCGGCACCAAAGTTGGCATAAAATCAGGGTCAGAATCAGGGTCATCAAATGTGAATTGAATATCATTGATGAGAATAACATCATTATGCATTAATCGATGTTGAGGCGTATTACCTGCAACACCCTTCAAGCGCACATTATTGACGATAACACCCACACCATCTTTTGAACTGACATCTTCAAGCAGGTAGCCTGAAGCTGTTTTAGTGATCTTGATATGATCGCGTGAAACGAATTCTTCGAGAAGGCGGAGTGTATTGCTGCTGCGCCGACCAATCGTCAATTCGTTACCCAGCGGATAATCTTCCCGACCATTGGAGCCTAGTAAGATCAGTTTTGCCATTCCAGTTGCCTTTTAAGCCAATAAAAATTATCTGCATATTAAAATAACATCGTTCAAATGATAATGAACAACTATCTTTTTTTCTTAATCAAATCTATCGCCGGGATTGAGGGTTGATTTTGTGGATTGCGTGTCGTCTGTACAGGCGGCACGGTCGGAGTCGATTTGGAAGGTTGCGAAATGATCTTCGTCACAGTCTGCTTGACATCTTGAACGATAGGTAGTTGTCCAATTTTAGAATCAGTCTGCTTGATCACGGGCTGCTTACCTGTTATCTGATCAATTGCGTTCGAGATTGACGAAGGAATACGCGCATCGGTTGTCACGCGGCGTGCTTCACGCTTGGCGTCTGCTTCGCGGATCTTTTGTGCACGGGCTTCTTCTGACATGGACGACAGCACACTACCGCTTGTCTTGCTGTCGGTCCCCTTTTGACCTTCTCTCGTTTGTTCCCGCTGTTGCAGGATACGCTTGATGTCCGCTTCGCGCATCTGCTGTTTGCCGGACGTGCTGACGGATTGGGAACTTGTGTGGATAACAGGCTCGGCAGCGCGTTGCACAGGCGTAACACCAGAATACTTTTTAGTCAACACAGGCCCTTGCTCTGCGATAACGGCTGTTGAGGTGCGAGGTGCCACGTTCTTGACATCCGGACGGTAGGCCGTGAATTGATTGTCAACCAATTTTGTTCCCTGAAGCTTGTCACCCGGGTTCATTTGGGCATCAGTTAGTTTATAATTCTTGACCGGCTGACCAGTGGATGTCGATACTTTATCTTCAGACGGTCCTTTATTGACAACACATTTGTTTTTCTCTGAATAGTTATGCTTAATGCAGGATGTGTGCTGAAAACATAGACTGACTTCAACCGAGCTGAGTAAAAACTGAAGCGGGCAATCGCACATATGCGTGAAAAGAATAAAACAATAGTCGCTTTCATGCAGACCGAATTCAAGCGTTGCTTCACCATCAATCAGCAGGCCAACACCTTCTTCGTATTGTGCATCGGGTGGGAGTGGAGCCCAGCCAATATGGCGGTCCGATTCGCGCCAGTTCACCCACGCCGGTGCCCATGTGGTGCCCGGAGTCCAGATATAACCATACTGCGAATGTTTGCTCCAGCGTCCGTAATGAAACGCAGCCCAACCCCATGCGTACTCTGACTGCCAAGCCCAGCCGCGATCCGTTGAAACCCAATGGCCCTGATTGCAATACGGGCGCCAACCGGGTACAGCCTTGACTTCTTCCGGCTGCCAGACTGTATCACCGCCAACATCAAGCCAATTGCCATAAGGCGCGAGTGCTTTATAAAAATAGGTTATATTAAGATCGCCTTCGGCGGGTACGGTGACATCAGCGACTGCATCGTCGATAGCAATAGAGACGGGCGTGATAGAGGGTGTGCCCTGAACAGATTCTTGTGTAGTATTTGAAACATCCGCATTGGAAATTGGCGTTGCAGAAATACCGTGGCGCAAAGCGGAAGCAATGATGAGATCGGATACTCCGAGATCAGCTAAATACATCAATTCATCTTCAGAAAAAATGAATTGACCGGACGCCTTTTCGATATAGTTCAATACCGCTTCATCAGAGGTGCTGATTTTGATGATATGGGCGAACGCTTCGAAATTCTCGGACGCACGCAGTGCGGATGTGTTCGCGATACAGAGCGCAGCAAGTACGGTAGCCATCATGTACAAACGCATGTCGCAATTCCTTTTGTGAAAGACTGAG
>JBAXUS010000248.1:0-8437 GCA_037129555.1 Planctomycetota bacterium
TTTTACAAACCGCCTCAGACTACCAAATAAATAAAGGAGTATAACGTGATTACAGAATCAAAAAACGGGCTGCTCGCCATGGCCATGATCTGTACAGTTGCCGTCCTCTTTTCAAGTGCTTCAGCTGAAGAGGTTGTGAAAGAAAGCGCACCGGTGAAGGCAGATAATACGAAAGTCAACAAACGCGACCGCGATGCGGGTGAAGTGACTGCGGATAATCAAAAGCAGAATAAGGCGGATGTTGAATTGACCGCCAAGATTCGTCAATTGATTATCAAAGATGAAAGCCTCACCACGAATGCCCAGAACATTAAAATCATCAGCGTGGACGGTGCGGTCACGTTGAAAGGGCCGGTTAAAACGGACCTTGAAAAGTCAACAGTTGAGAAGCACGCGATTGCGATAGCGGGTGAAAAGAATGTCACCAATCAAATCGAAATCGCTCCGTAAGAACGAAACACATGCAGGAATTCAAGACATTTTGTCTTGTCTTTAAACTAATACACGTTTGGGAGTAAATTCGATGAATACCACAATGAAGAAGCTGACGCTGTTGAGTTGTTTTCTGGGTTTGGGAATGCTGGTTTTGACGGGTTGTCATGACAATGATTGCGGCTGCGAAGGCGGCTCAGGCCATGGTCATGCGTACATGCACACAGGCGGCGGCGACCGTGTTCAATACAGTGGCGGCAGCTACGATCAAGATCGCGCCGAACGCGAACGACGCGAACGCGACATGAACCGCAATCGCGACGAACGCCGCGATGGACCACGCACGGACAACACGAACCAGGAACCGCGGGGCGACCGCAATCCGAATGACGCACCGCGTAATGATGGCACGGCGACGACCCCGACCAATCCGAACACGACCAACACGAGCAACTCGGTTCCGGAAGGTCGCGCCCCGAGCAACACGAGCGACACGAACACCAAGACGAATACGTCTACGAAGTAGTTGATTGTTCGAAATGAATACCGCGGTAATAAGTGCCACGCGCAAACGTGGCACTTATGTTTTTCCGGCAGTTCAATCAGAGCTGTCGCCATGTTGAATCCCCATCTCAAAAAGGAATACACTCATGACGGACCATATCGAAAATTGCGAAATCGCAAATGCTGCTCAGAAGATGCGCGACGGAGCCACGGAAATGGGCTCGGCAGTCGCCACTCGCACCCATACGATTATCAATGATAGCTGCAAAGATACCGAAGACATGATCAAGGCTCAGCCGTACAAAAGTGTGCTACTGGCACTGGGTGTCGGCATGGCGCTTGGAGCATGGATATTTCGGCGTTAAGTGTGATTGAGTGGAGAGTTGGATATAGAGATCGACACGTATCTAAATAAGCTTCATGTCGGTCTCTTTATCTCAAAAATTAGATGCGTGTCTATCACCATTACATCAATGTAAAACGAAGTGCTACCTTGAATTCGGCACAGATAGGGGCACCCGATTACATACAAGCAGTTATTTGGATGCATGTTGTGATTTTAATCGACACGTACCACCAGACGCTTCCGGTACCACCCGCCTGTAGCGACGACACCGTCACCGTAGTTTTGAGTATCGTTGACATGGCATCTCGGTTAAGAACATTCGAGCTAAAACGCATCATCGTTTTGCCGATTTAGTTTTCCGTCGAATCAAGTATTCCGACACAACCGCCACACAAATCAATACTCCAACAAATACACCAGTATCAATAGCGAGAGCTGACTTGTTTATATTCGCATGGAAAGGTGAATGTGAGTCAAACAGCGGCAAGGGCCAGCCAGGACTTCCGAACAAAACCGCAATTGCATCGGTTCCATTAAAAATAAGTTTATCCCCATAAGACTCTGACGTATTATTAGTTAATAAAATGCCGGTTGCGACTAACATCGCAACACATGTTGACAGATGTAGCCTTACCCGCCCGCGAAATTTCCATACAATAATGACCGCAAGCAGAGCAACGCATCCCATGACCGATGCAATTAAATAGAGTAATTGATCGTGCTTGTGTTCAATAGTGATATTCATGAAATCAGACGCAAATTTTGTCTTATCACTTTCAAAACGCGGCGAAATCTGCAACCGCAGAAGGTTATGTTTCTTTGGGATTTGAACGTCAATGTCTCTCGAAAATGGAGTGCTGATTGTCTGGGCAAGAATTACATCGTATTCACTGATTGTATTGCATACATTATGTGGCGTTAATGATTGCCAACGGATATTCAAACCCGTGCAAACTTGTGGGGCGACGCCTTGAACGTCGACTCTTATGGGAATCCGCGCCAACTGCGAATGGTTTTGTAAAAGGATAATGTTATCAAATGAAACGACAATCCGTCCTTCCGAACCCACCGCCGCGCCCATAAGAATGAGCGCAAGCACCCCCATCCATATCGCTCGTCCCCACACCGTTGTCGCAGAATCATTTCGCATCACATCATCCTGTTCTGCGACAACCTGAAACCTAAATTTTACATCTCCGTCGGAGCTGCCACGCCGATCATCGTCAACCCGCGCTCCAAAACCGTCCGCACTGCATCGACCAGCGCAATGCGCGAGTGCCGCAAGTCCGGCGCTGAATCCAACACGCGATGTTTGTTCAGGAAATTCCCGAACGAGCTCGACAACTCCAACAGATACGACGCCATCAGCGACGGTTCGTACGCGTCAGCCGCCTGCAAAATCGCGTTGGGATAGCCTTCCAACATTTTGCACACCGCAGTTTCTTCAGGCTCGATCAACAACGTCAAATCCAACGGGCGCTGCGTCAATCCCGGGCCGTTTGCGTCGCGGCACTTCTTCAAAATGCCGCAGCAGCGCGCGTGCGTGTATTGCAGATACACACCCGTGTCGCCGGACGGATCCGTCGCCTGCGTCCAATCAAAGACGAAGTTACTCGCCCGGCGTCGCGCTTGAACCCAGAACACAATCGCACCCACGCCGACCGCTTCAGCTGCCTTGTCTTTCTTCTCGTCGCTCAATTCCGGATTCTTCGCAGCGATGATCTCACGCACTTTCGCGACCATGCGGTCGAGCAGATCGCCGAGCGGAATCATCTGCCCGCCGCGCGTCGTCATCGCCATGACCTGATCGCCTTCGCGAATTTGCATCAAGCCGAACGACACGTGCACACACTCCTTGCTCCACGCATGGCCCATCTTCGAAACCGCTTTGAACAGCATCTGAAAATGTCCGCTCTGGCGCACATCCACGACATACAGATTCTTGCAAAAGTCGTACGTCTTTTTGCGATACAACGCGGCCGCCAAATCACGCGTCCCATAGATCGTCGCCTCGTCGCTCTTGCGTAGAATAAACGGCGGCTTCGGCTCCTTCGGTTTCGCGTCTTTCTTAACTGGCGCATTCGCCGGAACCGGATCATCCATCGGAATCACCAACGCGCCTTCGCTTTCAACCGCCACGCCGCTGGCTTTCAAATCCGCAAGCAGCGGTTTGAGCATCGGTTCGTAGAAACCTTCGCCCGCATCCGATTCGAATTTCACGCCGAGCCGGTCGTACGATTTTTGCAGCACATCCAACGTCACCGTGCGGAACAGTTCCCAGATTTTCTTCAACTCCGCATCGCCATCTTCAAGTTTCTTGAAGAGGATGCGCGCTTCTTTGTCACGTACATCGGCCTCAATCTTCACAGCATCCAAACGCGCTTTTATATCAGCGCGTTGAACGGGATCAGATTGAACGCCGGGGCTGTTCAATTCTGCTTCGAGCACCGCGACTTGCTTGCCGCACGAATTGATGTCGATGTACAACTCGCACAAATAATCAAGGCCCCGTTCGCGCAATTGCTTCTCGCGCACGACCGGATCTGCACGTTGCCAGGCGAGGAATTGGAACCCGCATTGCACGCCCCAATCGCCGAGATGATTCACGCCAACGACGGTGTACCCGAGCGCGCGATAAATCCGGGCGAGTGACGCGCCAAGAATCGTGCTCATCAAATGGCCGACATGAAACGGCTTGGCGATGTTCGGTCCTGAGTAGTCGAGGACGATCGTTTTCCCGGCACCAATGTCCGACGTACCGAACGGCAGCGGGCCGTCAATCGGATGATGAATCGTTTCAAGAATTGATTTACACAGCGCGCCGGGGAACACAAAAATATTTAAAAACGCCCCGGCGCAATCGATCTTCCCAACGATTTTATCCAGCGTCGGATCGGCATGCAGCGCAGCGGCAATCGTTGCGCAGGCATCGTTCGGCGGGAGCTTGTTTTGTTTGGCGTACGCAAAACACGGAAAAGCGTAATCGCCCATGGCCGCATTCGGCGGGCGGCTCAATTGAGACGCGACCAATTCGGCATCAAGTCCCGTGGCTTTCGAAAGCGCGGCGACAATGGCAGCGCAGGCGGAGTGGGTGGCTGTTTTCATTCTGGTGACTATAACGGAAACGCGTACAAATTTCAAAGTGCCGCAAACGTCCCCAACTCCTCAAGCGCCCCAACCACTTCTTCCGCCGTGATCATCTTCAAACAATCATAATGCCCAAACTTGCACGTCCGTTTCAAGCATGGGCTGCATTCGATTTGTTTGAACAGCGTCCTCGTGTTCGGTCCGAGCGGTCCGGTGCGGTCAGCTCGTGTGCTTCCATAAATGCCGACTGTCGGTTTGCCCAACGCGCCTGAAACATGCATCGATCCCGAATCGTTTCCGGCAAAACCGGAGCACACATCCAACATTGCCAGCGCTTCACCGACGCTCGTTTCGCCCGCAGCGAGAATCGCTCCGCTCTTGGATTTCCCGATGACCTCTTCGGACTTCTCGCGTTCGTTCGGAGCGCCGATCAATACACATTCGGCACCGTGCTTTTCAGCAAGCAGATCGATTAATCGAGCGTACGATTCCGCAGGCCATTCCTTCGCCGGGCCGTATGCGGCTTTGACCGCGAGTCCGATCAGCGGCGACCCAACGCGTTTGCGGCGAGCGTCCAAAAACGCGCTCATTTTCGCGCGATTCGCAGCGCTCACGTCCGGCTTGAAATCATCCTTTGATCCATCAAGGCCCAACGTCTCCTTGAGCATGTGAAGGTAGTAATGAACTTGATGAACTTCGAGTATTTCAGGCGATGGTTTGAGTGTGTGCGTCAGCAACATTCCGCGCATATCGCGTGCGTAACCCACTCGCGCCGGGATACCCGCCCATGCCGGCCACAGCGCGGAATCGAAACTGTTCGGAAGCAAAATCGACAGATCAAAGTTGCGCTTTTTCAACTCCGAAACGAGCGCTCTGCGATCCTGAAATCCAGCCACAATTCCTTTGCGGACTTTGAATGGAATGACTTCATCGATCCATGTCGCCCCGTCGAAAAAACTCGCGAGTTCCTTCTTGATCAGCACCGACAACCGAGCGTCCGGATACGCCTTCCGCACCGCGCGTAACGCTGGCAAACTCATCACGATGTCGCCGAGCCAATTAACTTCCCGAACGAGAATATTTTTCATGCGTTGGAGTGTAATCGATTTCGTGTAAAAAATAAATTACTCACACGATTCCCAGCCAAAAGAAAACGGCGAGTGAAACACTCGCCGCTTTAGTCACATGGATTCGATTTTAAAAACACTGATCTACTTCGAAACTGGCTTCGGTTGCGCCGCGTCCCATTCTTCTTTTGTGACCGTCTTCGTACCGTGAATGAAAGCGAACGTGCCGCGTTTGTTGCCGATGACGATGTCCGGCAGTTTGTCGCCATTGAGGTCGCCGACCATCAGTTCCGTCCCGACGCCAGAATCATCATCGATTTTGTACGGAATGAAATCGACCGACTTGTCCGCATTGCGAACCGTCTTGAACCAGTACAACACCGCCGGAGCCTGCGGTTCCGGATCGCCGTGAGAACCGTGCGCCCAATGCCGCTTGCCGGTCACGATGTCCTTGATGCCATCGCCATCCATGTCGACCATATCGACCGCGTGCATCTGCGAGAATTTCAATCCGAATTTGTTCTCTTCCGGCTTCGCTCCCATGATCAAGTGCTGCGTGAACGTCATCTCACCTTTATCGTCCTTCTTGCCTTCAAACCACGCCAAGCCGTATCCATGCGCCTGAAGACTGGTCACGACATCGTTCACGCCGTCGCCGTTGACGTCATACACAATCATCTGCGCGCCGCCGCCGCCGAATTTCGTCGCGTGGAATTTCCAGACTTCATCCTTGCTCAGATCAGCCGGTTGTTCCCACCAACCGTTGGCTTCGAGCAGATCGGTCTTGCCATCGCCATTCACGTCACCAATGCCCAGCCCGTGCGTGAATTTCTGCCAGCCACCTTTGGGCGAAATCTTATGAAAGGTCCACTTGTTTTCTGGGGCTTTCCAATCGGCTGTAAAATAGCCGAGGAATCCGCCCGACGAACAAATGATGTCAGGCTTGCCATCGCCGGTGATGTCCAGAAATGTCGGCGATTCGTTGTCCACATTGTCGGCCATGATGTGCTTAACCCACGGGCCTTCTTTGCCCTTCGGGTTCTCGTACCACGTCGCGTCTTTTCCCGGGAATCCGTAGATGATGATGTCGTCCCAACCATCGCCATTGATGTCGTACGTGAACTCAAAGAAATTCAGCGAATACTTTTCCTTGTCGAACGGCTTCGAATCTTTGTCTTCAAAGTACTGGTGCTTCGTTTTGAAATCCGGTCCTTCATACCAGAACGGTCCGCTGACAATGTCCATCTTGCCGTCGTGATTAAAATCGCCAATCGCCGCACCTTCCGCAAAGAAAAGTTCGCTGACGACTTTCTTCTCAAACGTCTGCAACACAAATTTGTCTTCCGCGCGAATGGCTGATCCGAGCGCGATTACTGCTGCGGCACACAGTGCCAACCCTGTCGATTTCATGCGTTTTTCCTTAGAGAACCCGTGGAGAACCTGGCGTGTCATATTCACATCCTTCTTTACACCGCACGCTCTGGAAGTTTCAAATAAAATGATCGCACCGGATCTTCGTCTGATTGCTGCTACGGTGTGCGGGGCGAAACTGTTCGTTCGCCACGGATGCTCGGCGCAAGCTGTTGAAAATGCTCTAACCAGTTCAATAATATGTGATCTCCGATGGCCGTGGATTGCTTTAATTCTGCCATTGGTTTGCCCCAATAAAAGCTGATCCACCCATTCGCTGTTCCCTTCGATTTCTCGATGAACTCGAGCATCTCCGGCAAAGTGCATTCCATCGGAAACGTCTCCTCGATGATCAGCGGCTTTCCGATTGAGTAGAGCTTGAGCGTCTTTATCTGATCGTCGAGGTGTCCAGATTTCGGATAAAGATGGACGCTCATATAATCAACTTCTGATCCGACACCTTTCAACATCCCAGCATTCGGGAGCGGCAAAAGTCCGACCGTGATCAGCCGATTTTTGTCGTGCTTGCGGATTGCTGTGACAAGCGTGTGAGTCCACTGACGCCAGAGTTCGGCACCGTCCCGTCCGGCGGAATCCAGAGCGATGAACTGCACATAATGAAATCCACCCAGAGCCGTTTCATGCACCCACGCGCCCGCCGCACGGTTGCTGCCCACTGCTGGTTCGTTGACCAAATCAAACGCCATCACGCCAGCGCGTCCAGCACAACGTTTAGAAATCGCTTCCCAGAAAGCAGCCTGCGTCGCCCAGCGATTTTTCTCATCCATCTGCGCGTACCACGCGGGTTGGTCCTTCATGCGATAGCACGCCAAGCCGGTGACATCCAGATAGATGCCGAGTTCTTCAGCCAGCGTGACCAACTTCTCCAGCCGATCAAGCGCGGCGGTATTCGGCTTGTCAGGCGCATCCATGAATTTTCCGTACTGAAGGTGAACTCGAACGACGTTAGCTCCCAACAGTTTCATCGCGCGGAAATCCGCGACTACAGTCTCCCATTCGTTCTCCCAATAATCCTCGATCAGGCGCATCTTGTAATCGCGGTCGTAGTTAAAACCCCAAGCCACGAACGGCCGACCGGACTCAGCCAGCACGAAGGATTTTCCATCTTTGGAAATGGAAATCGCTTCGACCGCGCCGACGGTGCCTGTGCATGAGCAAATGAGCAACGTCGTTATAAGGATGAGTTTGATCATGGGAGAATTATCCAGGATTGAGACACACGAACTAAAGAAAACAACAAGCGGATACTACGTCAACGATGATGGCCACAGTCAATTGAACGCAATAAACTAGATTGGTCGTCATTCAATCCAGCGTGATGTCTTTTACGATCTTCGCCGCTTCCTGAATCTCCGTCTGAACCGTCTCCAAGCTGCCCATGGTATAGGTCGCAAAGATGTTTACTTCGCCACAGACGAGCCAAACCTGGAAAAGGCCTTGCTTCTCGTTCTTGTATAAAGCGGTCGCCATAATTCCGGTTTTCGCCTGGTCGTAAGTCAACACGATACGGTTACCTAATTCCGATGACGACATCGCTTCCATCATGCGTTCGAGTTGTAGTTCGGCATCC
>JBAXUS010000249.1:0-8423 GCA_037129555.1 Planctomycetota bacterium
GCCATCAACCCCACCCCAGCCTGATGCGGATACAACCCCGTCAACAACGATGCCCGCGACGGACAGCACCGAGCGCAATTATAAAACTGCGTGAACCGCAAACCATTCGCAGCCAACGCATCAATATTCGGAGTCTTAATCTCACCGCCGTAGCACCCTAAGTCCGAATAGCCCAAATCATCCGCTAAAATAATGACGATGTTCGGCTGAGCCGCGCGAGTATCAAGCGTTGCTACGAGCAAAATAATCAGGAGCGATGCGATTTGGGATTTCACGTTGGGTATCCAAATTTATCGAAAGAATCGAACGTTATTACTGCGCCTTCTTTTTCTTTTTAACAGGAGGCTCTTCAACGGGCGGTTGGTCCTTCGCAGCCGCGCGCAACGCTTCCGCCTCAGCAGCTTCTTTCGTGCCTGGTTGCGGTCGCCAATCACGCGAAGGAACAAAACGCGGATCGGCAGCTTTCAATTGACCCAACGGTTCGAATGTACGGCCATGATCATTCGTGTCGACAATCCATTTTTCCAAAACTCCGCGCAATCGTTTCAACGCCTCCTGATTCGCGGGCGTTTCCGACTTCGCGAGGTTGTTCAATTCCCACGGATCGTTCTCCATATCATACAGTTCTTCCTCCGGCATGGACGACTGACACAGTACCTCTTGCGAGGGCGTCAGCTTGCCTTCCGCATGAAGTTTCGGCAGCAATGTCCACACCGGGTACTGACGTGTTTTGTAATCGTTGTATGCTAAAAACGGTACCCACGGCGTAAAGTTTCGGATGTAACGCCAGCGCGTATCTCGCACACTGCGAATGCGCATCACCGTCATGTCGCATCGGTCGCGATAGCCAAAACTATACTCCGGATCCGGCTCGCAATGATCGCCCAGAAAAACGCGCCCCTGCATCTTCGCAGGCTTCGCAGCACCCACCATATCAAGCATAGTCGGAGCGAGATCGATGCCATTGATCATCCGCGCGTCACGAGTCCCAGCCTTAAAGTGCGCGGGAGCCGGAACGTCTTTCGGATAATAAATCAACAGCGGCGCAAGAAACCCTTCCTCGTAACAAAACTGCTTCCCGCGCACATGCGCTTGCCCGTTGTCGCCGAAGAAAACGATGATCGTATTGTCAGCTAGTCCATCGGCTTTCAACGCCTCAAGAATCTTCCCAACCTTCACATCCAGTGCCGTCGCAGAGTCCAAGTACTCCGCCCAATCCGCGCGCGTAATGGGGTGATCCGGATAATACGGCGGGATCTCCACTTTCGCCGGATCGGCCTTCTTCGGAGCGTGGAACGTTCGATGCGTCTCCTGAAAATTCACCTGCGCGTAAAACGGCTGATGCTCTTTTAAGTCCGACCATTTCGACGAATCAAATGCCTTGTCGCCCGGCACAAAATTCCAGTCCGTCTTGCCTGTCCCTTTAAATCCACACGACGCCGGCATCTCCACCACATTCGCCGAAAAGTATCCCGCGTCCCGCAGCCACCCTGTCAGCACCCGCACACCTTCAGGCAACGGCTGCTTGTTTACCGTGCGATGATTCTGCGCTCCAATGCTCGTCGCGTGCATCCCCGTCATGAACGACGAGCGGCTCACCGAACACACCATTCCCGCATAAAACCGCGTGTACAACACCCCGTCCCCAGCCAGCCGGTCTATGTTTGGAGTCCAAACTTCCTTCGTCCCAAAACATCCAAGATGCTGCCCGAAATCTTCAGCGATCAGCCACAGAATGTTCGGCTTCTTTGCCGGAACATCAACAGCACCCAGTTCCGAAAAGGGCGTCAGTAAATAGAGAGTGAATAGAATGACGATGTTCTTCATGGATATGCATACCCAGGCGTTTAAAGACGAATCAACACGATGAAATACAGATTCGCCCAGTGAGTCGAATACGTCAAGGTATTTTGAGCAGTTCAGAATGTCGAGCAGCAATCAACCAGGACCGCTGTTCCCGCGCGGACTCGGACGGCGGCGAGGCCCACCCAATCCTTTGCCCAGAAAGCTCGCACTCAAGAGCGATCCCGCAGAAAAATGAACCGTCTGCGGCGCGATCCCAACACCACTCGCCCCGGCACACTCCAGCAGACCGGCTCCTGAAAACAACTCGACAAAGCGGCGTAACTCATACCGGCAATCCGTAACACAGCGCCCTGTCAAATCAGCGAGTCTCGAAGACATCGCGTGAACCGAATGGGTGCCATCGCACCAGTTCCAGACCGCCAAAGCAGCGGCATTCAAACGCCACTGAGCACCCGTCGCGGAATCAACCAGCAACCCCTGGCCACCCATTTCTTCCCAGACCACTCCGTTCGCGCGCTTCAACTTGGTATTCATCGTAAGTTCCCTTTCGAATTTCTATTCTAAAGTCCAAGTTGATTAAAACGTTCCCGGAACGACAACCGGCGTCGCCGGAGTGAGTGAGGAACTTCCCGTCGAAGCTCCCGTTGACGTCGGTGTTGGTCGGGCGAAAACAGGCATCGCCGGATCGCCGAATATCTGCTCCGTCTTATTCAGATCGGTGTAAAATCCGGATCCTTGAGCTGCCGCCCACTGCTGCGTTTTCATCAACGCATCGCCCCAACGCATCCCACTCTTGTCAGCGTACTTCAACAATTGTTCGGCGAACGCAGACGCACATTCCGAATTCATATACGTGGACGTTCCGATGCTCGCGCTGATGCCGCCTTGCGGTTGCGTCAACGCTTGGATTGCAATGCTCTTGTAGCCACTCACATTCTTCGCCATCCAATTTGCCGTACACGTCGTCTGCACAAAGACTGCATGTCCAGTCCACGTCTGCACCGAATCCACATCGAGAATGCGTGGATTGAACGCTCCCAATCGCGCTGCGTTTCCGTGTCCGACGTACACCAGCAAATCAGCGCCGCCGCTCGCCGCACTCTTCAACGCAGCCGTGACTTCCGGAGATGTTTGATACGTAACTCCCAGGAAATTCGTCTGCCATGTCACATCCGGCAGCGACTGCGTAATCCCCAACGCTTGCGCAGAGAAATCACCCGCGGACGCGTCAGCAATATCCGAAATCGCATGTCCGCGCATGCCCGATGGAGGCGCGCCCGTGTTCGACAGAATATGCCGAACCGCGCCACCCAATTCCGCTCCGTTGTTTACAGGCAAACGTCCAACCGCAACTTCTGGATAGCCGCGACCGAGATCGCCAAACATCGAGTCGCTCGTTGTCTGCGCCCAGAACGATGTGGAGACGAGGAACGCCGGGCACAGCGGATCCACGTTCGCGCCCGTGTAGTTTCGATAATCATACGTCGTTCGACCGACCAACAGCAGGTACTGCGGACGCACGGATCTCACGGCCTTCTGAATGCCGTCCGGTCCGTAGCGGCCATAATTATAGAAATTGAAGATCTGTTCCTGATCAACGAACGCGGTACGCAGACCTTCCTTCGAACGCTTCAACAACAACGGCTGCACACCGGCGCTGAACTGCGCCGGACCGACCGCCAAATACGTCGAAGCCTTCACTGGCTTGACCACACATTTCGCGACCGAGACCGGCACGTTTTCGCTACCCGCCGGAACGACCAGGAACTTGCCCGTCCCGCCACCCGCCGCATTGAAGCGGATCGTGTACGTACCATCATTCTGCGCCTGAGCTTCATACGGAACCAACGCCGCGCGATCCGGGAATCGCGTATCAACCACCCACACCGCCGCGCTCGGCACGTTGCTCACTTCATAGAGCGCCGACGCCGACCCGCTGTTCGTCACCGTCACCGGCTGCGTTCCATCGGTCGTGCGCGCGTAGCTCATTGTCAACGAATGCAGGAAGCAAATTTGACTGTTGACACCATTCAATTCAGGCGTGATCAATTGAACCTGATTCGCGCCCGCGTTCAAGACATTCGACGGAACCTGGAAGCTCAGCGCCACCATCTTCCCGCCACCATTCCACTGCGTCTGACCGACTGCATGGCCGTTGATGACGACTTGCAATGCGTGATCTGTTGGCACGTTTATCGTGCTCGTCAAGCTCCACACATTGACCGTCAACGACGCAGCCCCGCTGCTCGCATACGGTGTGTTCAACGCAAACGTCTGCGTCGTACCATTCGTCAAATACTGCCCCGAGAACCACGGCGCGAACGAGTACGGGCGATAGTCGTAATCGAAATACACGTCATGGAATTCAGCCATCGCGGACGTCTGTGTTTCGGTGTTCGCGACTTGACCGTTTCCAAACAATCCGCTGACCATGGACACATTGCCCGCAGGTGTTGCACCGGAAATTGTGCGCAGGAACAGCGCGTCTTTGTCCGTGTAATCATCCTGGTAACCTTGAGCGTAAACGATCAAGCTCGAAGGCGTCCGCGCCAGCGCCGTCAGACTGCGGCCTTCACGTTGAATGGCGACGTGACCGACATTAAATCCAGGCGGCACCATCGTCGTCGGAATCGAGAGCACTCCCGCGTTCTTGTACACAACTTTGACACCACTGAAGTTCGACGCGCCACTGCTGACGCCCGACGAGAACCAGCGCGCCGCAATCAACGGGCTGGTTGCAGCATGATTGACCAGAGCGACTGGCGCGTTACGAACCTTCGCAGCCATCTCGCGTCGCGTGGGTTCGTTCATCGAGTTCGGCTGAGTCATCGGCACAACATTGAAAGAGGCGGCCACACGTGTTGTGTTTTCAACGGACGCAACCATAGTGAGAGTCGCTGTTGCCGCTTCAATTCCGCTCGCGTTGATTTCATTTTCATAGACGGACGCGACGACCGTGTCCACACGAACCGCGTCAACGATGTGCTCATACGTTTCGCGCGTCCCGTCGATGGCGATGCTTTCGAGCTTGTATCGGTATTCACCCGCCTCGGCCCAATCACAGAACGAGTATTTCTTTTCGTCAGCATTCGTAATGCGACCCGCGATCAGCGCAGGATTGATACGTGTCCATTCCGGATCGCCCATGTTCTGGCGATACAGATTGAATCCGGCGTTCTGATATTCGGAAACACACGTCCAACCCAATGTCACGCCAGCACCTTCAGGTCGCGCCGCAAATTCAGTGATCTTGACCGGCGTGACCGTCGCATTGCCTACAGCGAACAGCACTTGCTGAGACACTCCCGCAGTGACGATCTTGTAGTTCAAATTCGGGAACGCAAGTGCACCATTCGCCGGGGTCAACGTGCTTGAATTGTTGATGACCGACGAATTGGAGAACGCCAAGTTGGGGCTCCACGACGGCGTGTCGGCCAGCACGTAATTGATTTGCTGATCCGTAACCAGGAAGCCCGTCATATCCACCACCAGCTTCGACGTTCCGCCCATGACCAACGTAGTCGGAGCCGTGACAACGAGCTTGTCGTTAACTTGGCCCGTGGTCACGCGGTTCTTCAACGTTCCACCACCACTGAAGTCCGCGTGGAAGACCGTGAACGTTCCCGGCGTGGCGGCAGTGCCCGGACGAATCGTGCCGCTCGTGTTCGCAAACACACGACTGGCAGTCACAACGCCTGTCCCGCCCAACGTACCACCATTAACATTCGTATCGCCGACATACGTATTGCTTGCATTGAGCAAGTCGAGTTCGCCCGTTCCCGTCTTGATCAATTTATCCGTTGCAGCACCTGTACCAGAGACAGCGGCAGTGAGTGTGAGCACATTATTCGCATTGATATCAATTCCACCGCCACCCGTTCCCAATGCAACCGTCCGGTTCGCTCCGAGATCAACCGCCGCGCCGGTGCTCTGCAACGTGCCACCATTATTCAATGCCAGCGTGTTCGTTGCGGATGCGTCACCTAGATTTGCGCTCGCCGAAATGCTGACGATGCCACCATTGATGACAACCGATCCTGTGTTCGTGTTGGTGTTTGTCAACGTCAAGACACCACTGCTCGTCTTGGTCAAATTTGTAGCACCGCTCACGATACCCGAGACGGTCAAAACGTTCGATCCCGTGACGTTAATCGTGCCGCCGCCCGTTCCCAACGTAACCATTCGAAGCGCTCCAAGATCCACGCTCGCGCCCGTATTTTGCAACGCTCCACCATTGCTCAACGTCAACGAATTCGTCGCCGCCGCGTTGCCAAGGTTGGTGCTCGCTCCGATGCTGAGCGTTCCACCCGTCACCGCAATCGCACCGCTCGTCGTGTTGGAACCACTCAACAGCAACGTTCCCGCGCTGGACTTCGTCAACGCCGTCGCGCCACTGATCACGCCTGACACGGTCAGCGCGTTCGTGCCCGTGACATCGATCGTGCCGCCGCCTGTTCCAAGCACAATGCTTCGCGTCGTACCAAGATCAACCGCCGCGCCAGTGCTTTGCAATGTCGCACCGCCGCTCAACGCAATCGTGTTCGTCGCCGACGCGTTTCCAATACCACTGCTGGCCGCGATGCTCAAGACACCACCGCTAATCGTTGTCAAGCCACTATAGGTATTGATCCCGGAAAGTGTCTGAGTTCCGACGCCGGTCATCGTGACCGTACCCGTTCCGCTGATGACTCCCGGATAGGTTGTGCTTCCAAAGCGGTTGTAAACCAGTGCGCTGTTGTTGACGATGCTCGGGCTTGTGGCGATAGTGCCGTCGCGTCCCGTCGTGCCGTCGCCCAATTGCAGCGTCCCCGCTGTGATCGTTGTCGTTCCTGTGTATGTATTGACTCCCGCCAAAACGATCGTATTTGTGCTGCCCGCTCCCAGCGTCAAACCGTAATTATTACCAGCGTCACCGATGGCTCCGGCGAAGACGATGTTGCCAACCGAGTTCGTCACGAGTGTGCGCGTCCCACCGACGAGCGTCACGGGTCCCGTGAAGGTTAGCGTCGGAGCTACACCGACAATAAATGTCGAATCAGCCGTGATTTGCACTGCGTTGCCAATGGACGAAGGACCACCCGATGTCGGACGTTGCTGGCCTCCATCCATGAACAACGTCCCCGTCCCATACGGCCCACTGACGAGGTCATTTGTCGTCGCCGAACCGGTCGAAGTCGAATTGATGACCGACTTGCTTCCAGCCGCCAAATGCGTCCCACCCGTATACGTGTTTTGAGCAGCTGGCACATAAAGTCCAGCGCCCGTAGCTGTGACATTGACAGTCCCAGCGCCAGGTGCCACATCCTGAATCACGCTCTGTATGGTGAAATTACTTGCCGAATTCACATTGAACGTCGCACCGCCAGTACCGATTGCAAAGATACGATTGAGGTTCGCAGTCACAGCCCCATTGTTCTGCACTGTCGCGCCGTTAATCGTCAAATTAAGTGTTGGCGTCGCAGGCACCGCACCCAAGCTCAAATCGCCCGTCAGCGCCAGGACACCGGCATTGACTGTCGAGCCTCCTGTGAACGTGTTTGCGCTGCCCAGCGCAAGTGTGCCAGAACCGATTTTTGTCAAACTCCCCGTGCTGCCAATATTCCCCGTAAACGACGAATTGAATCCATTCGTGTTTACAGTCGCCGCGCCGGCGAGCGCAATCAAACGAGCCGTCGTGACAGCCGCTTTGGTCTGCAGCGTCGTGCCGGCTCCGAGATTCGCCACGCCTTGAACAAGTAGACTCAAAGTCGCGTTTCCGGTTGAGAACGTCACTGTCGGAACAGTGAGATATCCAGCACCCGCGTTTGAGAAGGCGATGCTACCCACACAGAACTTGGTGGCATCCGTACTGGTCACGCTGTAGCCCGGGCCAACAAGTCCGGCTCCCGCACTAAATGTAAGTGTCGGAACACTGGTGTAGCCCGTTCCCGCAGTGGTAACGGTTAATATTCCACCGGCTGCAACGGTTGCAGCAGCGCCCGCTCCGCCACCGCCGGCAAAGGTAATAGTCGGCTGAGTGGTATACGTGCTGCCGTTGGCGTTGATTACATAATTCGCCGCCGTGATACCCAACGTGGTCGTGGCAACAGCTTGTGTTCCGCCCGTAGGAGGCGCACTAAAAGTGACTGTCGGCGCAGGCTGTGAGTAGCCACTTCCGGTGCCGGTCGCGGGTACCACATTGGTAGCGGAAGTACCATTGCCAGCCAACGCACCCGTTGAAGGTGTAGCACCCAAATTTGCATCCGCTCCAAACTCCAGCGTTCCCGCCGTTACGTTGATACCGCCCGTAAACGTGTTAGCACCATTCAGTGTCCACGTTCCCGTTCCGATGGTCCCGTTGCCTGCGTCTTTAAATATCTGCAAGTTCAACGTCGTACCGTTGGCAATGATGCCATTGATGATTCCATTACCGGCACCGCGTAAATACAATTGGCGTTGCGTTGCAGCCGCACTGATATTGCCATTGATCGTCAAGGTCCCAGAATTAACCATATACGAACTTGATCCGTTTCCGCTGGTAATGGACATCGGTCCGTTGAGCACATTATTGCCCGCGTCGCTGATCAGCACTGCTGGCGGCGTAGCTGGACCGCCGCTGGTGGTGATTGTCATCGTCG
>JBAXUS010000025.1:0-46222 GCA_037129555.1 Planctomycetota bacterium
TGGTGCGTGATGCAATTCCCGCCCAGGCCCGGGCGCTTGAGTTGGATTTACGCCACACACGGATTGTCGACAGTTTGTGCAGCCGGAAAGTCCCAGCCCACGCGCGTCGAATTGGTCATGCACTGGCGCGACAAATCAAGTGCCGCAGTCCGAATTATGACTGACGTCGCGAACATCATTCGGCAAACCGGCCGCATACCCGCTCCCGGCGAATTCCTCTCCGCAGCCGACGGAATCCGCATCGACGAAAACGATCTTATGGTAAAACATGTGCTCGCATTTGCACCCGAGCCGATGATGCCGCGCACTCTCGATTTGCCCGGCGGAGCTGTGGCGCCATTGATGCTCCTCGCGATCAGCGACGCCGAACGCGAAGCCGCCGCGAAAGTCCGTCCCGAACTGGCCGACGGTCGTCTCGTCTTGATGAACGCTTTGCGCGCGGGCGGAGTCTTCCCCGTCTCGGACCCCAAACGCCAATGCCTCACCCGCCGCCGCGATTACCTCCGAATTTGGGAAGCAGCATTTCGTGGCGTCCGTACAAACAAGCCGTGAACTATTTTTTTCAAAATAAGTGACGTAAAACTGAAGAGCCATGCGTTACGTGAATGTCTGATTCATCCGTCCCATTCGGCGCATACGTCCCATGTTCGTCGTGCGAAAAGTGTGTTGATAACCGAGAGATTTAATCTTGAATTCTCCTTCTTTAAAAGACCTGTTGGACGTCGCGGTTGAAGCCGCGTACCTGGGCGGACGCCGCACTCTCGCCTACTTCAATTCCGGCGTCGCTGTCGAAATAAAAGCCGATCAAACGCCCGTCACGCGCGCCGACAAAGAAGCCGAAGAAGTCATCCGCGCACAAATCGGGCGCTACTTTCCCGACCATGAAGTCATCGGCGAAGAAGGCGGCACCAAAGCCGGCGACAACCGCTACCGCTGGATCGTCGATCCTATCGACGGCACCAAAACATTCATCTGCGGCGTTCCGTTTTACGGCGTATTAATCGGCGTCGAAGTCGATGGCAAACCCGCCGTCGGCGCGATCTACATGCCCGCGTTTGATGAAATGATCTGCGCCGCCACAGGCCTCGGATGCCTCTGGAACGGTCGCAAAGCCGCCGTCTCCAAAACCGCAAAACTCTCCGACGCCGTACTTCTCACGACCAACATCACCGCCTGCCAAACGCGCTCGGACGCCTACGACCGCCTCGCCAAAACCACGAAGTTGCAACGGACGTGGGGCGACTGCTACGGCTACGCACTCGTCGCAACCGGTCGAGCCGACATCATGCTCGACGCCGCCATGAACCCGTGGGATTGCGCCCCGATGCTCCCGATCATGACCGAAGCCGGCGGCCACTTCGCTACCTGGGCAGGCGAACCGACGATCTGGGGCAAAGACGCTTTCGCCACCAATGCCGCGCTGCATTCAGACGTGCTGTCGATTTTGAAAAGTGAAAAGAAGTAGAGCCGAATTCTATTCGGCTTCGGCGTGCATCAACGATCAGTGAGCCGAATAAAATTCGGCTCTACGTGAATGCGCTCAAAATATGTAACACATCTGTAAGGAGTCCTTCGAACCGTGTCCGCTCCCGTTCAATTGTCCCGCGCCCCAGGCTCGAGTGCCGTGCTGGAAACGGCCAAGCGCAGTCCGTCGAACTTTGCCGCGCAGAAGATCAACGCGCTGATCACGAACATTGAATCGACGATCATGGGCAAACGCGAGGCGATTAAAACCATCCTCGTCGGCCTGCTCGCGCGCGGACACGTGCTCATCGAAGACGTTCCCGGAGTCGGCAAAACCATGCTCGCCCGGGCGCTCGCCAAATCCATCGACTGCTCCTTCAAGCGCATCCAATTCACGCCCGATCTGCTGCCGTCCGATGTCGTCGGCGTTTCAATTTTTGATCAGAAGAAAAACGAATTCCAATTCCATCCCGGCCCGTTGTTCGCCAACATTATTCTCGCCGACGAAATTAACCGCACTACCCCGCGCACCCAATCCGCGCTGCTCGAAGCCATGAACGATTTTCAAATCAGCGTGGACGGTTTCACGCACCCGCTCCCCGATCCGTTCATGGTTCTCGCGACGCAAAACCCGATTGAGTATTCCGGAACGTACACACTTCCCGAAGCGCAGCTCGACCGCTTTTTATTGCGCGTCTCGCTCGGCTATCCCGACCGCGACAGCGAACGCCAGATGATCAAATCGCAGCGCCTCGCGCACCCCATCGACGCGCTTTCGCCGGTCGTCACCGCCCACGAAATCGCGCAGATTCAAGACCTTGTTAAACACGTCATGATCGACGACGCGCTTGTCGATTACGTCCTCGAAATCGCCGCCCGCACACGCAGCCACAAAAACCTGACGCTCGGCGTCTCCCCGCGCGGCTGCCTGATGCTCTGCCGCGCCGCCCAAGCGCTCGCGTTATTGGAAGAACGAAAATACTGCGTCCCCGACGACATCAAACGCCTCGCCTCCGCCGTCCTCTCGCATCGCGTCATCGAAAAAGGCCGCGACGCCGGAGCCAGCCGCAAAGACAGCGACGCCATCCTCATGGAAATCGTCGACGAAGTCCCCGTGCCGATCTAAATTCAGCCGCGGAGCGGCGACAAGTTCAAGTAGCCGTGGTCGCAGCCCGTACCCGGGCAAGGCCACGGATTCGAGTACGTATAAATGACAAGCCGCGTCAGCAGCGACACCGAATGATGTACGATTTCGAACTCGTTCTGCTACTGACTTAATGTCATTCCGTTACTCACATACTTTTTACCTCTCTTCCGCCGTCCTCTGCCGTTCCTCTGTGACCTCTGTGTCCTCTGTGGTCATTCCTTTTTCTTCTCCGGCGCCCGCCCCGTCCGAGCATACTCCTCCAACACATCGCACGTCATCGCAACCCCATTCTCCGCCTCAAACTTCTTCGCCACACCTTTGCACGCATCAATCACGCTCGGATGATCCAACAACGTCCCCAACGCATCTGCCAACGCTTTCCCCGTGATGTTCTTCGATGGCACCATCCGCCCAACCCCCAACCGCTCGACGCGATCCGCATTGTCCGGCTGATCGTGCGACAACGGTGTGATCACCTGCGGAACGCCCGCGCGCAACGCCTGCGACATCGTCCCAATCCCGCCGTGATGCACAATCGCCGCAGCGCGAGGCAGTAACCGGGCCAATGGAATGTAACTGAAATGCGTCGCGTTTTTCGGCAGCGTCGCAGGCATCTGCTCACGGAACGGCGTCAACAAAATCCCACGTCGACCGAGCCGCTCACACGCCTCCGCCGCCGCCGCAAACAATGCATGCCCCTGCCGCATCCCGGAACCAAACGTGTACACAACCGGCGGCTCGCCCTGGGACAAATACGCTTCAACGTCCGCCGACAACGGCTGGTCCGCACCGTCATCAAACAACGGAAAACCCGTCAGTCGCAACTGCTCAGGCCAATCCGGCGCGTGAGCAAACCACGACGGAAAAAGCCCCAGCGCAAGCGAGGACGAATGCAGCCAGTCGCTCAAATAATTCGAAGTCTTCTTCAAGCCCAATTCGCCGCGAAACGGCTCGACAATTTCGCTGATCACAGGACCAAACATAAACCGGTCCACGGTCCAATAAATGAACCGGACCACACTGCGCGGCATCCATTCCGGAATCCGCCCACCCGGCGCAACCGGTGGTTTTGCGACGCTGAAAAACATCATCGGCTGCAAATGTAAATTCACCATCTTGACGCCCAACTTTTCCTGAGCAATCCGAGCGCCCATCGCCAGCGATCCAGCGACGATGGTGATGTTCGGATCCGCTTTAAAATACGCAGCGATGACTTTGAATTGCGCCCGGACGGCCTCCGGCATATGCGCGTTTCCAACAACCGCTTTGAACCCTTTTCGCGGATGCCAAATGTTCGGATTATTCAGCATCGCCAGATACTGCTCCGCCGTCCCAGCCTCAATAAATCCCAACCCCGCGCGCTCAACCGTTGCGCGAAAATAACCGTTGACCATCACCGTCACCGAGTGCCCGCGAGCCTTCAACTCCCGCCCAATCCCCACAAACGGATTTGTGTCGCCCGAACTGCCAAACGGCATGAAAAGAAATTGAGCCATGCGATTCCTTGATGAATGGGGGGCGAGCGTCGCTACTTGATGTCCATCAACTTCAACACAATCGGCTCCAGCTTCGCATACGCCTGCTCCATCGTCTCAAATTTTTCGCGCGATTTTTCCGGCGCGGCCATCGGTTGCGGAGTGTTCTTCCCAAATAACGTCTTCACGCGCCCAATGACCGTCTGCTTTTTCGGCAGCGTTTTCGTCTCCGACTTCGCGCGCACGAGCCCCATCAACGCGCGGTAATAATCAGTCAGCAATCGCTTGTCGATCTCGCGCAATCGTGTGAACCGGCTGCGCGTGAAATCGCGGACGATGTATCCGTATGCAAACACATCGTCATACAAACTCGGCACGAATTTCGAAAACGCCGCGCGCAATTCCGGCGCCGGAGGCTGGCCCGACGCGATACACAGCGCGCACATATGCGCCGCGCGCCGGATGCGGTGCATGTATTGATACGTCCCGTTGTACCAGTAGTGAAGATTGTGCGGATTCGTCAGCCAATTCGCGCCCCACGCATTCTGCTTCCACAACGCCTGGCCGAGATCGAACACCACCGCGTCTTGCTGCGGATCGCCGGGAATGTAAATGTTCGCCGGCTTCAAATCGTGATGAACGATCCCCTTCTTCTGCGTGAACACAAGCGTCTTCGCAATCGACAGAATCGCACGCAACGCATGATCGCGCTCCATCATCGGCCCGCAAAATAATCGATCAAACAATGTCGATCCGCGCGGTCCTTGTTCTGACGCGTCAAACGGTTTCATCCCGACCGACAGCCCGCCATTCGACAACGTGTACACCCACAACAACCCCGGCGTATCGATCCGCATCCGCTCGCCCATCGCCGCGCCGCTCGCTTGCCCGGAGATCGGATTCAGATGCAGCATGTGAACGATCTCACGCAGCAGCGCGGGCGTGAAATCCACGCCAGCCAACTTGACCACATGCCCGCGCAAAAAGTACACGACGCCTTCGCCGCCCCGCCCCAATTCCGTGACGCCTTTGTCGCGCAAAAATTCGCGGTAGTTTTGAGTGTGAACAAGAATCTCTTCGTGAACACCTCGCGCGCGCATGAACGCTTGGATCAGCCCGGGCGATAACTGCGGCGCACGCGCCTCGCCCCCCGTAACCGTGGGCGACACCGTGACCGTGCGATTGGATCGATTCGGAGTCATAGCTTGTGTTCACAAAGTAGAGTCGCTAAAAAGTAACTACCGATGCAACACACGTTCGTGGCACGGGCTTTTAGCCCGTGATATTCCCGCGGTCCGATCCCAACGTAATGCCCTTCAAATTCATTGACAACTGTTCCGGGTTCGGCGAATTTTCCAACGCCACCGCCTCCGAAACCAATCCGCGCCGCACCAGTTCGCAGAACGATTGATTGAAATCCTGCATCCCTTCCTGACGCCCCGCACGAATCGCGTCCGCAATCTTGCGGTCTTCATTTTCGTGAATCGCTTTTCGAATCACCGGATTACACAGCATGATTTCGACAGCGGGAACACGCGGAATCTCCGGCATCGTGCCCTTCACTAATTTCTGAACCACGACCGCGCGCAGATTGAAATGCAGCATCTGCCGAATCTGATGATGCTTATTTTGCGGGAAGTAATCGAGGATGCGCCCGATGCTCTGCGCCGCCGACCCGGCGTGAATCGTTCCGAACACCAAGTGCCCCGTTTCAGCCGCCATTAACGCCGCTTCAAACGTCTCCGCGTCGCGCATTTCGCCGACGAGAATCACGTCCGGATCCTGGCGCAACACCTGCCGCAATCCATTATAAAAATCAGGCAGATCGATTCCGACTTCTCGCTGGTCCACGAACGCCTTGGCGTTCTTTGTTTCGTACAGATATTCAATCGGGTTTTCAATCGTGACGATGTGAACCGGCTGCGTCATGTTGATGATCTGAACGATCGCTGCGAGCGTCGTAGATTTGCCCGCGCCCGTCACACCTGCCACCAGCACCAGCCCGCTTTCGTACGACGGAATGAGCTTGAGACTCGGCGGCAGATTCAATTGATCAATCGTCGGGACCACCGTCTTCACGCACCGCGCAGACATCGACAACATCCCGCGCTGCTTGTACACATTCGCGCGAAATCGCCCGGCGTCTTTGACATCAATCGCGAAGTCCGCCCCGCCGCGCTCGTCCAGTTCCTTCAACTCCTTCGGCCCCATCAACGGAGCCAGCAGCGCGTTGACCTGCTCGAGCGTGAACGGCGTCATCTTCGCTCGAACGACGCTGCCTTTGATGCGGAACAACGGCGGCTCATTCGGTTTGATGTGTAAATCGCTGGCGTTGTTTTTGAACGCAAAAACGAAGTACTTGTCGATCTCGCGCGGCTCATGCGTGACTTCGACTTCTTCGGTTTCAATCTCGTCGCTCATGCTCTGATCCAAAGTAGGACGGGCTTAAATCCCGTCATTTTCACGCGCCAAAAACAAACGGACTCTAAGCCCGTTCTACATGACTAAAGTTCCCGCACCGCGACGCCGCGTTCTTTCAAGTACGACTTCGCTTCCGCCAGCGTGTGCGTGCCGTAATGAAAAATGCTCGCGGCCAGCGCCGCATCCGCTCGACCGGTCGTCAGCGCCTGATGCAAATGATCCAGATTCCCCGCACCGCCCGACGCAATCACCGGCACCGCGACGCGCTCGGACAACGCGCTCGTCAAATCCAAATCGTATCCGGCCTGCGTGCCGTCAGCGTCCATGCTCGTCACCAGAATCTCACCCGCTCCGCGCGCCACACCTTCTTCAGCCCACTCCAACGCATCGCGCCCGGTATCGATCCGCCCGCCGTGGATGAACACGTGCCACGCCAGTTTTCCGTCCGGACCCATCGCACGCTTCGCGTCAATCGCCAGGACGATGCACTGAGCACCGAACGCTTCAGCTCCGCGCGACAACAAATCCGGATCTTTCAACGCGGCCGAATTAATCGCCACTTTGTCCGCACCCGCGCGCAACAATTCTCGAATGTTTTCAATACTGCGCACACCCCCGCCCACCGTCAGCGGACAGAAACATTGCTCGGCGGTGCGATGGACCACATCGAGAATCGTCGGCCGACCTTCGTGGCTCGCGGTAATGTCGAGAAAGCACAACTCATCCGCGCCTTGAGCGTCATACCGCGCCGCGACTTCAACGGGATCACCCGCATCGCGCAGCCCGACAAAATTCACGCCCTTCACCACGCGGCCATTTTTTACATCAAGACACGGAATCAATCGTTTTGCGAGCATAGTTTCATTTCGAGTTTCGTTTCGAGATTCGAGTTCCGATCATCGGCGCATCCAACCCGAAACACGAAACTCAAAAACCGAAACAGTTTTTAGACGCCCGACCACAGTTCAATCGGATTGCCTTCCGGATCGCTGATGTAGGCGAATTTGCTCGCCCCATCGCCCCGGCGCTTTTCAATCGTCACGCCGCTCTTCTGCAGCTTGGCGACGAACACGTCGAATTCGTTGACTTTGTAATTGACCATCATGCCACGGTTGCCATAGGGCAGTTCCGTTTTCGCCGGGACGATCGCGAGATACACCGTCAGTCCCGATGCCGGGTCGCGCAACTCGCCGTAATGGCTGTTGTCTGACGGGCTGTGTGAAAATCCGAATCCCAGCTTGCTCTGATACCACTCCGCCAGCGCCGACGGTTCGTTGGCGTGAATAAATAGAGCGCCCACTCCCGATATATTTGCCATGTGTTTGTCTCCCAGAATAGTGCCACGTATGCTAATCGAAGAGCGGATGTTTTTCAGCGCAGAGCGCAAGAATTTTCGCCGGGACAACCGACAACGCAATCGCACCGCGCCGCGCGTCGTCCAAACTCAACCATTTGAATGCCACGTAACTGCCACTCCAACACGCGAGGTCCGCGTTTTTTGGGAAGCGTTTACGCCAGTCGGGCAACTCGATTTCAATCGCTTCGACATTCAAAACACGATGAGAAAGCACATGCGTCAATCGCGCAAATGATTTAGGAGCGGACTTCTTTTTGTCGTCAACAAGTTCCGTTGGCAACTCCCACATCCCGCCGAACAGCGCGTCGCCGCCGCGTTGAGCGAACAGAATCTTTCCATTATTTCGCACGAGCCACGCGCGCAATGTCCACTCGGGCGACGCGGCTTTCGCTTTCAATTTCGGATACGCATCTTGAACTTCGTTCTTTCGCGCGTCACACGATTCCGCCAGCGGGCAGCGCGAACACGACGGCGAACGAGGCGTACACACCGTCGATCCCAACTCCATCAACGCCTGATTGTAATCGCCGGGATTGATGCCGAGTGCGTGCGCTTCAGCAACCGCCTCGCGCGCAATCGCCCACACCGCTTTCTTCCCGGCGCCCGAACGCCAATCATCGTCGAGCATCTTCAATCGCGAAAAAACACGCGCGACGTTTCCATCCACCAGCGCCTCGGGCTGATCAAACGCGATGCTCAAAATCGCGCCCGCCGTGTAATCACCAATCCCGGGAATTTCGCGAATCAACTCCGGTGTCTGCGGCATCGAACCATTGAAGCGTTCGACAATCGTCTGTGCTCCGCGATGCAGATTCCGCGCGCGGCTGTAATATCCCAGCCCCGCCCATAATTTCAGCACCTCATCCTGATGCGCCGACGCAAGCGATTGCACCGTCGGAAACATCTCGAGAAATCGCTCGTAATAAGGAATCACGGTTGCAACCTGCGTCTGCTGCAACATGACTTCGCTCAGCCAAATCCGATACGGATCACGCGTCTCCCGCCACGGCATCGGCCGCGCAGATTTGTCGAACCACGCGAGCAGCTTTTGGGGCCAGGGAGAATCAATTCGTACATGTCGCTTCTTCATGTGTCTCGATTGAGATTGTGTGCCACTGTAAGTGGTACACAATTACACCCGATTCTTCTTCCCCGCCTCATTCGCCGCATGCGCCACAAACGCAACGTCCTCCGCCGTCATCGTCGGATACATCGGCAGCGTGGCAATTGTCGCGGCTACGGAATTCGTGATCGGCAGATCGAGATTCGCTGAGCCGCATAAGTCCGCGTAGAACGGTTGCGTGTGCACCGGCGGATCGAAGTGGACCGTCGCGCCGATGCCCTGAGGCCGTAGGTCCGCGAGGAATTTCGTCCGGTCGATACCTTTGAGTTTGATCGTGTACATCTGATACACGTGCTTGCGCCCGGGCATTTCGACGGGCAGATCAAACAGATTTTTATCGAGCAAATCGTTGTACATCGCGGCGTGAACGCGGCGCGCGTCGTTCATGCGGTTGAGCTTCTTCATTTGCACGACACCCAGCGCAGCGAGGATGTTGCTCATGCGAAAATTGAAACCCGCGTACGTCGCGGCGCGCAGCCACGGCTTTTCTTTTTTCTCGCGCGCCCACGTGGACGATGCCACGCCGTGCCCGGCAATCGCGCGCGCTTTGTCGGCCAGCGCGCCGTCGCTCGTCGTCAACATCCCGCCTTCACCGGTCGCGAGATTCTTCGTCGGATAGAACGACCAAGCGGCCATGCCCCAACTGCCCGTCTGCTTGCCGTTCTGCGTCGCGCCAATCGCTTCGGCGGAATCTTCGATGATCTTCAAACCATGCTTCGACGCGAGCGCACTCAAGCGTTCCATATCCGCCGCCTGCCCCGCATAATGCACCGGCATGATCGCTTCTGTGCGCGGCGTAATCAGCGATTCAACGTGGTCGATGTTGATGCAGCAGTCGTCGTAATTGATGTCCGCGAACACGCATTTCGCCCCACCGGTGACAACGGCGTTGGCGCTCGCAACGAACGTGAAACTCGGCAGAATCACTTCGCCAGTAATGCCGCTGGCGTGTACCGAAAGAAACAGTGCCGACGCGCACGAATTCAAACTGACCGCATGCGGCACGCCCAGAAATTCAGCGAAGAGGTGCTCGAATTCATGGTTCATTGGGCCATGCGCCAACCAGCCGGATTTCAACACATCGGCAATGGCCTTCAACTCCTGATCGTCCATGTCAGGAATGCAGAGTGGAACATTTCGTTTCGTCGTCGCGTCGCTCAAGTCAGCTCAAGGCCTTTCCATATCAACGAGCCGCACTAATCAAGAGCGACCCGGATTTCAATTGAATAAACACAATGCCCATAAAGAAAACAAGGGCGTCCCGCTTTTCACTTGAAGCGGGACACCCTTTTTATGAAGTCAGTTCAAATTTTCAACAACCGTTTACTTACTTGGTCGGCCCGCCAGCCGGCAACGGAATCGCCGCACCACCCGGGAACAACGCCGCGAGCTTCTTCGCAGCACCCGTGAAGTCGTCGGCTTTGAATTCCGCCGGATCGCTGACCGTGTCCTGAACGCCGCCAACGGCTTTGAACTTCGCGCCACCCTTTTCAGCCGCGACTTTCTTCATCGCGTCCGGATCTGCATCCGGTGCAGCACCGCCGAGCATTTCGGTTTCGGACAACGCTGTCATCGCGTAGGAGAACTGCAAGCCAGCCTGGAAGCCCAGTTTGCCAGCTACTTCAGCTTCCGCAGCAATGCCCTTCAGCATTTCGTCCGTGAATTCCTTACCCTTGAATCCAGCACCGATCTGCTTGTTCAGTTCTTCGCACAGCGCGTCAGCCGTCTTTGCGAGGTTGTGCAATTCAGCTTCCGTCTTCGCTGCATCGGCCCAACCACCATTGATCGCCGTCAGACTAGCCATCAACTTCGTCGCCAAATCAGCCGAGACAAACTTGGCCGCATGGCTCGACGTCAACACGTGCGAAATCATCTGATTGTACGCAGCGGTCACGAGCTTCGCATCGGCCTTGCCCTTGAGGCGGTCAGCCAACTGCAACGCCGCTTCGCGAGCACAGGCGAACTGGCCCATTGCCCACGCCTTGGCACCGAAGTAGTCGCCATTCGGGCGCCAGTGCATCCACTTGCCGTGGCTCATCGAATCGAGTTCGAACGTCGGTTCCGGATGGCCGGCAGCGATCATGTCGGGATCAATGCGCAAATGGCACGACACGCACAAGTTCGCGCGCATGTGAAGATCTTTCGTGTTGTACAGACCCAATTCGTCAAACAACTTGGCACTGCCACCCGCGCGCATCTTGGCCGTCCAGCCCTTTTCGCGATGGGGAGTATTGAACTTTTCCGAGGGACCGTGGCAAGCGTCGCAACTCACTCCGTCGCTCACTTTGAAGCGTTCTTTGGCAATATCTTCAGCCGCAACGTCCTTTGCAAAATCCAACGGAATGCGGGCCTTGACTTCACCGTTCGAGAAACCGGTCAATCCATGGCATGACAAGCAGCGACCACTTTCCGACGCTTTGCCGCCGAGTTTCATCGCGGCAGCGATTTTATCGGAGTCCTTGTTCAACAGGCCCTTCCGCTTCTTGATTTTGTCTTCGAACGCACGCGCATGGCCGTCGTTCTGCTGCCAAATCGTCAATTCATCGTGGCCCGGTTCAGCCGTCGGCTTCGGCTTTTTCACGTCTTCACCGTGACAGCCATTACCGCCGCAGGAGCCGCTGCCCAAATATTTGATACCCTTGGGATCCGCGTGAACCACGGACCGGAACGTGGAATTCATCCCCGCCGGAAGTGATGCCAAACTGACTGCCAAAGCGCATAGAATTGCCACGAAGGCAATGAGCCATGAATTCTTTCGTGCGATGCCGCCCATGATTTTCTCCGAAGAGTTCCCCGACAAAAAACTGCTCACCATTCGACACCAATTTCATTTCGTCACCGCGCAGCCTACGCGTTGACAGAGAGCCATTCCGCCTCTTGTATACACCGCTTATCGTACTGCCTGTTTTTCGATCCACGGATTAGATTGTGTTGAGATTCACACGTATGTGTAACCGATACGCCGCTATTTTCAAAATGTTTTTCGCAAAACGCTTACCGCCCCTTATATGACGAACCCGTCGCACATCGCGGACTCTCTACACGTGATGATACGGCAGACCGTTTTGAATGGTCCGCGCGCGATAGAGTTGTTCGGCCATCAACGCCCGGCACAATTCATGCGGAAGCGTCAGTTTCGACAATCCCAGCAATACCCCGCGCGCACGAAACGCATCCGTCAATCCATACGCCCCGCCCAGCGCAAACACCAGCCGCTTGGCGTTCTCTCGCTCGTACCGCGACAGCCATCCGGCCAATTGCACCGACGTGATCTGCGCGCCGCGTTCGTCGAGAACGATCAATTTATCGGATGGCTCAAGCGCCTTCTCCAGCCGCTCGCACTCTTCTTCTGATCCCTCGCGAACATCGCTGCGCGTGGACGCTTTGACTTCTTTGATTTCCATCGGACCAAAGCGCTGCATGCGTTTCACATAATCGGCGCACACATCCGTGAGCGCCGAGCTGCGCATTTTGCCGACCACGAGCAAAAGAAGTTTCATTGCGGCACCCGGAGCGTTGCGAATTTACTTCAGCTTCAACGTCTTGAGCGCCTTCTTGGCGTCGCTGACACGCAGCACCAATTTGCCGCCCTTTGCATCCGTCGTGCCGTACGCGTATTCAATATTGATCTTCGCCTTCGCGAGCTTCTTCGCGACCGCGCCAAGAATCCCGGGCTTGTCCGGAAGGTCCAACACGAGCACGTCCGTTTCGACGACCAGCATCCCGGCATCGCCCAACACCGTGATCGCTTTTTTCGAATCGTCGCACAACACCCGCACTACCGCGTGATCCACCGTATCCGAAACACTCAACCCAAAAATATTGATCTCGTTCGCTGACAGTTCTTCGCAGAACGTGCCGAGAACACCCGGTTTGTTTTCAAGAAAGATCGACAACTGTTTTACGATGGGCATTGGAGCATTCCTTTCGATTGATACCGACACAGACCACACGGACTATTCAAATTGAAATCGTCTTTTTGCGACTGGGGCTTGAGCAATGAATCCAGACTTCCTGCGATCCGCGCTCATTTAATACTCTCACGTAACTTCGCAAACAACGTCTCCGCCACATCCCCCAACTTCTCCGGAGTAAAATTCGTCAGCACGCGTTCGTGTCCCGCGCGCGCAAAACGTTCGCGCAATTCCGCGTCTTTCAAACACCGAACAACCGCTGCGGCAATGCCCGCTTCGTCGCGCGGCTTGACGAGAAATCCCGTCGTTCCATCCTGCACCAAATCGCCAACGCCGCCGACATCCGTCGCCACACACGCACGCCCGGTGGCATACGCTTCCAGCAGCGCGATGCCGAACGATTCGCCCGCGACCGGAGCCAGCACCGCCAGGTCCGACGCCGTGTACAACATCGGCACATCGTCGCGAAATCCCAGCAAATACACGTTCGAATTCAGCGCTAATTCATCGATGATTTTCTTCAATGGCGGTTGTTCGCCCAGCCCGGCAATCGCCAGCTTCGCGTCCGGCAATTCGTCGACGACGCGACGCCACGCGCGGATTAGCGTGTCGTGTCCCTTCTCCGCCGCGAGCCGCCCGACGCTCACCGTCAACGTCCCGCCCGGTGCTACGTTCAGCTCCGAACGCAACGCGTCGCCGCGCGGCAATTTTGATGCAGCGATGAAGGGATCGAGTTTCGATGTCGGCGGGAATACCGTCACGCGCTCTTGGGGAACGAGCCCTTCGTGAGTCAGAATCGGTGTGATCGCTGCGGAACTGACGACGACGTGATCGATCAACGAGCGATACAACCAACGGTTGAACACATGCGTGGAAATCGCAAAACTGTTGTGCCGCCACCGCACCAATTTCGCGCTGGGATAACCCGACCACCGCGCAAGTCCGCAACTCCACGTGTCCTGTGCGCCATTCGTTAAAATCAATTCCGGCTTGAACGCTTTCCAGTAATTCAGCAAGCTGCGCTGATCCCGCCAAAACGACATCGGCCGAAACCCGCGACGCAGTTCCAACCCATCAAACGTCTTCAATCCGACTTTCGCCGCGCGCATCATCAATTCGGAATCTTTGACGCCCGCCACAACAATGTCATGCCCGCGCTTCGCTAACTCTTCAGCGAGGAACATCAGCGCAGTCGATTGCCCACCCCAATGGCGGTGCATGTTGACGAAGAATAGTCGCATCTAAAATCCTGTTAATCGATTCGCGTTTCGCGGGTGCCCAACCTGCAGGCACCTTCTAGAATTATTGGATAGCGATCTGGAGTTGTGTATAAAGATATGCCCACCGGAATGGGCCATCCATTGAATGCTATTCGGCACTACGAATCAGCCGCCATTTACCCGTGGAAGAAACTCGAAATATCGTTCCACATCACATAGACCAGCAGCGATCCGATCATCGCCAGCCCGACGTACAGAAACGCTTCTTGAATCTTCGCGTTGACCGCCGAGCCTTTCAATTTCTCAACGAATACGATGACCAAATGGAAGCCATCCAACAGCGGAATCGGCAGCAGTTGCATCACGCCCAAATTCAACGAAATGAACGCGAGGAACCACAAATATTGTTTGAACGATTGCTTGCTCGCGACTTTGAAAATGTTCTTTCCAATGCCCACCGGTCCGGAAAGATTCTTGGCGCTGACACTGCCCGTGAATAAATTTCGGATCGTCGCGAACATGCACATCGAATAGCGTTTCGTGTCGTCCCAACCCGCTCCCAGCGCGTCAATCACGTTGGACTTCTGAAAAGTCTCTTCAAGCATATAAGGCTGTCGGAAAATCAGCTTGTTCGAGCTGGCCGTTGATTCGGCGGGAACAGTCAATTTCGCATTCAGACTCTTCACGTCATCAACGGTCTTGATCCACTCCAACTGCCCGGATTGCCATGGATGAACCATCGGATCGTCCGGACGGAATCCCAGCACAAAATCACCCTTGCGCAAGCCCGCTTTGTACGCCTCGGATGTCTCTTCAACCTGCGTCACGCGATAGTACATCGATTGCGCTATCCCGAACCGGAACGTGTCCATCTTCGGATCGTATTCAGACGTGAGCGGCACTTCGATTTTCTCGTTGTTGCGCTCGATGATGAAGACACGAGCCTCGCCAGCCGGTGCCGCTTTGTTCTGATTGCGCGACATCGCCGCGATGTCGGGAAGCGAATACTCGTCCTCCAATTTCATCACAATCGGATTCGCGGGATTCGTGCGGTTCTCGACCGCGATGATCCGGTCACCTTTCTTAAACAGCCCGCTCTTCCCAGCCGGCCCGTCTTTGATTTCCTTCACGGCGGACGGTGCGTCTTTCAGAAAAATATACGGCTCAGTCGTGAATCCCAACGGCAACAGCTCGTCTTCTGCGTACGCGGACCCGAGGCTTAATCCAATGTTCGGAACCCCGTGCTTTTTATCGCTCTCCATGTCTACGCGAACGTATTCCAACCGGCCCCCGCCCCCTTTGCGGAGAACACCCAACACAATCGGTTCGCCCACCGGACACGCCGTCACCTGCAACACCAAATCGAACAGGCTCTTCACCGGAATATCATTCACGTACTCAATGCGGTCGCCTTTTTTCAATTTCGCAGGCGTGGTTTTATCGCTGTCCAAAACGGCCCGAGCCAGCGGGCGATCCGGCGGCACATGACTGATCAACGGCGGCTGGACCGGCATCCCGCTCCAATACAGACCGGCGTACAACACCAACGTCAGAATGATATTGAACGCCGCGCCCGCCACGAGAATCGCAGCTTTCTGCCCCGGACGTTTGTTCCGGAAATCCGCCGGGTTCTTTGTCCCGGACAAATCCGCATTCAGATCGTCCTGCCCCATCATCTTCACGTACCCGCCCATCGGAATCAGCGACAGCGCGTACACGGTGCCATTGTACGTAAACGAGACGATGTACGGCCCCATCCCAATTGAGAAGACGTAGACCTTCACGCCGTTCCATTTCGCCAGCAGAAAATGGCCCAATTCATGAATGAAAATGAGTCCCGAAAATCCCAGGATCAACCCCGCCCAACCTGCCAGTAATTCCATGGACTGCTTCCTTCAGTTTGAAATGCAAGAGCCGCGCACGTTAGTAAGCGGCAACCGATTGTCTTTCACAAAAAACGTCTTGCCGCTTACTTGCGTGCGCGGCTCTTTAGACCTTGCTCCGAACAAATTCCCGGGCCCAACGATCCGCTTCCAACACCGTCTCCAGCGAATCCACTGAACATTCTTTGTGCGCCGCCAACGCTTCGCCAACGCAGTCAAAAATCCCGCAAAACTTAATCTTATCATTCAAGAACAAACTCACCGCCTGTTCATTCGCCGCGTTCAACACCGCCGGAGCCGTCCCGCCGCGTCGCCCTGCATCATACGCAAAATTCAAACTCGGGAACCGCTCGCGATCAGGCTCCTCAAACGTCAGCGACCGCATCGCGTCCACCGTCAACGGAGGCAGAGCACCATCGAGCCGCTCTGGATAGGTCAGCGCATATTGAATGGGCAGCCGCATGTCCGGCAATCCCAATTGCGCCACCATCGAACTGTCCGAAAATTCCACCATCGCATGCACAATCGACTGCGGATGCACCCACACTTCAATCGCTTCATAAGGGACGTTGAAAAGGAAGTGAGCTTCGATGATCTCCAGCGCTTTGTTCATCAGCGTCGCCGAATCAATCGTGATCTTCGCACCCATGGTCCACGTCGGATGCTTCAGCGCGTTCTCTTTCGTCGCGACCCGCATCTGTTCTTTCGTCGCGGTCCGGAACGGCCCACCCGACGCCGTCAGCACGACTTTACGAATCTCTTTTTCCTTGCCGCATTGAGCCGATTGAAAGACCGCGCAATGCTCACTGTCAATCGGCAGAATCGTCGAACCATGCGCCTTCGCGGCGGCGAGCATCAGCGGCCCGGCCATCACCAGCGGCTCTTTGTTCGCGATGCCAACTTGCTTGCCCTTCTTCAACGCCGCCAACGTCGGCAGCAATCCCGCCGCGCCGACAATCGCCGAGACGACATAATCCGATTCGCGTTCCTCGGCCAATTCAACCAATCCATCGACGCCGCCGAGCACGTCGCCACTCCACCCCGCTGCGAGTCGCTTGAACTCTGCAATCGAGTCAGTGTTGGCGATGGCCACGCGGTCGGGCCGCACAGCCAACACCTGCTCCGCGAACAATGCGACGTTGTTCCCCGCCGTCATGCTACGCACGCGGAATTTGTCCGGGAATTGCGCCACAACTTTCAGCGTGCTCACGCCGATCGAACCGGTGCTGCCAAGAATGCAAAGATGTTTCATGTTTCCGCCATTTCACTGTTTCAAATTTGGACGCGGCAGTTTATCCGTTGCATGAGGACGGTTCAAGTAGAACGCCAAATCCCATGCGAGCGCAGGGAGCCGCCGCTGTTCCCCTCTCCCCTTGAGGGAGAGGGCCGACGAGACAGTTGTTCCGACTCGCGGGGTGAGGGGTAGTCGCGAATAAATCAACGCACCTCAAATCCACCCCATGTCGCCACCGCCCAAAACTGCCCTTCCATTTCAGCAACCGCGCGATTAATCTCGCGAACGTTCGCCACCCGTCGTCCCGTTGATTTTGGAAACCATCACCATGCTTCCCCGCCCTTCCCTTCCGCTCATCGCTGCCATGCTCGTCGCCGTTTTCGCACCCGTTTACCTGTCCCAACTCCGAGCCGAAGACCTTCCGAAAGACCTCTCGCTCGATCTCGGCAAAGGCGCGAAACTCGACCTCGTCCTCATCCCGGCAGGAAAGTTTGAGATGGGCACACCCGACACCGAACCCGGCCACAAAAAAAATGAAACGCGCCACTCCGTCACAATCTCAAAGCCCTTTTACATGGGCAAAACCGAAGTCACGCAGCAGCAGTACGACGCGATCATGGCCGAGACGCCCAGCAAAGTAAAAGGCCTCACCCTCCCTGTTGATCGCGTGACTTGGGAAGATGCGTCGAAGTTCTGCGAGAAGCTCAGCGAGCTTGCCGGCAAACCCGTGCAGCTTCCAACCGAAGCCCAATGGGAATACGCATGCCGCGCCGGGACGACCACCGCTTATCACTCCGGTGACACGCTGCCACCCGCCGACGCCAATGTCAGCGCCGATCCCAAAACCGTCGGTTCAGACAAACCCGAACTCCGCGAAAAAACGCTCCCCGTCGGCTCGTTCAAACCCAACGCGTTTGGAGTGTATGACATGCACGGAAACGTTTGGGAATGGTGCCGCGATTGGTACGAGGAAAATAATGCCGTCGCCACCACGCCCATTCAAGACCCGGAAGGCCCCGCGAAAAGTTCCGAAGACCCGCCCGTCCGGGTTCTGCGCGGCGGTTCGTTCTACAGCCTTCCGCTCGAAGTCCGCTCAGGCTGCCGAGACAGCATGGCCCCCGGATACCGCAGCGCACGCGGCGGATTTCGTATCATCGTGACTATCGAAAGTGAGAAAAAAGCGGAGTAACGTCCGGCGTTATTTGACCACCATGACAGGTGTGTATGCGCCTGTATTGTGACGTTCTTTCATTGCGGAAATACTGGCCTTCGCTTCGTCCATTTTGCGCATGCCTTCCAGCAGCAAGTGCATCGTGTTACCCTCGACCGTGCGGAACGAGGTCGCTTCACCGACTTCAAATTGAAACGATCCTTTGCTCAAATGGAACAGCAAAAACAACGCTTCCGAGCCGACGATTTCGTTCAGCTCCGCGTGGTGGACTTTGCCATCCACGAAGTACACATCGCCCTCACGCACACCGTCGAAAATCTTCAGCTTTCCGGTGAGGCGCAACGGTTCGATCAAGCCCATGATTTGTGAGAAATGCAGCATGCCCAGTTTGCCTGAAAAGAGCGTCTCCTCCAACACCGCGCCCGCAACCGCAACTGCAAGCATTCCGGAGTTCGTTTTCGACGCCGAAAAAACACCGGATTGAGGTCCACGCTGCTGCGCGACCGGAAGCGTTTTTGTCGGCGGTGGAGCCGGATACTCGTCCGGCGTCTCGAAATGAAATACTTTTTGCGGTGCCTGCACATTAGCAGCAAAGACACTCTTGACGGCGGACAAAAATTGCGGTGCCGGACACGGCAGAGCTAGCCACGAATCGCGCGCCGTTTCTGGCCACACGCCTTCGAATTTTGGAGGCATGCAATCGTCGGTCGTCAGAAATAAAAATGGAATCGAAAACGTGTTCCGTGACGTGCGGCAGGCGCGGAAAAATCCGAGCGATTCGTGGGTCAAATGCGTCACATCCAACACGACGCAACCGATGGTCCCGCTGCGCACAATCTCCCACGCGTCAGGAACGCTTTGAGCGGTGAGAACCTTGGAGCCCGCTTTATTCAAAATCGACGCTAGCGCGCTCAGCGTGTTCGTGCTGCGGCACACCAGCAAGACGCCCAATTTCGCGCTGCCATGTTGATCTAGAAAACTCGTATCACTCACGACACGCCCCTGTCAATGAACGGCCCCATGCCACCTTAACACGACGCACATCATATACTCTCGTTGTGCAAATAAGAAGAAAATTCATGCCAGTAATCGATCAATCTGTACCGAATTCTATGCACCATTGCATACTATCTTCAACGTGACGTCGCTCAATTCTTCGAAACACGTCCAGCCGATTGTAGATAAATATAGAGTCCCAACGCGAACAACACGGCATCTTTTACCAGCGTAACCGCGCCGACTTTCGACGCGTCCGCATGCCCCAGGCAACCGCATTCGATATTCAAATTCCGCGCAATGGCGGACGACACTGCGACCGCAAAAACCGTAAAAAATAGCAGCGACGCCAACGCCGCCGCGCGCGTCCAAATTCCCAAGATCAGCAACGCGCCAACGACCAATTCGTTCCACGGCAACACCACCGCAACGATCCGCTCCAACACCACCGGAAGTATCCTGAAATTATGGATGTCCGTCGCGAATTTCGGGACGTCTGTCAGCTTGTTAAAACCGGCGTAACACAGCACCCCGCCGAGCAGCAACCGCGCGGCGACTGGGGCATACACAAACACACTCTGTTTTTTCTTCGCAGCCATCAGCGGCGACTCTCCTCGACGGGATAACCAGCGGCCTTGTAACCGTCCCAGCCGCCAACCAACACTCGGACATTCTGCAAGCCGAATTTCACCAACTTCTCCGCCGCGTGTTCTGCTTTCGGACAGTCATCGTTGTCGCAATGAACGACGATCAGCGTCGCACCGCGCAACGCGCTTTCCACCGCCGCACGGTTCTTCAACAACGTCTCTTCCGGCACGTGAATCGCCTCGGGAATATGACCTACATCATACGCGGCTAGACCGCGCACATCCACGATGCGCACGTCCGCTTTTGGATTCGCTTGGATCCGTTTCACATCCGCGAGTGTGATCGTCCTGGGCTGCACACTGGTGTTGACAACGACACCCGGTGCGCTCGGAGCGCCGGGGGCGACAGGTGCAGGCTCGTCCACAAAAATCGGCATGCCCCGCGCTGAAAACGTGTTGACGGCCAGCCCCAGCACGGCAGACGCGCCGAGCAGCAACGCGGCCCGTCCCGCTTCAGATCGAAAAGATGTAGCGTTGCGTTTCTTGCTCATGGTTTTGCTTGGATCGGAACAGGGGCCGGTAGAAAATTTCCTTTGTTGTTTATACGGTACGGAATGTTGATGTCGCGCTCTTCAACATTGGTCTTGATGATCATGTGCCCATGCGGCACCACTTTGGGATACGCATTTTTAAATTTGATCGACAGCCGGCAGGTTTCCTCGTCAATGCGATCCACCACATAGTCCATAGGCAACGGGTTGCGAGCACCGTGCGCGACACTGACAATCTCCAATCGTCCCGGCGTCGTCCGCGTGACCACTGTTGAAAACGCGCTGACCATTCGGTCGGCATCCATGTCTGCATTCAGTGGCATCGGCGCAAACGTGACATCAAATTTAATCAACGCCGACACATGCAGCGGTACCATCGCATTGCGTTCGCGGTCCGTCAATATCGTCGCGTTTTCCACAATCGTGCCGCCAATTGCGCCTGTCACTTTGACGTGAATTGTGTAAGCGGTGCCGTTTTTTCCCGGCACAGGGTCCCACGAATAGACGCATTCTTTTTGAGCGCCTGTGATCATCTTGATCGTGAACGGCAACCCGTCAGCGCTGTGAATCTCGACATCCCTGGTGGCCGTCTCATTCTTTTTCATCTCGTTTTCGAACAGGACCGACGACGATGGCTCGACGAAAAAATCCTGTCGGACTTTCGCGCGGACTTCAAACATCACCCCGGGATTCGTCGCTTCAGTGGTTCGAAACATGCCCCGAACGAAATCAGTCTTGCGTCCCGGAATCGCCGAGAAATTGCAATGAATGGTGATAAATCCATGCGGCGGGATGTCCGTCGCGCTGGCGGTCACTTTCAAGCATCCGCACGAGCCTTGTAAATTAACAATCGAAATCGCGGTGTCCGTCGGGTTGTCCAAACGAACATCGGCGTCGCGCGTTTCATTCACCGGAACGGTTCCGAAATCCACAAAATCCGGCGTGAATTTCAGCTTCGTCAAGCCGTGCAACGTCGGGTCGTCTGCCGTCGCAGCAGGTTGTGTCGATGGGGACGGCACCGTCGTTTGCGCCGGAACGGTCGGCGTGTTCGGGCGTTCCGGCGCGCGCGGTTGGCCCCACATGACGTAGGACGTCAGCAGTCCGAGGACGGCCAGTAGAATGATCCAGCGTGTTTCGTTACTCATAGCTCACATTATATCGGCGTTTGTCGAATTGACAGCGCATCGAATTGCGTTCACGATAGGTTAATTGTTCCGTATCGCTTTCATAGGACGCCGCACGGGGTGAGACTCCTCACTCAATTTTTGGAAGACTGAGTTGATTCTGTCATGACCGATTTTCTCGTCATCGCCAACCCCACGTCGGGAGCCCAAGCCGCTCCTTATTTGGCTACACGCGCGGTCGACTTGTTGAAGGCGCGCGGACGCTCCGCCGAATTACGCGTGACCACTGCTCGCGGCGACGCGTTGCACTGGGCGGCGGATGCGGCATCGGCAGGCATGGCAACCGTCGTCGGATGTGGTGGCGACGGCACATTGCAGGAGATTGCCACCGCGCTCGACGGTAGCACCACCGCGCTAGGCGTACTGCCCGGAGGCCGCTGTAACGATTTCGCCCACGCCCTGGGACTCTCCAAACGCGAAACGCCCGAGCGCCTCGTGGATGCGCTTCTTAATGGGACGCGCCGTCCGATTGATCTCGGCTCCGTCCACGGCAAACGCTTTTTGACCGTCGCAACCCTCGGCTTCGATTCCGAAGTCAGTCGCTTTGTTGAGAATAACAAGCTCCCTATTAAAGGGACGCTGGCCTATGTCTACGGCGTGATGCGGGTGTTGCCCGGATTTCAATTTCCCCGGATCAAACTCAGCGGCGATTTCGGCGTCCACGAAGGCCGCATGTTGCTGGCCGCCACTGGCAATTCGCCGAGTTATGGCGGTGCCATGCAGATCACGCCCGGAGCCGCGATGGACGACGGACTCTTCGATATCTGCGCCGTCAACGAACTCTCTCGATGGGCCGTCTTCGGTTTCTTGACGCGAGTTCTCAACGGATCACACACGCGCCACGATTCCGTCTCGATGCTGAAATCAAAAACGATCCACGTCGAAACGCCCGACGGCCCACTCTACATCTGCGCCGACGGTGAAACGCTAGGACAAACGCCCTGCACGTTTGAGGTGAAGCCTGGCGCGCTTACGGTGCTGAGTCCAAATAATCCCGCTTAAAATATACAGTTTCTTGGAAGGTGGGGACTTGTGCAGAATTGAAAAAACATCTACACTGATTTTGTGAACGTCGTTATGAAACACGTTAAGGATATTTATTATGATTCGTTTCCTATGTAATTTATTGGTCTTCACCGCCGCGTTCAGCATGGTGGCGCGCGCCGAAATTGTGACCATGTCTGACGGTCGAGTGATCGAAGGCGAAGTTGTTTCCGAAACGGAAACCACGATCGTCCTTAAAGTCATCAGCGGCAAAATGACGCTCAAGCGCGAAGAGATTCAGAACATCGACAAAAAGAAATCCGCCGCCGCCCAACTGCGTGACAAAATGGATGAGTTGGCCAAAAGCAAAGACAAGGACAACAAAGAAGAATGGCTCGCGTTGGGTGATTCCGCCAACGAAAAAGGCGCACGGGACGAAGCCACTCGCGCCTACAAACGCGTGATCGAATTGGACCCCAACAACTCCCCCGCGCACCGCGCACTCGGCTACGTCAAATCCAACGGCGATTGGGTGCTCAAGACCGACATCAAAGACGCGAAAGATCAGCGCGAACGCCCGGCTGGCGAATCGAAAAAATACGAGTTCACCGGCAAGGAGCAATCGAAAGACCGCCTCGCAGCAATGGCCGGCGTCAACGAAGTCACCTCCAGCGACGAGAAGCCGGTGAACTGTCCGAACTGTCACGGCACCGGCGTCTGGATCATGTTGCCCTGTTTGAATTGCAACAAGAGCGGGAAGCCCGGTTATAAAAACATGGGCGACCATTTGGAAATGGATCAACGCTGCGGCGGGACTGGAAAAGTCGTCGGGATGTATTGCGATCTCTGCAACAAAACCGGCAAGGTTCTCCTGAGCCACATCATGCCCTCCAAAGGTGGTAAAAAAGAGCCGCCCGCAGGCCGCAAATGGTGCCCCGTTTGCAATGGCTCCGGTGTCGAAACCTTCGGCGCGTGTCTGCAATGCAAACGCAGTAAATGGCCCGGCTTCCTCTTCATGGGCGACCAGGTCATCCGATGCAACAGCTGCGGTGGAGCAGGTAAAAAAGCAATGCTCGATTGCGCCAATTGCAACCGCACCGGCCTCGTCAACGCCACCCAAACCGATCCCAACAAACAGTTCGGAATTGGCGTCGGGAAGTAACGCCCAATTCCCAATATTCTCCTTGACGGCAACCCATCCGCATCTACCTTGAATCAGCGAGACACGAGATCATCATTCAAGGAGGAGCGGTTACATGGGCGGAGTTTTCAAATCGTACGACATTCGCGGCGTGGTGCCGGATCAGTTGACAACGGGCGATGCGTACCGAATCGGCAAAGCGGCGGTGGCTTATTTCAAAGCAAAGACGCTCGCCGTGGCCCGGGATGCGCGCATTCATTCGCCTGAAATATCCGCCGCGTTGATGGCCGGAATCACCTCCGCCGGAGCCGACTGCATCGACCTCGGAATGAACCCCACCCCGATGACTTACTACGCCGCAGGCCTGCTCGGCAAAAAGCTGCAAGGCGCGATCATGGTCACGGCCTCGCACAATCCGTCGCAGTACAACGGCTTCAAATTCACCCGAGGCGGCGCGCTCCCGATGAGCTACGACACCGGCCTCTCCGACGTCGAAGCGCTCTACAAAAAAGACCAGCCGGGTCTCGCCAAAAAGCGCGGCAAAATTCAAGTCAAAAACATGCGCGCCGGATACATCAAGCACTGCCTGCAATTCGCCTCGATCAAGCGCCCGTTGAAGATCGCCATCGACACCGCCAACGGCGTGATGGGCGACATCCTCCCCGAGATTCTTAAAAAAGTTCCACAGATCAAATGCGTCCCGCTCTACTTCAAACCCGACGGTCGTTTCCCCAATCACGACGCCAATCCACTGCATCTCGAAAACCTCGCCGACTTGCAAAAAGCCGTGTTGAAAAACAAATGTGATCTCGGCGTCGCGTTCGATGGAGACGGTGACCGCGTCGCGTTCGTCGATGAAAAAGGCGTTCCGATTCCCGGCGATATTGCGGGAGCGATGATGGCTCAGGCCGTGCTCGCGACGAACAAAGGCGCGAACGTGTTTTACGATGTCCGCGCAACCAAAGCGCTGCCCGAAGCGATCACCGCAGCCGGTGGTGTCGCGCTCGAATCCCGCGTCGGTCACAGCCACATCAAAGCCGGCATGCGCGCGAAAAAAGCCGTCATGGCGGCAGAACTCAGCGGTCATTATTACTTCCGCGATTTCTATTACAGCGACTCCGGCGAATCCGCTTTCTTCCTCGTCCTCAGCCTGCTCAGTCAGAGTAAATTAAAAGCGAGCGAACTCGTCCAGCCATTGCAACGTTACCACCACACTGGCGAAATTAATTTCGAAGTCCACGATGCCGCCAAAGCCATCGCCGCCGCCGAAGCCAAATTCGGTCCCACCGCGAAGAGTGTAAGCAAAGTTGACGGCGTCAGCATCGACCTCGGCTCGTGGTGGTTCAACCTGCGCATGAGCAACACGGAACCCGTCGTGCGCCTGAACCTCGAAAGCCTCGTCTCAAAAGACGAAATGGAAACGCGCAAGGCAGAGTTGTCGAAATTGATCGTGTCGTAAATCAACACCCAAGAGCCGCGCACGTCAGTAAGCGGCTTTGAATTCGACGGACTGTTACAAGGAGATCATCGTGAAGAAATTCGTAGTGCTATTCCTGATCATCGGCGCGCTTGTGCTCGGAGCGTTTTATTTGGGTTGGTTGACGGTCAACAAAGACAAGATCGATTCGGACATGGACAAGACGAAAACCAAAGTCGGCGAAATTCAAAAGTCAGGTGCCGAGACACTGGGCAAAGCGATTGAAGTCAGCAAAGAGAACGCTGCGAAAGCCAAAGAGGCTGCCGGCGAGGCGATTCAAAAAGGCACTGAAGCCGTCAAGAATGCGACGGCGACGGTTGTCGAGAAAAGTAAAGACGTCGTCAAAGACGTAACCAAACCAAGCACCGGCGAACCTGTCAAAGAGACGCCGAAAGAAGAAGCGAAGTGAGCCGTAGGACGGGCTTATAGCCCGTCCATTTATTAATCCTTAATTCACATTCAGACGGCTTGTAAGTCCGTCCTACTTTTGCGCTAAAAATACCCGCCTATTTTTTTCGCATCATCGCCACGCTTCGGTGTAAAAACTACCCTGATACCATCGGTGTGTTGGTTCGACGCGTCACTCTAATTTTTGTGGGGGCAGGTTTCATGTTTCGATGGACAACAGTAGTGTGTGGGCTCATGTTGGCGTGTCTCGTCGCGTCGAGTTTTGCGGAAGACGCCAGTGACGTGACCGCCAAAGTCGCTGCCGCCGTGAAAGACAATAAAATTTCAATCGCCACCAGCAACGAAACGTTCGGCGACACCGCTCCCAGCGTTCCCAAAAATTTTCGCGTCGACTACATGATCGGCGACAAGCCGTTCTCAAAAACAATTCCGGAAAACGGGCACTTCGAAGTCGCCGCGCCCGCCGGACAAAAGCTGGTCATTAAAAAAGCCATCTATGGTCCCACCGACGGCTCGAAAGCCACGGGAGCAGCGGGTGGCGGCGGTCCGCGCGTCGATGCGACGGTCGATCCGGAAGCCGCGCTCGACACGCTTCCTGGTTTCAAAGTCGAACACATTCTCAAAGCCGACCGCGTCAAAAACGGTTCGTGGATTTGCATGGCGAAGGACCCCAAGGGCCGTCTGCTTCTCGGTGGCCAAAGCGGCCAACCGATTACGCGCGTCACGCTTGGTGGGGATGGCAAAGTCGCCAAAGAAGAAGTCCTTCGCATTCCCGTCAGCGAAACGATGGGCATGCTCTACGTTGGCAACGTGCTCTATTTGAATGGGCGCGGCAAGAACGATAAAGGCACAGGCGTCTTCGGTTTGTTCCGCTGCAAAGACACGAAAGGCGACGACAGCTTCGACGACGTCGAATACCTGCGCGAATGGCAGGGCGGCGGCGGCGAACACGGCGCGCACGGCATCGTGCTTGGACCGGACAACATGCTCTATATGGTCTGCGGAAATTTCACCGGCCTCCCCAGCGAACTCGTACCGTCATCCCCTCACCGCAACTACGCCGACGACTTGGCGCTCAAGCGCGCTGAAGACGGCAACGGATTTGGTGCCGGTCGCCAACCACCGGGCGGCTTTGTCGCGCGCATGGATTTGGACGGCAAGAACGCCGAATTGTTCTCGTCCGGCCAACGCAATAATTACGACATCGGCTTCAATGCTGACGGCGAATTGTTCGGTTTCGACAGCGACATGGAATGGGACTGGGGCAATCCATGGTACCGCCCGGTCCGCGCATTTCACAACGTCCGTGGCGGCGACCAGGGTTACCGCGAAGGCAGCGCCAAGTGGCCTGAATATTATTTCGACAGCTTGCCTGCTTCGACGACCATTGGCATCGGCTGCCCGACCGGCGTCGGCTTCGGCACCGGTGCGAAATTCCCGGTCAAATATCAGAAAGCGTTCTACATCTGTGATTGGACTTATGGTCGCTTGATCGCTGTTCACCTCACGCCCAACGGTGCGGGTTACACCGGCACATGGGAGAATTTCGTTGCGCCCAAATCGATCAAAACCGGTGGTGGAAAAACGCCGCTTAATTTGACCGACGTGATGATTGCAAACGACGGCTCGATGTACTTCACCATCGGCGGTCGCGGCACACAAGCCAGCTTGTTCCGCGTAACGTACACAGGCACCGAACCCATCACCGGCGATCTGCACGACAAAGAAGGTGCCGAAGCCCGCGAACTGCGCCACAAGCTCGAGTCGTTCAACGTCAAAGAAGACCCGGCCGCAGTCGGTTTCGCATGGCCGCATCTGAACAGCCCGGACCGTTATATCCGCTACGCCGCACGTCTCGCGATTGAACGCAATCCCGTCGCGACCTGGCAGGACAAAGCGCTCGCGGAGAAGCAGCCGTCCGCCGCGTTCAACGCGCTGATCGCGCTCGTCCGCAATGGCGCTGCTGACACGCAAGCCGCTGTTCTCACGTCGTTGCTCGCGATTCCGTTTGCCGGTTTGACCGAAGAACAAACGCTCGAAAAACTGCGTGTGATCGAAGTCTCCATCGCGCGCCAAGGCGTCCCAACCGGCGATCTCGCCAAGAAGATTATCGCCGATGTCGATCCGCTCTATCCCGCCAAAACCGAATTCGAAAACCGCGAATTGTGTCAAATCCTGCTCGCGTTGAACGCTCCAAACGCGGTCGCGAAAACGGTCGCGTTGTTGAAAGCTGCACCGAGTCAGGAAGAGCAAGTCACGTACATCATGCACTTGCGGAATGTCAAAACGGGTTGGACGCCTGAGCTGCGCCGCACCTACATCGGTTGGTGGAACAATGGCCGTTCGACCGAACATCAAGAGCATGTCGTCAAGTGGTTCACGGATGCCGGGATCAAATTCAACAACGGCAGCAGCTTCAACAACTTCATGTCCCACGCGCACGAAGAAGCGAAGTTCTCGATGACGCCCGATGAAATCGCCGCATGCAATGACCTCCTCACCGCGTACACTCCGGCACCTCCACGCAAGCCGAAAGCGAAGACAACCGGCGCTCCGCGCAAGCTCGTCAAAGAATGGACGACCGCCGATTTGCAACCAGTGCTCGATGGCGTCGGCAAGGGCCGCAGCTTCGCGCGCGGCAAGGCGATTTTTGAAGAAGCGAATTGTATTGCGTGCCACCGATATGGTGACACCGGTGGAGCCGTCGGCCCGGATTTGACGGCGCTCGCCGCGCGCTACAAACGCCAGGACATGCTCGAATCGCTTACGGAGCCGTCCAAAGTCGTCTCCGAGCAATACATGAACTCGGCGATCAAAACGACGGACGGAAAAGTGGTCATCGGCCGCATCGCCGACGAAACAGCCGATGTCGTCACCGTCCGCCCGAACCCGCTTGAAAATGAATTGGTGAAGGTCAAGAAAGCCGACATCAAATCACGCGACTTGTCCAAAGTCTCGCCGATGCCCGAAGGCTTGCTCAACAATTTCACCAAGGACGAAATCCTCGACTTGCTGGCGTACCTCGAATGCCTGGGCGATTCGAAGCATTCGAATTTCAGCAAGTAAACGTTTTCGATAACATCGTGAGTACAGCGGCAAGGACGGTCTCAACGTCCTTGCCGCTTTTTTTTGCTTTTAGATTCCGAACCGTTTATCGAATTCCCAGAGTCAGCGACACGACGGATGTCACGTCTTTTTCAATCGTGCTCGTGTCGTAAATTCCGGAGTCGCTCACGTCGGTCGAATTCGGCTGCGTGATTTGTAGGACACCCATTCGAGCATGACGGACTTGGGCGATGGTGCAACCCGCGTTCGTGACCAATTGGTCCGCCCGCGCGCGCGCGTCGCGGCTGGCTTCACCGATCATCTCAACCTTTAGATCCGCGATTTTGCTGAAGTAGAAATTGGGCGCGTCCGAAACGATCTTGACGCCCTGTTCAATCAACTCCGTCACAGCTGCGGCCGGCCCGGCAACAGCGTCCACACGCGGCGAGGTGATCGTGTAATAGCGCGACAAATTGTAGCTCTCCACATCATGCGTTTCGTGCCGCGACGCGTTGTCTTTGCCGCGCCATTCGACTTTAAAAATCGTCTCCGTCTGCACCGCTTGAGCCGCGATTTCAGTGGGCTTGAACGCATGTTTTGTCAGGAACGCCGTGACTTTGTCATCGCCCTCTTTGAGCGCCTTGTACGCTTCCGAAAGTTCTTTCGCATCGCTCGAAATCCGAATGCGCCACACCGCCAGATCCGAGTGAATTCGGCGGCGTGCGGAGCCTGTCACTTGCAGCGTCTGCTCGCGTTTGTCGTTGTATTCGAACTTGGACTGGTACGCGCGCGATGCCAGTACCGCCGTCGACACCACACCGCCGACCGCCCCGACCGTTAAGATCACGACGGTCGCCAAAATGATTTTCCAGATTTTGTTGTCCATGCCTGCTCCTTTTTAGACGATAACCGGTTTGCAATTCTCGGGCGTTTTCAGCCCTTGGATATGTCGTCTGAAAAGGAGCGAAAATTCAATTAAATCGGAGGGGTATTGTATCAAGCGCAAGTCCGGACTTTTCGCCGCGTTTAACTCCGATTTTCTCATGTTACTCAGTGAACCGTTCCCGAAAACCTCCGTGTCAATTTCGAATTTCAATCCGTGCATCCGAGTGCTCAATATGGTCAAATTCGTAATTCATTAACACGATTCAGATGGCATTCATTTTGCGTTAATATCTTTTGCATCGAAGAAAACAGTGACAATGTGGTCAAATTTCAACAGCTAGCAGGCTATTTCGGTGCGGTCTGCGCAGAAAAAGGACAGCGGAACGCAAATCATCATGGCAAAGTATAAGTTGGAATACCTCTGGCTTGACGGTTATACACCCGTCGCCAACATCCGCGGCAAGACCCAGATCAAAGAATTTGCGAGCTTTCCGAAGCTTGAAGAACTTCCGATGTGGGGCTTTGACGGCAGCTCGACGAAACAGGCCGAAGGCCGCAGTTCCGACTGCATGCTCAAGCCCGTCTCCGTTTACCCCGACACGACCCGCATTAACGGCGTGATCGTGATGTGCGAAGTCATGATGCCGGACGGCAAGACGCCGCACCCGAGCAACGCCCGCGCTACGATTCACGACGATCCGGGTGCATGGTTCGGCTTCGAACAGGAATACTTCCTGTGCCAGAACGGCAAACCGCTCGGCTTCCCTGAAGTCGGTTACCCTTACCCGCAAGGCTTGTACTACACGGGTGTCGGTTTTGATTCCGTCGGCGACCTCGCCCGCGAAATCACCGAAAAGCATTTGGACCTCTGTCTTGACGCCGGTATCAACCACGAAGGCATCAACGCCGAAGTCGCCAAGGGCCAGTGGGAATTCCAGATCTTCGGCAAGGGCTCCAAGAGCGCTGCCGATCAGATGTGGGTCGCTCGCTACCTCTTGATGCGCTTGTGCGAAACGTACTGCGTGGACGTCGATTGGCATTGCAAGCCGCTCGGAAAAGATGTCGATTGGAACGGTTCCGGCATGCACTCGAACTTCTCGACGACGCACTTGCGCGAAGTCGGCGGCAAGCCTTATTTCGAAGCCCTCATGGCCGCGTTCGACAAGTACAAGCTCGAACACATCGCCGTGTACGGCCCGGATAATCACCTGCGCTTGACCGGCCTGCACGAAACTCAGTCCATCGACAAGTTCAGCTATGGGATCGCTGACCGCGGTGCATCGATCCGTGTTCCGCACAGCTTCATAAACAATGGCTACAAAGGTTATCTCGAAGACCGCCGCCCGAATTCCCAGGGCGACCCCTACAAGATCGCCAGCCGCATCCTCGAAACCATCGCGACGGTTCCGACGAAGTAGTTTGCGAGCGGTTTGAATATCTCTTGATTGTCAGCAGCGCCGCCCTTTATCGGGCGGCGTTGTTGTTTTAAATTACAACACCAATTTCGCTCAGAAAAACAGCGGCCTTTTCAATAGGCCGCTGCATTGTTTCACTATTCGAGTTATCCGTCCGCAACTTCTTACATATCAAAATACAAGTAAAACTCATGCGGATGCGGGCGCAGGCGGACCTGGTCGGCTTCCTTCTTGCGCTTGTAATCAATCCACGTTTCAATCAAATCAGCCGTGAAAACTTCACCCTTCAACAAGAAATCATGATCGTCTTCCAACGCCTGCAAGGCTTCGTCCAAACTACCTGGCGTGTTCGGAACTTTCGCCAATTCTTCCGGCGGCAAGTCGTAGATGTCTTTGTCGAGCGGCTGGCCGGGATGGATCTTATTCTGAATGCCATCGATCGCTGCCATCATAATCGCCGCGAACGCCAGGTACGGATTACATGTCGGGTCAGGGCAGCGGAATTCGAAGCGCTTGGCTTTCGGGTTCGTGCTGAACATCGGAATGCGCAGACACGCGGAACGGTTGCGCGCGGAGTACGCCAGATTGATCGGCGCTTCGTATCCCGGCGTCAAGCGCTTGTAGCTGTTCGTCGTCGGATTCGTGATGCCGATCAGGGCGCGTGCGTGTTTTAAAACGCCGCCCATCGCGTACAACGCCGTGTCAGACAATCCGGCGTAGCCTGATCCTGCGAATGTATTTTTGCCGCCCTTCCAGAATGACATGTGCGTGTGCATTCCGGAACCGTTGTCGCCGAAGAGCGGCTTGGGCATAAACGTCGCCACCTTGCCGTGCTTCTTCGCCACATTCTTGACGACATATTTGTACGCCATCAAACGGTCAGCGCACTTCGTCAACGTCGTGAAGACGAAATCGATTTCGGCCTGTCCACCCGTCGCCACTTCGTGATGCTGACGTTCGATCGGAATGCCGATCGATTCCATCACGAGCATCATTTCATTGCGAATGTCCTGCTGTTGGTCGGTCGGAGGAACCGGAAAATAACCTTCCTTCGGACGGATCGTATGGCCGAGATTTCCACCCGTTTTTTCAGGGTCTTTGTTGCTCTGCCAGTGTCCTTCAGACGACTGAATTTCATAACCCGCGCCGTTGATCGCGCCGTAGGTTCGGATCGAATCGAAGATGAAGAATTCGGCTTCGGGTCCGATGAAACACGTGTCGGCAATGCCGGTGGATTTCAAATACTTCTCGGCCTTCAACGCAACGTTGCGCGGGTCTTTGTTGTAATCCGCTCGCGTGATCGGGTCTTGAATGTTGCAGATGATGTTGAGCGTTTTGTCTTTGAAGAACGGATCGATAAACGCCGTGTCGGGATCTGGTACAACAAGATAATCCGACTCGTGGATATGCGCCCAGCCTCGGATCGACGATGCATCGAAGCCAAGTCCGTTCTCAAACACATCGTCAGTCAACTCACGAACCGGCGTGGAGAAATGCTGCCACGTTCCGATCAAATCCATGAACCGAAAATCAACCGTTGTCACACCTTGAGCTTTAGCAAACTCAAGGACATCTTTTGCTGTTTTGGGTACCATTTTTTAACTCCTTGTTCTCGCTCAAACACCCAGGCCGATCACCAGCCTGCATACACCAGCTAAGGTTATGCTATGATGTGTGATGGAGCGAAACAAGTCAAATAAATGTGAGTTACATTAAATCGCTTCAGGCCCACGCTCGCCCGTGCGGATGCGGATCACGTCATCCAACGGCAGCACGAAAATCTTGCCGTCGCCGATCTGTCCCGCGTCACCGGACCGTCCACCGCGAATAATCGCCTGAATCGTCGGCTCGACAAAATCGTCGTTTACCGCGATTTCCAGCTTCACTTTTCGCAGCAGATTTACCGTGTATTCGTGCCCACGATAGATTTCGGTATGCCCTTTTTGGCGTCCAAATCCCTGCACATCGCACACGGTCAATCGCACGACTTCCACATCATTTAAGGCTTCCTTCACCGACTCAAGTCGCGAAGGTTGAATGATCGCTTCAATTAATTTCATCCGGTACTCCCACCGAGAATGCTTTTAAACGGGTAAATAGACTTCAATGTTGCTTGCATTTAAGCAAAACGAAGGCCCAACACCCGGACGCCCTTTAATTGTGCGCCTTTCATTCACGATCCTGTTTCACGTAGAGCAGATTCTAGCCAATTCATGCTAATCTATCAATCTAAAACAAACTCATATTGATCCACGTGTTCAATAATGATCATCGCTTGATTAAAAATGACCAATCCTACTTTGAGTCCTTAACGCACTTCAACAATCACTGTCACCGGGTTGCCGCCGCGTGAACCATCGCTCACCACCAGTTCGAATTTGTACGTTCCCGGAATCTTGATTCTTAAGCCCACCGTCTTCTTGTCCAAGTCTTCGCGCCGCAGATTCAGTTCTTTTCCATCAACCTGCTGCCACGCGTAATACATCGGTTTGCCTTCAGGATAGACGATACTCGGTTCGGCGTTCAAGACCACCAGACCATTCGGCTTCGAAATCAGTAGCGGGCTCTTGACGAGCGCCACCACGCCGACCTGCTTCGCCAATTCGTCGAACTGCCCCTTCACTCCCACATCGTCCGGCTTCTTCTCCCACGCGCCGCGCAACATCGTTTCAGCCTCGTCCCAACACTCCTGAGCTTCCAATTTCATCGTGTCGATACGCGGCTTTGCACCCTCATCATTCTGCTTTAATTCCTCTTCAACCATCTGCATCAACCGCTGTCCGCGAGCCAACGCTTTCTTGCCGGAATCCAACGCCGCTTCAAAAGTCTCCGGCACTTTCAATGCGACTTTTACAACACGCGGACGCTCCTTCGGCACTTCTACTTGAACCGTCGTACGTGTAGGACGCGGCGTCGATGGAATGTCCTTCGGATTGTACTTGTCGAGATCTTTAACTGTCTGCGAAGCCGAAGTAAGCGGCACTTCAGGCTTCACAACTGGCGTTCCGGGCGGCAGTTTGGGCGTAACATTACCGCCTGTTTCCGGCACTGATACAATCGCTGTCTTCTCCGTCGGTTTGACCACAGTTGGATCGGGTTTCACAGCCACGGCTTCTGGCTTGACGTCCGGCGTTTTTCCAGCGACCGCCATCATACCGCCCGGAGCGTACGCACTCTCCGGAACTTTAACCGCAGCGGGTGCCGCCTTGCGCAACTCGTCCACGAGTTTCGCTTCCGGCAAATACCCCAATTCCCACAACGCATTCACGCGCTTGATGGCTTCGTCGTCCTGTTTGTTGCCATGAAACGCAATCGCCATGTCGCGCAGCAATCGCGGGTCTTTGATTCCGGCTTCAGTGGCTGACACTTCCGCATCTGCGAAATAATTGACCGCGCCAGCGAAATCCTTCTCTTTCAAACTCTTGTTCCCGGAATACCAGCGGATTTCCCACGCCACTTTCTTCTTGTCCAAACTGATCGCTTTACGAACGAACGACATGCGTTCCTCGCGATTCAAATGGCCGCTGCAATGCCCTGCGTACATAAACGCCTGCGCGTTCTGCTCATTGGCGCGAAGAACGTCGGTAAACACATCGAGCGCCGCTTGAGTCCCCGCACGGTCAAACCCGTCCGGTTTTTCTGCCGCTTCAAACAGCGCGATCCCCAGCGCCATTTGAATCGCCGCATCTTTGGGATTTGCTTGAGCCTCGGCTTTCAACACTTCGACGGCGGCGCTGTATTGCCCGACCTTGATCAACTGCATCCCTGTCAAACTTCCTGCACCACTGGTAACAGCCGGCTTCACTATCGAAGGCGTCGGTTTCACCACTTCCGGCGGCTTGATGACTTCAGGCACTTTAATTTTTTCGATCGGCTTGACGACTTCAGGTACTTTTACTTTTTCAATCGGCTTCACCACTTCAGGCGGCTTCACCGGATCCAATTTCGGCGTCACGACCGGTTTCTGCGGCTCGGGCGGCAACGGTGGGACAACGGGCGGCGGTTCAACCTTCACGTCTTTCTTAGGCGGCAACTCAAGTCCAACATCCGGCTTTTCAATCGTCTTATTGACCAACGGTTTGACCACTTCGGGAGTTGGAATAACTCGCGGCTTTTCGATCTCAATTGGTTTGACCACTTCCGGCTTGATCGGCGAAGGAGGAACTGGCTTGATGACCTTCGGAACCACAGGCTCAACGGGATTTACTTTTACCGGTCGGGTGCTGTTGAATTTCTCTTCTTCCCGGCGAATCTCGTCCATCTTGATCTTGGCATCATTCAATGCAATTTTCGCGTCATCTGGTGCCTGAATCGGTTTCGTTGGCTGAACGTTTCCTGGCGGCGTAACCGGTTCTGCTTCCTTTCCGGAATTGTGCGACACATTCGTCGCATGCCGCGAATAATACGCTGTCTCTTCCAGTCGAATCTCGTCCAATAGAATCTTCGATGGCTTAAAATCAATCGGCTTTGCTGGCGTCACGGCAACAAACGGCACTTCAGGCTTCTGCTCAACGGCGACAGGCGGCGGTGTCGGAGGAATAGGGGGCGGAGGAACTGGTGTCTGCGGTTTCGGTTCGACCAAAGGGCGCGGGTTCGGAAGCGCTAAAGGTCCAGCGCTCTTCGGAGGCAATTCAGACTGACGTTTCACGCCGTCCGAATTGTCCGCCATATTCACATTTTCGCCGACCATGATCGTCACTTCAGCAGGCGCGCTCGTTACGCCGTTTATCGTCCGCGTCAATTCAAACGCATACTTGCCCACTTCGTAAAAGCGCATCTTGATGATCCGCTTCTTCAGTTTGTCCGCATCCAGATTCAGCGGCACACCGGCTGTCTGCATCCATTGAAACGTGGATTCTTCGCCCGGAGGCGTGCTGGGCGTTCCGTCCAACACGGCTATCGTGTCCGGAGCATTCGGATTGGGTTCAGTCGCCGGATCGAACCGTCTACCCAGCGCGACATGGAGCATCTTCTGAGCCACAATCGCCACCGGCCCCTGGCCCGTTACTGGCGTCGGAACCACCGGAAGCGGCGGCAACGGATCGACTGACGGTCGCGGAGCCGGATTGGCTGAACGCACCAACGCGCGCGGGTCGTAGCCCGCTTCAATCTCCGCTTCGCCACCCAGCATCTGAGCACAATTGAAGCGCCACACATACTTCCCGTTGACCGTGCGGCTCGCGTTCTGAGACTTCAACGCGCCTTTGAAATCCAGCACAAACTCCCATTTAACGTCATGAAACATCAGTAAGAAACTAGTCGATTTCGACCGGTCGTTTTCAGCGCTTTTCTTAAAATGGAGCGTTCGAATGTCGTTGTTGTCATAGAGTGAAATGCCGTTGAGCATGTGATAGCCCGCACGGTCGAAACTGTTCGCAAATGCCGCGAGATCATCGAAGTTCGAGAACGCGACTTCGCCATTCGCCAAGATGCGCTGGTTGGCGTCCACGCTCGCGCCCTGATTGTACTTCATCGTCCCGGTCAAATGTTTAGCGAGGTCCACTTTACTGTACGGATTACGCCGCAATTCTTCTTCCGGGAAAACGCGCTCAGGTTTACCATTAATGCGGTCGCTCTTTTGTGCGCACTCCGCCAGCATCGTGCGGTCCGATTCCAGATACAAAATGCCCGTTCCGTCCGGTGTCATTTCCAACGTCACGCGATAGCCCACTCGCCCCGGGCAGCAACGCGCGATCAGGTCCGCATACGGTCGCCGCCCTTGCGACGTCTTTTCGTTCATCAGTTTGAAATTCAGCGCGCGCTCAGCCGCCCCGCCCAACTCAGCCAACTTCTTCTGCGCCGGGAACGCCACCGCTTTTTCGGGATCAAGTGCTGCTTCGATCAACTTCTCGACTGCCGGATCGGTTACGTAGCCCGTTCCCGGTTCCGCTGCCGTCGCCACTGTCACCGACACCAGCGCGGTCAAAAGGATAAGCAAACTGTTCAAATACTGCCATCGTATGCGCATGCACACATCCCCCGAATTGCTTGAATAGAGCTCGTGCTTAACTTTAGACGCCGTGAAACGCAAATTTATGAGACAATTTCACAGATTCTTTAAAGTCCCCACAACGTTACGCACGCAACTTTGTTATCGGACATAAGCTGTGGCGACAATGAGCAAATTCTGCAACCGGATTTCGAGGTGTCTCTTTCATGATCTTGGCCCGTGAACGTCACGCTCAGGGTTTAATCGCCACAATCACGCTGCAATGAATCAACGTCGGGATCGTTTCTCCGACCGTCAAGTGCGCTTCCGTCAGCCACTCCGCGTACTCCGCCCCGCTGTAGGCTCGGCCTTCGGTCAGTGAGAACAATGCCGCCGAATACAGCGCCACCGGCAACGGCCCGTCGAGTTCGTCATTGAGCAACGCGTCGTGAATCAGCATGCGACCGCCTGACCTCAACGCTTCCGCCAATCGAGCCACAAGTATCCGGCACTGCGGCACGTCCCAATCGTGGAGGATGTTCGATAACAAAATCGTATCCGCGCCCGTCGGTACGGGGTCGGTGAACATGTCGCCCTCGCGCAATTCCAACCGCGATAGAACGCCATACGCCGCACCCATTTCAGCCGCGACTTTCAACACCTCCGGACGGTCCCAGACAATCGCGCGCAACGTTGGATTCTTCTGCAACATCGCGATACTGTATATCCCCGTTCCGCCGCCGACGTCCAGCAGCATCGTCGCTTTGTCCATCGGAACTTTATGCGCCAGCACCGGCGCGATATTCCGTGAGCGTCCCGCAAGCGCCAGCGTCAACGCGCGCGCCTGCCCTTCTTTCTCCATCGCGGATTCGATCCCTTCGCGATAGATAAACGCCGCGCCCGTTTCGTTGTCCGCATTCGCAGCGCTGTTTGATTTCAAGCGCTTGACCATCTCCAGCACGCCTGCACTCTGCCCGTTCAACCCGAGGTAATCCGCGACATCAAACGGCCCGCCCGCCAGATGCGCCAATGCGATCGGTGTCAACCGCAGCCGCTCGTCTTCATCTTTCGACACCAAGCCCATCGCCTTCACCGCCGTCAGCAACACCGACGCTGGTCGCTCAGCCAAGCCCATTTTCCGCCGCAGATTATTGAACGAAATCGGCCCGCCTTTCAGCAGCTCAAACACCTTGAAATGCGCCACCGCAGCCGCCAGCATCTCCGTCGCATAATTGCCACGAATGCACTCAAAAATCGGCGAGGGATCTTCAGCCGGCATGGCAATCGCAGAAAGTGGATAGTCGGACATGGTCATTCCCTTAAAAGGAGTGGAACGAGGAGCGGGACGCCGTTCCCGCTCGGAGCGTGTGTGTCTCGTCGTATGCTTTTAACGTCCCAGCGCTGGTTTTTCGAGCGTCTTTTTACACCTGCCTTGCACCGCGTATTCCAATTGTCAAAAACAATTCCACCCATTACACTTTAGACAGATTTAATCATTTTGAATTCCGTTCCATCTTTTTCGTATCCGGGAGTCTCCGCATGCTTCCTGCAAAACTCATCGCCCCACTTGCCTTCATCGCTCTTCTTTTCGTTCCGATCTGTCGGGCTGAAGAGGCTGACGATATTCGTGATAAGGGCATCGCCGCGCTCAAAGACTCTCAAGCCAATCCGCGCGCGATTGTCGATGCCGCGCGTTTTTTCGTAAAAGCCGCTGAACTCTACAACGCTGCGGGGAACGAAGAGAAGAACGTCGAGATGAATTCGTTCCTGTATTGGTGCAAGAAGAAGATGACGATGGAGGACATCGACGCGTTCACCAAAGGAGGCGAAGCCGCCGTTTCGACGAAACTCGCCGCCGTCGAAAAGCAGGCACCCAAGATCGACGAGGCCCAGAAATATCTGGACCGCGCCGAGCAGTACGCATCGAAGAATCCGACCGAGCATCTGTTGATCGCGATTCGATTCTATGAAGTCGCCGACCGCTTCAAAGGGGCCGATGCCAGTCTCAAAGCGCAGGACCGCAGCTTAAAAGAACAACTGCTCGCCACCGCCGCGCCCGCAAAACCGGTCGTAGCTGCATCCACTCTTCCCGTCCCAAATCCGGAACCCGCTCCGCAAAGTGCCGGGACGCGACCGATTCCGTCAGCCGATGACATCAAGCTCGCTGAAAAGCTCATCAAAGATTTGTTCAAAGACGACTACGCTAAGACCGATGCCCCAGGGCAAATCGCGCTGGTTCAAAAGTTGGTGCAACAGTCCGACGAAAACAAAGGCGAAGCCGCAACGATGTACGCGCTGTTGCATGAAGCGCGCGACCGAGCCATCGCGGCAGGCGATACGACGCTTGCGCTCGACGCTCAAAAGCGCTTGCGCGACGCCTTCAAATTCGATTTCGCATCGATGCTGCTGGATCTGCGAAAACTCGAACCCACCACCAAAGCCGCCGGTCCCGCCACGGTGCTGGCCGCGCTCTACGCGCTCGGAGCCGACGACGCGCTGGCCTCCGGAAATTTCGAGCAAGCCGTCCGCTACAACTCGCGCGCCGAAGACCTGATCCCGCTGATCAAAGACGCCGCGTTGAAGGACCATTTAAAGGTGGAGATTCCGCGCGTGCTGGCCTTGAAAGTCGCGAGCCCCGCCGCACTCGCCGCCCAAAAAACGCTGACCGCCAAACCCGACGATCCCGAAGCGAATCTGATCGCCGGAAAATTCGTCCTCCAAAAAGGCGACGCTCAAACGGCATTCCCACTGCTGGCCAAAGGCAAAGACGACACGTTGAAAAGCCTCGCCAAACGCGAACTGGCCCCCTCCGCCGAAGTCGCCGAACAAGTCGCGGTGGGCGACGGTTGGTTCGACCTCAGCGAAAAAGAAGGCAACGCGTATTTGAAAGTGCGAATGAAAGAACGCGCCGCCACGTGGTACACAAACGCGCTGCCGGCGTTGAGCGGGTTGGGGAAGTTGAAGATTGAGACCCGGTTGAAGACGCTGCCGAAGGTGGCGGCGGTTGAGCGTCCAGCGGTGGCGAAGGTGGCGGCGACTCAGGCGGCACCCGCAGGAACGGTACGAACACTTCCGAAATTGAAGGTCATTAAAGCTGTCTATGGCAATGAAGAGACCGAACGAGACGAGACGGCATTTTGGAAATCAGCCCTTGAGGCCGGTCCCTATGCATTTTTGTATGGATTCGAACACAAGCCTGATCCAGCGCCCGGCAAACCAAAATACGTGAAAGCCGATATTCTCGTCGACGGTGTGCCGCAAACGTTCAAAGTTCCATTCGCCGGTGTACTGGTCTGGCCGTGGCTGAAGGATGGCGTTGCGTACCCAGAAACTGCCTTCAAAATACATTTGGCGATGTTTGGCTCGCATCGTTTCGTTGACGTCACCAAAAAGCTGCAGCAACTCATTCCAAATCCGTCCACGACGTGTGAAGTGAAGAATCTGACCGACTCGGATCCTGCTCCTTTTACCCACAAAATATTAGTCGTGTTCTATTCCGTGGACCGCCGATTTTACATGAAGATATTCAGCGAAAATAAACTTGTACAGCTCCCCAGTTCGCTCCGAGCACAACACCCCGAAATTGCTTGGATTTCAAAAAATGCGTCCGGAACACTCAGCTCCTACTGGCCGGAAATACCGAGTATTTTGCCGGGTTTGTTCAATGGTGAGGGTGGAGGTCATAAAAAGATTGCAAACGACATCGACGACATGGCCTGCTCAACCACAGTTGAAACCGACCCGTCGCTCGTGATTGACCTGAAGCAGGAATATGAGCTTGGATTTATTGAAATCATCCCCCGACGCACGCAATTGGAACGGGCCTTCCCACTTACGTTGTATCGAGGTTCGAGTTCCGACGGTCCGTGGACGGAAATTTGGAAAACGGAAGAGAAGCTGCCCGAATACGAAGCGGCGATCAATGGTCGAGCGCAGTTCCTGAAGCTGGTTCGAACGGGCAGAAATCATTTTGATCTCTTTTCGATTCGGGTCTTCGGAAAAGAAAATAGAGTCGGGAATGTACCGAAAGCGCCTAAATCGCCAACATCGAAAGGTGAACCCTCCACAGAATTCAATTGGGCTGATTTGGCCACATTTACCGTCGACAAAAATCCCGAAATCCCTATCTCATTTCTTCCCCTTATCGAAGGCGAAGGCAGAGGCACGACCGATAAGGGGACGACCTGGGGCAAAATCCCGGCATGGCTCGCCGGACGCGTCTACAGTTTCAACACATTAAGAGGCGGAAAAAAAGACCCATCCCTGAGCGCAACGCTTGTCTTTGAAGTTCAAAAAGAGGGTGTTGTCTTGATGGCATGCAGCCCCCGTTTCAGCCGCCCGAACGGCAAGAATCAGGAGTACAAAACGAAAGAAGATTTGATCGCTGAAGGTTGGAAAGAAATCGGCCTGTTGCCCATGACCCCCGACTCCGGATTCCCCCTGTTCACGCGGCAGTGTATCAAAGGCGAAACATTGACGATTCGCACTGAAAAATACGTGTCACCGATTTTGATTAAATGACGCTGCGAAACAAGAATTAGCCACGTAGTGGCAACAAGTTCAAGTAGCCGTGGTCGTAGCGCGTACCCGCGCAAGGCCACGGTTCCGATGTGCCGGAACAAAGAGCCGCGTCAGCGGCGACACCGATTTGCGCGTGATCATCAGGTGCCGCCGCTGACGCGGCTGGGGTGTATTCTGTGATCGTGACCGTGGCCTTGTTCGCTGCGCGAACTACGACCACGGCTACTTGAACTTGTCGCCACTCCGTGGCTAACAGCAGCACTCATCACGCATACCGCTCCGGATTCAACAGACCTATTTCCACTGACGGCTTCTCGTCGCTCAGCGTCTCCGCCACCATCTTTCCCGTCGCAGGCGCGAGGCTGATGCCCATCATGGCGTGGCCGGTCGCGACGATCAAATTTCCGTAACGCTTCGTCCGGCCGAGATACGGCATGCCGTCCGGCGAACACGGGCGCATGCCGGTCCACGCGGGCAGGTTTTTGAAATCGTTCGGACTGAATTCCGGGAAGTATTTCAATGCGGATTTGATGATGCCGCGCACACGCGTTTCGTTGATCGTCGAACTGATGCCACTCAATTCCATCGTCCCGCCGAAGCGCAGTTTTCCGTTCATCGGCGTTACTGCGACGCGCGCTTCGACGAGGATCGAACACAGTTCCGGCAGATGATGCGGCGCGTCGAGCGTCACGCTGTAGCCTTTGCCTGCCTGCATCGGAATGCGCAGATTCAATCCGCGCGCCAAATCGTCCGACCAAATCCCGCCGCACAAGACGAACTCATCGGCGGCGAACGTTCCGTTTGATGTTTCAATCGCGTCGATTTTCGAACCGTTCACGACCCATTTCTGAGCGATCGTTTCGCGCCGGAATTCGACGCCGAGTTTCCTCGCTTCATCTTCCAACGTCCGCATCAACGCGCTCGGAGACAAGTGGCAATCTTTCGGATAATGCACCGATCCCGGCACGTCCATTTTAATCGTCGGATCGAGCGCGGCGGTCTGCTTGGCGTCGAGCACATCCGCCGGGACACCGAGCGCCCGAGCCTGCTCCGCGACGTGCGCTTCTTCATCGAGCGCGTGCTGCGTCTTGCACAACATCAACAACCCTTTGCGAACGAGGTTGAACGCGCCATCGGTTTTGCCGTGAAATTCTTCGTACAGCGAGCGGCTTAAAAAATGCATGTCGCGCAACACGGGTGCCGCGCGCTTGACGCGCTCAGCGCTGCTCGCTTTCCAGAAATTCCAACCCCAGGACAGCAGATCAAAACTCAAACGCGGCTTGAGATAAAACGGGCTCTCCGGATTCCACATCGTCTTCAAGCCATACGCCATCATGCCGGGCGCAGCGAGCGGTATGAAATGGCTCGGCACAATCATCCCGGCATTTCCCATCGAACACCCGGACGCACCCGACACTTCACGATCCAAAACCGTAACCGCATGCCCGCGCTGCGCCGCATAATAAGCCGAGCACAACCCCACGACACCACCACCGAGAATCAGAACTTTTTTAGACATGCCGGGATCCAACCCTCTAAAAATTATTCGCGACGATTCGCGTCAATTCGCGCGATTCGATGTTTAAAGCCGTTGCTGTTTACGCTGGCTTGGCGGCTTCCGGCTTCAGAATCATAAATTTAATAACCGCCTCCGCCGCGAGTTCGCCGTCCACTGTCGCGGTTACTTTCACTTTTCCGAACGGGAAGCGAATACGCTCAACCACGCCTTCAAGTTTCAGTTGGTCGCCGGGAACCACTTTGCGGCGGAACGCGACGCCGTCGGCTCCGGTGAAGAGCGAGATGCAGCCCGGCAGATTCAAATCATCCAACACCAGCACACACGACACTTGTGCGAGTGCTTCAAGAATCAACACACCCGGCATCACCGGATTGCCCGGAAAATGGCCCTCAAAAAAGGGCTCGTTCGAGGTCACGTTTTTGATGCCAAGGATGCGCTTGCCCGGATCGATTTCGAGAATCCGGTCCACCAGCAAAAACGGATAGCGGTGCGGAAGAATGGTTTTGATTTTTTCGATGTCCATCATGTCGTTAATTTTCCTTTTCGTCTCAATTGATCCAAGCGGTGCCATCACCAGCCGGCTAATTCGTCGATGTTAAAAACAGGTCCGTCGAGGCAGACGGTGCGGCGCAACAGGCCGGTCTTTTTGTGCGGTGAAACGCCATCGACCACACACGCCCGGCACACGCCAACGCCACAGGCCATGCGCGCTTCGAGCGAGACGACGGCAGGCATGTTGAAGCGTCGCGCAACGACCGCCGCCGCGTGCATCATCGGCTCGGGGCCCGCCGCGTAAATCCCAACGCGCTTTCCTTTCAATTCGTTTTCTAGCAGCGCTTCCAGCTTCGCGACGGCAGTGCCTTTGAAGCCAGCCGACCCGTCGTCAGTGGCGGGATGAATCGCTCCCGGCGTGTGGACAATCGAGTCGCGCGCGAGTTGGTCGGCACTACGCGCGGCCAATATCAAATGCCAGTTGGCGCTGACTTCTTTCGCCGCGTTTCGGACGAAAAAGACAAGTGGCGCGACACCGCTTCCGCCTCCAAGCGCGACATGCGCGTCCACGTTCGGAAGCGGTTCAAAGCCGCGTCCCAGTGGTCCGATGATGCGCAGCTTCGCACCGTTTGTCGGTGATGCAGCCAAGCTTGTTTCGACGACGCGCCGCAACGTCTGCGTACCGCGTCCGGAGACGAAATAAAGGAGTTCGATGTCATCGCCGCGCGCATCAAGAATGGCCAGCGGTCGAGGGAGCAGCGGTTCGGAATAGCCGCAGCCGTCCTCAGAACACGCCAGCATGACAAATTGCCCGGGCGTGGCGCGCCGGGCAATGTCAGGGCATTTCAATCGCAACAGAAAGTAGCGCGAGGAGGCCGCTTCGTGATGAACCACATGAGCCACGCTCTGTACGAACGGCGCGTCAGTTTTGCAACAAGAATCATTCATACGCCCATTATACGTGAACGCGCGAAGGATCAAGGAACGAGATGCTACTTCAACGGCTCGATCATGCCGGGACGAACGCTCGTCGAAAGTCCTGCGAGTTCCGCATCCACCTGCGCACGTCCAGCTGCGGCGCGGTTCAGGAATTTTCCAACGCGGACTTCGTAAACCGGCTTGGTGTTTCGTGTGGTCGGCACCACTTCCACATCACGATAGCCTTTGCTGCGCAACATCGTGGCCGACTCCTCCGCCTTTTCAACGCGTGAATATTCATACGCTTCGAGGTAGTACTGGAGCGGCTTTGCATTCTTGTCCGGAGGTGGCGTGAAGCGGCTGTTCTCCTGCCGCGCACGTTCAGCGTATGGACCGGTGTGATACAATTCGTTGACCTGATTGAACCAATAATCCGCCCATTCAATATTGTTGGCTTTCTTGGAAGCAAGACCGAGCTTGAACATGACTTCGTCCTGCTGCAGCGCCTTCACCTCTTTGTAATTCACTTGAATCCAATGGTACTGCCGACTGGCCAGGCTGTATTTTTCCATGCCCATATTGCAATCGGCGCGGCCCAGCATGGCGAGCGCTTTCAAGTTGCGGTCCTTCGTTTTATCGATGACCACTTCAAGCCGATCCTTGCCCTGCTGGAACTGGCCCTGACCTGCGAGCGCTTGGCCTGCGATGTAGAGTGCTTCGTAGCGGTACGGATTTTCCGGATTGGATTCAGCGAAACTGTTCGCAGTCGTGAACGCTTGACTGTGCTGTCCACCTTGCAGTTCAGAATACGCCTGCGTGATTTGGCCCGGGCGGGTTGACGAGGGCGACGCGTCCTCGTTTTTATACGAGAAATATTTTTGCGACGCTTCGATGCGGCGCTCTTCCTGGCTGTCGCATCCCGGTAAAAGGATCAACGCAGTAAGCGCACAGACGGACACCAAAAACACGGAAACGCGACGGCTTACAATCCCGCGCGCGCGATTGTTGTATGACATATGAGATTCCCCCCAACACGAACGCCTCGCAGCAAAATGCTGCAAGCCGATTCTCAAGGAGTTATCGGAATCGAATGCGCGCGACTGAATCAATTTTGAAAAAAGAAAAGGAGCGGCGGCAATTCTTTCGCGGTGTCACTCGATAGTTTAACGTTTCAAAAGGTCATCCCACATACCATGACTTTACACATCTTTTACGCAGCGGAACCCGACGAAATTCTCACGCGCATCCGGCGACTTAAATTGTATGGCGACACAGCGCGACAGCTCGACCGAGCCGTCGAGAAAGCACGCTCCCTTTAAGGCGCGGAACATGCGCTCGCCCTGCCGTCGCGCGGTGCTAGTCCATTCGAGCACGTTCCCGGCCATGTCCAGAACGCCATATGCGCTCGCGCCTTTCGGAAAACTTCCGGTCGGAGCGGTATCTTTGATCGCGTCTTTTCCTGGCGCGGTGTTGATGCCGTTCGCGCGCAACCGCCCGGTGCCCGGAACATAGTCGTTTCCATATGGAAATTTCCGACCCTCTTTTCCGCGCGCCGCTTTCTCCCACTCGTAAGCCGTGGGCAATCGTTTGCCAAAATGTTCCGCGAATTCCTCGGCCTCACGCCACGTGATGTTGACCACTGGATGCTTGTCATATTTCGGCCCGCGCGATCCGGGGCCGCCAGGAAACGGCTCGCGATTGACCGCTTTTAAAAACGCGCGGTACTCGCGTTCGGTGACCGGCGTAACATCCATAGCAAAC
>JBAXUS010000250.1:0-8359 GCA_037129555.1 Planctomycetota bacterium
CGTGAAGCCTGAAGTGGTGAAGCCCGTCGAAACGAAACCGGTCGTGAAGCCTGAAGTAGTGAAGCCCGTCGAAACAAAACCCGTTGTGAAAACCGATGAGCGCAAACCGATTCGCATCAAGGCCGGTTCGCCGACGAATTGGAAAGACAAAGACGGCAACGAATGGCTCGCCGATGCCGGATTCACTGAAGGCGCGATGGTCGATCTCGGAAAAGTGAAGATCGAAGGCACCACCAACCCAGACATTTACACGAGCGAACACAGCAACATGGAGAAATTCGCGTGGCCGGTGGCGAACGGAAAATACGCCGTGAAACTGCACTTCGTCGAAAACCCGGAAGACGCGAAAAACATCGGCGAGCGCGTTTTTTCAATGGACGTATCAGGCGAAAAGATCAACAAACTGGACATCATTAAAGAAGCTGGCGGTGTCAACAAAGCGCTCGTCAAAACCGTGCACGTGATGGTCACGACTGGCAAGATCGAAATCACGTTCAAAGGCGAGCAGAAAGAACCGCTGATCAACGGCATCGAAATCATCCCGGAATAACATCCGAGAAAATAAACGTCATTCATCGTCGAACGCGCGAGCCTTGAAACTCGCGCGTTTTATTTTGGATGCGTGGCTATCCGTTTTTACGCGCCATCTTGCCCTTCATCCGCTCGAAACATTCCGGGCAAATCCGGCTGTGTTCATACGCGACCATCGTGTCATCGCGTACGGAACTCATGCACGCCGGACAGATCGATTTCTTGATCACCGTAGGCTTGACTTCTTCCATCTGAGCCATTGGAATATCGACCTGGCTGGGATGCGCTTCGAGCGACGTCTGATCCAGTCCGCAACTTGGACAAATCGACCGCCCACCCCGCATCAACGTCCCGCACCGCGCGCACCGTTCATCCGTTCCGACCAGCATGATTGCATCTCCAATTCCAGTAGGGTGGCGCCTTCCAACCCGTAACTCAAAACGCGAAATCCGAAACGTTCTGCTTACCCTGCCTTCTTCTTCTTTTTCTCGTCTTCATCAATGGGGTCTTTTTCTTTGATCTTGGGCGGAACATACGGCTTGACGCGGCGATCAATCTGCGACATCAGCCCCTTCATTTCTTTTTCATTGTAGCTGCCATAACACCCAAAGACTACTGATTCGCGCCGCCCGATCATCGCCGGCACGCCGTTGAATGTCGTGGTGAATCCGTCTTCGCAGAAGCCGAGGTCATCCGCCTTACCGGTCTTCGCGAATTCTTTTCGCAGCGATTTGAGCGCTCCCGTAGCCGCGCTTTTGTCTCTCAATTCTGCGAGGAAGACTTTGCATTCACGCGCGTCTTTCGGCGTCACACGTTCGCCGCGCGGACCCTTTTCCTGATTCCGGTACATCGCTGTGACAGCACCGTCTTTGAATGTTTTCATGCCGAGTGGGTCGTCTTTGTCGAGCCGCTCAGACGCCGGTACGCGGTTTTCGTACGGCAGATAACCGACGAGCGTGATGTCGGTGATGTCGCGCGGCAAGCGTTGCGACAACGCGTGTCCGAAGTTGATCAGCATCGAGCGACGCTCGGGTTCAGGCGTCCCAGCCAAATCGCGGACGACGATCAAATAACGATCCTGAACAAAGATCAAACGATCATCGATGACCGTGCCGTGAACACCCACTTTGACGTACGATTTCTCGCTCAAATCGCTGGGGCGCAGATTGCTGTACGCGCCATACGCGTTCACTTTCGTACTCATTTCACTGACCGAAATGCGCGCTTTGGCCGGGCGTTCCGGGATGCCATAATCCGAATAAACGGTCGAGGCTTTCGACCATTTATCCATGATCTCCAAGCGCTCTCGTCCGCCGATTTGATCGTCCAACTCTCCTTCTTTCAGACGCAGCGGCTTGTTTAATTGCCGGTAACTGGCCACGCAGCGCGACGGCGGAAGAATGTCTTCAATCGGCACTTCGTACTGCTGAATGCCTTCGCTGGTAATCGTGCAGCCACTCAAGATCGGCAGGCCGACGACCACAACCAGAAGACGTATTAGAAAAGAGAAGGATGCTCGCATACCGTATAGATTACCTTGAAATGCCATTCAATCAAGAAGTCCGTGTGGAAATTCAGACGCCGCGCACCGCTTGGGATTCAAAGATTCGCGCGCGAATGTTTGGCGCCGTAGTCTTTATACTCAAGAAGCACTGCAAAAATCGCGACGAGCACCATGCTGAATGTCCAAACGGCAAACCCGGGCGAATTGAAAAGGGAGTACTCGCTGGAATCGTTGATCGACAGCGCAAACCCCACCGCAATCCCGGCTGCAATGGCCGACGCAAGTCGCCGACCTTCCAGCAAAAAAGCGATTGAGATCCAAAAACACGGATTGGCAAACCATGCGAACATCGGTGCGTCGCTTGATGGTGACGGATCCGCTTTGAATAATTCTGCAAAACAGACAAAATACGCGACGAAACCGGGCGTATTTTTATTTCCGTATCCTGAGTTGCCGAGCATGGGTAATAGAAAGGAAAGCGCATAAACCATCGTTGCAAATGCAGCAACATTGCGCGACATGACCGAAACATATCGACGATGCTCACGTCGAGCCCGGCTTCGGTTCCACAGAAACCACAGCATTGAAATGAGCCAAACACAGGCGATCGATGCGCTCATAATGACGACGAAAAGTGTTAAACGCCGAAATGCCGGGAGTCGCGTCCATGACGATGCAACATCAACCGCAATCGCAAATCCGAATGCAACCGAAATCAACGGAATAACAGCGCTCCAAATGTTGGCAGCGTTGAACCGCATAGCCATCGCTGCAACAAACATAGCCGACAATACAAACATGTCCTGCAACCAAATCTGCAAACGCGGCGCTTCCGGAACAGGAAACTCGGGACGCTTTTGAATGAACAACGCAATGATGTCCACGAGCAGTAGCACGGGTGGGATCAACGACAGGAGTAGTAATCCGTCTTCAGTCATGATCGATTGCCGGAACGATTGTGAAATTTCATATCAACTTCGGAGTAGTCTGTATCAATCATTTTCACCTATTTCACGCGGAGTTTCCATGTCCGAAGCACAGCCTGATGCAAAAGTTCTCACACGCGTTGAGCCGTCCGAACGATTAATGTCCCTCGATGCGTTGCGCGGATTCGATATGTTCTGGATCGTTGGCGCGGAAGGGTTGGTGCGCGGATTCGAAAAATTGGGCCACTCTCCAGGTGTCGAATTCGTCGCCAATCAATTGAAGCACAAACGCTGGGAAGGCATCGCATTTGAAGATTTGATCTTCCCGCTCTTCGTGTTCATGTCAGGCATCTCCATCGCCTTTTCGCTGGGAAAATCCATCGAACAAAAAGGTCGCTGGCACACCGTTGGTAAAATCGCTTTACGTGCCCTGATGTTGTTCGTGATCGGCATCTTCTATTCCGGCGGACTTAAGACCTCGTGGCCCGACATCCGCCTGCTCGGCGTCCTCCAGCGCATCGCGTTGAGCTACTTTTTCGCAGGCGCAATCTTCTGCTTTTTCGGCTTGCGCGGACGCATCGCCATGCTCGTTGGAATTCTCGTTGGCTATTGGGCGATGATGTCGTTCGTCCCGATTCCGAATGATCCGGGCATTGCGTCGGGGCGCAAACCGGTTGCGGGAGAAGCACCGTTCCCCGCTCGCTTTGATGAAGGCACCAACCTCTCAAATTATGTGGACCGCCACTACCTTCCGGGCCGTCGCTACGATTGGAGTTCAAAACAGAATCCACTCGGCGACCACGATCCCGAAGGCCTCCTGAGCACGATCCCCGCCATCGCGACGTGCCTGCTCGGCGTCCTCGCCGGGATGCTTCTGAAAAATCCAAACATTCTCCCCGGCCGCAAAACGCTGCTGTTGCTGGGAGCTGGAATCGGCTGCATCGGGCTCGGCTATCTCTGGGGCCTCCAATTCCCGATTGTTAAAAAGCTCTGGACCTCATCGTACGTCCTCGTCGCAGGCGGCTGGGCGTTCATCTTGTTGAGCGCGTTTTATGTCGTGATCGACGTCCTGAAATGGCAGAAATGGTCGCTGCCATTTGTGTGGATCGGTACCAATGCGCTCGTGATTTATCTGTCCTCAACTGCCATTAAATTTAGCGATCTCGCCAACCGTTTTGTCGGTGGCGACGCGGTCGCTGTTGAACGGTTCGGGCTATACGCCACACTGGTTCAAGCCGTGGCCTCGCTCGCGTTGCTGCTGCTCTTCGCGAACTTCCTCTATCGTCGCAAAATCTTCATCCGGATTTAAGAGCACGTTCCATCGTTCTCGACTTTCGAAGACAACTCATTAGAATCATCACTCCATTTCAAACGGGAGCGTCAAACAATGTTTCGAGTCGGTATTGGCACAGACAGGCATCGGTTGGTTTTCGGGCGCAAGTTGATCATCGGCGGAGTCCACGTCGAAAACGCAAAGGGCGGACACGGACATTCGGATGCCGATGTACTGGCGCATTCGATCATCGACGCCATTCTCGGCGCGACAGGCATGGGCGACATCGGCTACCATTTTCCGGACAACGATCCGAAATGGAAGGACGCTGATTCGATGGAGTTGATGTCGAAAGCGGTCGCTATTGTTCGCAAAGCCGGATACGAAGTGATCAACATCGACGCGTCTGTTCACCTCGAAACGCCGAAACTCGGTCCACTGAAATTGCAGATGGCCAAAGCTGTCGCTGAACGCTTGAAGATTCCGCGCACAGCCGTGAACATTAAAGCAAAAACAGGAGAGGGTTGTGACGCGGTCGGTAAAGGCGAAGCCGTTGAATGCACCGCCATCGCCATGGTCCGCTTCGACGAAAAAATTCTTGAAGAAGAACAGAACAAACTCGGAACCAAAGTCACGCTCGATGCGGTGACGGGCGAATCAGCGTCGTAACTCGCGTTTGGAATTCAATGCCAAGAGCCCCGCGCGCAAGCAAGCGGCCATGATCATTACGCCCTTATGGTATTTGCCGCTTGCTTGCGCGAGCGGCTCTTGACCCGAAACAAGTCGTTTAATATTCCCGCCGCTGCCGGCTGCTCGGAATAGTCAATTTCTCTCGATACTTCGCGACCGTTCGGCGCGCGATTTCGACTCCATCAGCCAGAAGCTTCGCGACGATTTCCTCGTCGCTCAACGGCTTCTTCTTGTCTTCTACTTTGACCATGTCCGAAATCTTCAGCATGATCGCGCGGTTCGATTCGGCTTCGCCTTCGCCGGTCGAGAATCCGCCGGTGAAGAAATATTTCATCGCAAATAAACCCTGCGGCGTCTGAATGTACTTCCCGGCGAGCGCGCGCGACACGGTCGACACGTGCATGCCAATCCGTTCAGCGACTTCCTGCATCATCAGCGGTTTGAGATGCGACGGGCCGTGTTCGAAGAATTCTTTTTGAATGTCTACGATCTGCTGTGTGATCCGGTTCAGCGTGTTGCGGCGTTGAATGACCGACTCCATCAACCACATCGCGCTGCCCAATTTTCCCATGATGTAATCGCGGACCTGCTCGTTCTTCGATTCTGTTTTTAACAGTTGCAGCGAATCGTTCGAAATGCGCAGCGTCGGAAGAAAATGTTCATTAATCCGGATCGACAACTGGCCATCGATCTCGTCAACGTGAACGTCCGGCACGACGTACTGCGGCCGGCGTCCACCGAATCCGCGTCCGGGCTTGATATTCAAATGCGCGACGACGCTCAATGCTTCCTTGATTCGGTCCACACTGACGCCCATGTCTTTGGCGATCTTCGGTAGCCGGTTATGGCTCAGGTCGTCGTAATGTTTGTCGATAAGCTTCTCTTCAAATTCAGTCTCGCCCGCCATGCGCCGAAGTTGTAGCAGCAAACATTCCTGGACGGTGCGCGCGCCGACGCCCGGCGGTTCGAAGCCCTGAACCAATTCGAGCGCCAGTTCCGCATCCTCATCCGAACATCCGCCCGGGACCAGTTCCTGCCGGAAGCCGCTTTCAGTATTGTAGAACAGTTCCATCAACGGCACTTTAAGAAAACCGGTGTCGTCGAGCGAACCGATGATCGATTGCGCGAGTTCTTTCAAGCGCGGTTCTTCGCGCACGAGTTGCAATTGCTGCATGAGATGATCTTCAAGCGTTGTCGACGGGGCGGCGGTGTTGTTCATCGCCTCCATCTTCGCATCTTCATCCCCGCCGCCGCGCGAACCCGAACCATTGGATCGCGTACTCGGATCGTTCCACTCGTTCATCAGGGATTCGAGGCGTTTGATGCGGGCTTCCGTTTCGTTCGTCGGTTCCTTTTCCTGCTTGGCCGTTTCTTTTTCTTCGCGCAGAATTTCTTTCAATCCGTCCTTTGGCTTGTCGACATCCACTTCTTTAATGGGCTCGGATTCTTTCAATTCGAGACACGGATTTTCGACCAATTCCTGATTGATATTCTCCATCAAATCCATCAAGGGCAACTGCAGCATTTCGATGGACTGGATCATCTGCCGTGTCATGACCAGCTTCTGTTCCATCCGCTGGGACATGTGTTGAGATATTTGCATAACCGCCTCGCCGTTCGCGCTCCAAAAGAGAACTCATGTTATTAGTATAACGCATTTTTAGGGCCGCAGGAGCTCTCTTTTTTCGAATGACGAGCAGGAGAAGAAGCACGTGTGTGGTGAGGCGAGTCTTAATTCGTGAAGACAAGTAGAGAAATTCCGCACGAAAAAAGCACAGAGCCGACCGTCGTCGGCTCTGAGCAAAAGCAGTGTTCCTCCAATCAAGCACGCTATTCTGTGAAATCCTCATTCAGTGAATCAAGGAATTTGGAGACCTGTAACGACTCAACCGGTGTCAGCGCAATGCCGCCCATGCGCGGGTCGCCGTTGCGTAAGTGGCCGCTCCGCATCAACGCTCCCGCTTGAGCGTAGAAGTCAACCACGTCGCGCGTCGTGTCCTGCTTGCCGTTGTGCTGGTACGGTTGCGAGTGGCCGAGGTCGCGCAGGCCCGGCGTCTTGAACGACGCAATCGTTCGGTTCAGCGCCACGTCAGTCGGCACGGGCCCGAATTCCGCCAGCGCCAATTGTGCCAGGATCGGCTGAGCCTTCGGATAATCCGGATTCGCGAAGACGCTCCACAATCCCAAATCCACTTGGCCCGGTTTGCCCGCTGTCGGGATCGAGCGGAATGCGCCGGAGTAATCCGGGTGTAAACTGTTCGCCGGAAGCGCCGCAGCAGGATTCGCGATGCGTTCTGAAAGCGACGGAATCTTCAACGCTTCGAACGCTCCTCTTCCGAACACTCCGTCATATTCCAACTGTGTCACGCCGGTATTGTGGAAGACAAAGTCTGTGAATTCCGGTGCATGGTGGCAGCTCACACAATTCCCTGAACCCCGGCGCGGAATGCCCGGCGCACCCGGACCGTTTTGCGGAGGCGCTGGCGGCGCGGGCGGAGCGAAGAACAATTTCATACCGGCGATCTCATCCGCACCGAATTGAAAGGCCTGAGCGTGCGTCGTGAATTTTCCATCCGCAGGCGTCACGAAAATTGGATTCGCGAGCGCATTCACCATCCCGGCGAGACGGCGTGAATAGTCGCCCGTCGATTCAAGCGGTGCCGGAGCGCGCGGTAGATTGTTCTTCATCAAGAAGACATCGTACGGTGATTTGTTGTGTGCGCCGCTCGCGTCGCGTCCGAAGTCCAGCGAGTACATATACGCCGAAACCAGATTCGCCACAGCCGCAATGATCTTCGCATCGCTCGACAGCGTCAGGTTCATCTGATACTGCCTGGGGAGTCTGAATTGCGCCGGGACGCTCGGATCGCCACCGAACACTTTCGCATAGGAACCACCATACTGTTGCGCCAGTTCGCCGGTGCCGTTGTCGAAGCGAATCACGTTCGCAATGTTCTTCAACGCGATGCCCGATTCCGTTGCCAGCCAGCCGAAATTACGGCCCGTGAATCCGCCGATCACCAAGTCCTGTGGCGTCGTAAATTCGCCATCGTAATGCTGGAAGAAGAAGCGTCGTCCCAGCGACGCTCCGACGAGTGTCGGCGAATTTCGCGTCGTCACCGTCTTGCCGTCTTCACGCGCCGGGATGGGCGTGCGGCGAGCGAAGTCAGTATAAATGCGCAGACCTGCTCCGGGCACGCCCTCGAATTCGTCTTCGAGATGGCACTGCCGGCAACTCATCGTCTTGCCTTTGAACACGCCATCATGCGGGCTGCCGGGCGCGTCATTGGTGTTCAACGCCGGGTCGCCGGAAATGTTTGTGGCGTTCACGTCGCCTTTGCTTTGAATCAGAAACGCCTGAGCAAACCGCGTTTCCTTAAAGAGCCGTTCGCCAATCGCAATTTCCGCCTGGCGTGATGTCACCGATGATGGAGG
>JBAXUS010000251.1:0-8297 GCA_037129555.1 Planctomycetota bacterium
GGCGATCATGGGGCGGGGGCTCCGGGGTATCGCGGTTTTTTGAATGATCAGTGCGTGACGTTGGGGCAGGTGATGCGGCCGGCGGGATATGCAACGTATGCGGCGGGAAAGTGGCATGTCGGTGATTTTGATCCGACCACGCGCGGGTTTGATGCGTTCTATGGTTTTTATGGTGGATACGGAATTAATTCCTGGGATCCGAAGATGCTGGCGCGGGTTCCTGCGGGAAAAGAGATCAAGCCTCAGGGCGCGTTTTATGCGACGGATTCGATCACGGATTACGCAATTGATTTTGTGCATGAAGCTCGCGGGAAGAAGAAGCCGTATTTGCTTTATCTGGCGTATCAAGCGCCGCACTTTCCGTTGCAGGCTCCGAAAGATGAGATCGATGCTTACGTTCCGATGTATGAGAAGGGGTGGGACATTCTTCGCGCGGAGCGGTTGGTGCGGATGAAGCAGATGGGGTTGATTGGATATGACACGACGCTGACGCCTCGCGCTCGGATTCCGTTGGTCGATTTGGCCAAACGCGTGGGGTCGATGACAGAGGATGGGAACAATCCGGCGTGGGAGTCGTTGTCTGCTGAACGGCGCGCGGATTTGGCTCGGCGCATGGCGACGTATGCGGCGATGGTGACGCATATGGATACGCAGATTGGTCGGGTGATTCGCGATTTGAAAGAGGCGGGAGAGCTGGACAATACGCTCGTGTTTTTCATGAGCGACAATGGCGCGTGTGCGGAGTGGGAGCCGTTTGGATTTGATTTGAAGGCTCCGGACCCGGCGAAATCGCGGTCGGGATTTGGTGTGAATCTGGGGACTCAGTCGGGATCGAATAGTCTGCATCAAGGCGAGGCGCTCGCGACGATGGGCGGGTCGGACACGTTCATGAGTTATGGAAGCGGGTGGGCGAATGCGTGCAATACGCCGTGGCGATTGTATAAGCATTACGGGCATGAAGGTGGGATCAGTACGCCGCTGGTGGTGCATTGGCCGAGTGGGATTCAAGCGAAGGGGGAGTTCCGAAATCAGCCGGGGCATGTGATGGATATCATGGCGACGATTGCAGAGATTGGTGGGGCGACTTATCCGACGACGGTGGATGGCCATCCGATTTTGCCGATGGAAGGAAAGAGTATTGTGCCGGCGTTTGGGAACCAATTGATTGAACGCGGGTTGATGTTTTGGGAGCATGAAGGAAATGGCGCGGTGCGGGATGGTGATGTAAAGTTGGTGAAGGTTGGACGACGCGGTGAGTGGGAACTGTTCGATTTGAAGACGGATCGGACTGAGTTGAATAACTTGGCGTCGAAGCAGCCGGAGAAGGTGAAGGAGTTGGCGGCGAAGTGGGATGCGTGGGCGGTGCGGACGCATGTGGTGCCGTATCCGGGTGAGGGGAAGAAGAAGTAGGGGCTTTAATGGCGAACGGATTTTAACCGCGAATAACGCGAATATTCGCGAAAACGGCTAGAAGGAATGGAGGCATTTAAGACACTCCCGATGATGGCTGTGTTGATTAGACTGCGGATTCGTGGGTGTTCTTGGCAGGAGGCGTGGTGTTTGACGGATGAAGTTCTGACATCATCCGAAACAGCAGCCACGCGATTGTTCCAAATGTCACCATGATGCAACCAAAGTACGTGGCGTCGGGGTGACTGCCGCCGAAATAGGGACTCATTCCGAAATAGGCATGCCCTACGCAAACGGCAAATGCCGAGAAGATGGAACCGATGCGAGCCGCACAACCCTTGTTGTTGAGGGCGCCTTCGATACCGAATGGGATTGTGACCATAATCATAAGTAAATGCATTGAAGACTCCGTACGAGGAATTGGATCGTGGAGTGGGAGCAACTGAATAATGCCATCAACGTGTGACATAGCAAGTTGTTTGATGGATTATATTTTATGACGTTCACACGTTATGGTATTGAATTTTGAGATGTTAAATTGAAGTGCGTCAACCATCGAAACGGTTGATCTTCGCTATTGAAGAATTCCTCGATCCCCCTATACTGGACATTATGAAAACTAACTATCTCATCTCCCTCTTTGCTCCCTTATTTTTTCTCGTAACGACCGCTCTTTTTTCGGGCGAAGCCAAGCCTGCGGATACTGGCGACAAGCCGAAGGATGCGAAGCCGGCGGAGGCGCTCGCACCGGGCGAGAAGCCGAAGTATGTCTTCAAGGTGCTTGAGGCATCTGAAGAAGGCGAGACGGCGATTAAGAAATTCAAACTCGATAAAGACATCAAGTGCGAGCTGTTTGCGGCTGAGCCGATGGTCGCCAATATCGTCGCATTTAGTATCGACGAGAAGGGACGATTCTATGTCGCGGAGACGTTCCGTGTCGGCGAAGGAGTTGTCGACAATCGCGCGCACATGGACTGGCTTGATGAGGACACGAATTCGCGTTCGGTCGAGGATCGCGCGGCGTTTCAGAAGCGGCATTTTGGAGCGGATGTGATCAAAGAAATGGGATTGGCGTCGGAACGCATCAAGCTGGTCGAGGATCGCGCTGGGAAGGGGAAAGCGGATTATTCGTCGGTTTTTGCGGAAGGATTCGATACGATTCTGGACGGTGTCGGTGCCGGGATTTTGGCTCGTAAAGGGACGGTCTGGTTCACGAATATTCCGAATTTGTGGCAGTTGAAAGATGAGAAGGGCGGCGGTTATGCGACGGCTCGGAAGTCGCTGCATTATGGATATGGTGTGCGCAATGCGTTCATGGGGCATGATCTTCACGGCATCAAAATGGGCAACGATGGACGGTTGTATTACAGTATCGGCGATCGTGGCGCTCGGGTGAAGACGTCGGATGGGCGCTTGATTGATAATCCGGATTCGGGGTGCGTGTTTCGCTGTAATCCGGATGGGACGAATCTCGAAATTTACTGCACGGGGTTGCGCAATCCGCAATCACTGGCGTTTGATCGCTACGGCAATTTGTTCACGGGTGACAACAACGCGGATTCGGGCGACAAGGCGCGCTGGGAGTACATCGTTGAAGGCGGCGATTATGGGTGGCGGATTGGCTGGCAGTATCAGCGCACGAACACGGCGCTCGGCAGTTTCAATTCGGAAAAGATGTGGCACGAGCAGAATGCGGAGCAGCCTCGTTACATTCTGCCGCCGGTTGGTTTGATCGCGGCGGGGCCGTCGGGGAATGTGTATTACCCTGGGACGGGAATGCCGGATCGCTACAAGGAACATTTCTTCTTGTGCGATTTCACGGGTGGGACGACGGCGAAGATTCATTCGTTTAAAGTGCATCCGAAGGGCGCGTCGTTTGAGATTGTGGACAAATCAATTTTGATCGAGGGGTGTCTCGCGACGGATGTGTGTTGGGGCGTGAATGGTGGGTTGTATATTTCGGATTGGGTCGAGGGGTGGACGAAGACGGGGAAGGGGCGCATCTATCGGTTGTTTGAAGAGAAGAGCGTTGCGGAGCCGATCGTCGGCGAAGTGAAGAAATTGTTGGGCGAAGGATTTGATCAGCGCAGCATTGACGAATTGGTGACGCTTTTGAATCATGTAGATTTGCGCATTCGTCAGGAAGCGCAGTTTGTGTTGGCGGACAAAACGTCGACGGATGAATCGATAAAGGCGTTCGAAGGGGTGTTGGCGAAGAAGGAGAATCAGGGCGCGCGATTGCATGCGATGTGGGGCTTAGAGATGATTGCTCGCAAGCATTCATTGCCGCAGGCGATTGAGGCGTTGATTCCGATGTTGGATGATTCGGACTCGGCGATCAAGGGACAGGCTGCGAAAATGTTGGGCGAACGGCACTGCGAGAAAGCTGCGGATGGGCTGGTGAAGTTGTTGAAGGATGGGTCGCCGCGAGTGCGGTTCCATGCGACGAACGCGCTCGGAAAGATTGGGAAGCGCGAGACGATTCCGGCGATTTTACAGATGGTTCGTGAAGCTGAAGACAAGGATCCGTTCTTGCGCCACGCGGCGGTGATGGCGTTGTTCTGGATCAATGATTTCGAAGCGATTTTAAACGCGGCGAAAGATTCGTCACAAGCGGTGCGAATGGTGTCGTTGCTTTCGATGCGGCGGATGGAACGCAGCGAAGTTGGGATGTTTTTGACGGACAAGGATGCGACGATTGTACTCGAAGCGGCACGCGCGATTAATGATGTGCCGATCAGTGGCGCGTACAGCGAATTGGCTGCGTTGATTGATCAGCCGAGTTACAGCGAGCCGTTATTGAAGCGCGTGTTGAATGCGAATTTCCGGTTGGGGACTGAGGCGACGGCGAATGCGTTGATGCGGTTTGCTCAGCAGGATGCGGCGCATCCGACGATGCGCGCGGATGCGTTGGCGATGTTGGGCGAGTGGGCGAAGCCTGCATTGCGGGACCGTGTAACGAATTTATTTAGACCGATTCAAAGCGGACGCGATGCGTCGCATCCGTTGAATGTGATGAAGCCGGTGATGGCTGATTTCTTGAAGACGACGATTGAGCGTCCGATTCCGGAAGCGGTTCGGACGGCGGCGTTGAATGCGATTGATAAGCTGAACATTCCTGAAGCGTTGCCGATGTTTTTGGATGTGGTGAATGATGGCGGGATGCCGGGGGCGACGCGGATTGCGGCGTTGAAAGCGTTAGTTGCTCGAAACGATCCGAAGGCGAATGAGGCGATTCGGAATGCGGCGAACGGCGGCGATTACGGCTTGCGCAAAGAAGCGCTGGCGATGCTTGGGAAGATTGCTCCGGAAGAAGCGGCTCCGAGGTTGGCGGAGATGATGGAGCGGCAGGTGGTTGATGGGAAGCGGCAGGGATTGGCGACGGTGGTGGATTGGCCGGGCAAAGAAGCGGAGAAGATTGTCGCGAATTATATGACTGCGTTGCTGGAAGGGAAGCTTGAGAAGGAATTGATGTTGGACGTTTTGGACGCGACGGCTAAGCGCGCGAAAGAAGACGTGAAGCCTGCGGCGCCTGCTCCGGAAGTGAAGAAGGAAGAACCGAAGAAAGAGGAGCCGAAGGTCGCGGTTAAAGATCCCAACGCAAAGGAAGCGCCGAAGGATCCGAACGCGAAGCCTGCGGCTCCGCCGGAACCGCCGTATGTGCGGCCGGACTTCAAGAACATGTTGGAGAAGTTTGAATTCGCTCGATTGAACGGGCCGATTTTGGATCAGTATAAGGAATGTTTGTTTGGTGGCGATGGTGGTGCGGGGCGGAAGGTGTTCTTTGAGAAGGCTGAAGCGTCGTGTATTCGCTGCCATAAGATTGGGAACAAGGGCGGCGACGTGGGGCCGAATTTGTCGGACATTGGGTTGCGGCAGAAGCGTGAGTATATTTTGGAATCGATCATCGATCCGAACAAAGTTATCGCGCCGGGATTTGAGAGCGCGTTTGTGAAGACGAAGGATGGCCAGCGGTTGACGGGCGTCGTGAAGAAGGACGATGACAAGGTGTTGGTGTTGGCTGATGGCAATGGGTTGATCACGATTCAGAAAGATAATATCGACACGCGCAAGACGGGGCAGTCTCCGATGCCTGCGGACATTTTCAAGCAACTGACGAAGAATGAGCTGCGGGATTTGGTGGAGTATTTGGCGAATCAGAAGACGGAACCGGAGAAGCCGAAGGCGGAGGATTCGAAGCATCAGTAATGTGGAAAATGTGGTTGCTTCTAAGATATATGCTTTAGCCAAGGATTGAAATAAGGAAGCTTAAAGACAATGCTAACCGAACTGCGTCTAAAGAATTTTAAAAGCTGGAGAGACACGGGGCCAATCAAAATGGCACCACTCACCGTATTTTTTGGCACAAATAGCTCTGGCAAGAGTAGCATCGAGCAATTTCTATTGATGCTTAAACAGACCATGGATTCGTCGGATCGAAAGGTCGTCATCTTTCCGGGCGACTTGACGACGCCTGTAAATCTTGGTTCGTACGAGGAATTGGTTTACGGACGAATACCAGAGAATAAACTCGAGTTTAATTTTACTTGGCAATTGCCCGAACCGCTCGCGATAACTGACCGGAAATCAGATGTAAGTTACTCCGGGAAAAGCATGCGCTTCAACGGCGTAGTCGGCATGGCCGGGGGAAAGCATCCAAAACTCGCAGTTGAATTGATGGAGTACTATCTCTTAAAAGCTTCTGGAGATAGTTCCATGAAAGTATGGGTTGAACGAAAAGTAAGTGAGAAGGGGGAATATAACCTAAGTGCTTCTCCCTACGCGCTGACTAGAAATAAAATGCGTGCATGGCCTCTGGGATCCCCAACAAAATTCTACGGTTTTCCTGATGAAATCTCTGCATACTATCAAAATGCAGATTTCGTAAAAGATTTTAGTTTGCAATTAGAGCAATTACTTCGATCAATTAGATACTTGGGTCCGCTTCGGTCAAAGGGTCAAAGACTATATAATTGGGCGGGGGGTGAGCCAGAAAGTGTGGGTTTCTCTGGTGAGACTACAATAAGCGCACTCCTTTCAGCTAAAGACCGCGAGTTAAATCTTAGAAAAAGCGGACGGAAGAGAGTTTTTCAACAACTAGTGGCTGAAAAATTGCAGCAGTTAGAATTAATAGAAAGCTTTTATGTAAAACAAATATCACCTAGTCATAAAGATTATGAAGTCAAGGTTAAAACGCCTGGCTCACCTTCCGCTGTTGATCTTCCAGATGTTGGATTTGGACTGTCTCAGGTGTTACCGGTAATTGTTGAGTGCTTTTATGCGCCGCCAGGTTCAATTCTTTTTATCGAACAGCCCGAGTTACACTTGCATCCGCAAGCACAAGCTCATCTTGCCGATTTATTTATCGATGTATTGGCATCTCGGATTGATGGTAAAGAGCGCGGTATTCAATTGATCATAGAGACGCATTCGGAGCATTTTCTCAATCGGCTTCAAAGGCGCATTGCCGAGAATGATGACGCGTGGCCGATTTCCCCCGGTGACGTAGCTGCATATTTTGCGCACACTACGGGTACAGAATCAAAATTGCAAATGCTTGATGTAGACGAGTACGGAAATATCAAGAATTGGCCTGATAAATTTTTTGGAGATAGTATGGGCGATCTGTTTGAAATGTCGAAAGCTGCGGCAAAGAGACGGAAATGTGCCAAGCAGAAAGAAGGCTCGCATTGAATAAACGAGTGGTCGATACCAACGTAGTGCTCATCGCAGACGGGAAAGCGTCCCATGTGAGTGGCGAGTGCAAGGACATTTGTACGCTGCGATTGGAGTCGATTAAGCGAAATGGGCATGTGATAATCGACGATGGGTGGCTAATTCTCGGGGAATACAAAAACAAATTAGAACCTAATCGCGATAGTTTGCCTGGTGAAAAATTCGTTAAATGGATACTTCAAAATCTGGCAAATCCGAAATTCGTTACACAAGTTTCAATCACGAAAACAGGTGCGGGAGGCAAGTATTTTAAAGAATTTCCGGATGACCGCGAATTGGAAACTGAGTTTGATCCAGCCGACCGAAAATTTATCGCAGTGGCCAACGTACATCCGGACAAGCCTACAATTTTACAGGCAGCGGATAGTAAATGGCTAGGATGGGAGGAACGGCTTTATGCTCATGGTATCTCGATTGAATTTATTTGCTGCGATGAATTGAAGAGCGTTCGTAAACGAAAACTAGCACGGTCTAAAAAATGAAAGATCGATTTGATAAATTTCCAACCACTCCTCATTTGCTTTGGCTTGGAAACGGAGCATTGCGGGGGGATAAAATTTTTTCACCTAATGATGCCGATCTTTTTTTACGCCAACTGGTGACTGTCGAAGAAAAAGTGGACGGTGCCAATCTAGGGATATCCTTCGATCTTGATGGAAACTTAGTTGCTCAAAATCGAGGAACTCGCCTGCTTCGTGGCAAGAAAGATCAATTCTCTCTGATATGGGCGTGGTTGGCTTCTATAGAGTCAGATTTATTTGACGTCCTTGAAGATCGTTTCATCCTATTTGGGGAATGGTGTTACGCGCGGCACTCCATTCACTATACACGGCTACCGAGCTATTTCCTCGCGTTTGATATATTTGACAAGCAGTATTTAAAATTTCTGAATGTGTGCCGACGTAATGAGATGTTTTTAAAATTGAATTTAACTGTTGTCCCTCGAGTGACTGAGGGGTTGTTTAGTCTCCAAATGGTGCCGAAATTAATAGGGCAGTCATTTTTTTATGATGGTCCAATGGAGGGTATTTATCTACGTCAAGACGGACCCGTATGGTTGACCCAACGAGCGAAGGTTGTTCGAGCCGAGTTTGCTCAAATGATTGACGAACACTGGACCCAACTTCCGCCCGTTGCAAATTTAATACATT
>JBAXUS010000252.1:0-8183 GCA_037129555.1 Planctomycetota bacterium
AAAATTCGAGACCGGGAATCGGAACCTTGCGGCTGACGGAGCCGCTGAGTTTGATGGCCATGACTTTCCTTTCGGTAAAATGTGGTTGTTGTTCGAAACTTGTTGCTTCTATAGGTCCGTGATGGACGCGTCGCGAATGCAGTTTTTTGGTCTTCGAGCGGATTGATTTCAATTAGAAACGCCGTGAAACGATCAGGTCGCGTCCGTGCCCTTGAAATACCATCTTCCGCTGAACGGGTTCAAGATCATTTGCGAATGCCGTGCATTCGTGAAATAATCACGGGTTTTTTGCGACTTCGGCGAACGTCGCTCTAATAAATTGCGCCGAATTAACCCAATTCATTAAAAATAGTTTTGTAATGCTTCGCAAATACTCTACGATTGTGTGTATACTCTTTCGTTTATAGAAGTTCGAAAATTCGCGTACGTTTTCCTTTATTGGAGCACAGCGGGAAAGATGAACGCCGATCAATATTTCGTCCGCTGGCGCGGGAAAGTTAGCGGCCCATTTGGCGCGGATTTACTGAGGGCTCAGGTGCAATCCGGCCAATTGAGTAAACATCATTCGGTGTCGGCGGACCAATCGAATTGGGCACCAGCCTGTTCGCTAGACTGGTTGTTTTCTTCGCCCAATGCCGTCGTGGTCGAGCCTATTTCCGCTCAAGTGATTCCACCCGAGCTTCCGGCACCCATTCCTGAAGAACAATTCGCCCTTGCGTCTCAAGCTGCAACGCTGGAAGAAAGATGGTTCTATTCCATCGACGGCGGTGCGGAGATCGGGCCGGTCTCTTTCGATTTGCTAAAACAGATGTCGAAGAGCGGGCAATTGAAAGCGGAAGATCAAGTTTTGAAAGATGGCGCGCGTGAGTGGATGGAAGCGCGCGAAGCATCGGGGCTTGTTTTCGCTCGGCTACAAAAACGCAACACTGCTATTCCAGTTCAAAACGGAAACGCAAATCAAAGCGTCAATGGAAGTCACTCGATTACAAATCCAAACATGCGATTTTGTGAAGCCTGTGGGCAGATTTTGGCGAAATCGGCGTTTGCTTGCCCGCATTGCGGACATTCTCATAAAGAACCGCAGCTCCAGTTGCGAGCCGGAAATCCAAATTCACGAAAATCAAAGACGACGGCGGCGCTGTTAGCGTTTTTTTTCGGAGGTATCGGAGTCCATCGATTTTATCTTGGCGCTTGGGGTTGGGGAATTGTGTACGTGCTATTTTGTTGGACAGGCATTCCCGCAATTCTCGCTTTTGTAGAGTGCATCGTGTTTCTCTGCATGAACGAAGAATCTTTCGATCAAAAGTTCAATCGCTAACCTCCGACGCTGTTTCCATGGTAATAGAGTGGAGTATGAATTACCTCCAACCTCCAAGCTCACTGGAATGGTCGTTGGCTTCAATTTAGCGTCACATTGTTAGGAGTTTTGAACGTATGGATGTTACCGGCCAACAAGCAGGGGTGCCGCCGCCCATCCTATCCTGGGAACGCGACGATTTTGAATGTAAGTTTTTCGTCTTCGGTAGCAAGACCACCAACGTCAATCCATTCTTGGCGCTGTTTTTCGGTCTTATTCTCGACTTTTCGTTTTACGCGATTCTAATGCTGTTCCCTCAATCCTATCTCTACAGAATCTGGGTGGAGCTGGGCTGGGTCCCATATGCCATCAGTCTCTTTTTTTTCTGGGGGCTGTCGATCATTTTCATCAAATGGCGCAAGCTCGGCTTGCAGCGCCGCGCACTCGACATCCGCATTGTTCCGGACGAATATACGTACGTACTAACGCCGCAATCGGCGGACAGAATTTTGGAGACGATGCACCGGACTGTTCAAGATCCGGAGAAATTCATTCTGTTCAATCGAATTTTGCGCGCTCTAAAAAGCTTAAAGAATATCGGCCTCGTTTCGGAGGTCGATGCTCTGATACGTTCTCAATCCGACTTCGATCACAACGCAATGGAGAGTTCGTACACGATTCTCAAAGGCATGATCTGGGCCATGCCGGTGCTCGGCTTTATCGGGACCGTTCAAGGGCTTTCACTGGCTATCGGAGGATTCGGCACGGTACTGGCAGCCGGCGGAGAAATGTCCGCGTTGCGCGAGTCGCTAAAGGGAGTGGTCGGCGGACTCTCCGTCGCATTCGGCACCACGTTCGAGGGATTGGTTTCAACGCTCATTCTGCAAATGATTTTGACATTCTTTCGCAAATCGGAAGAAGAGTTTCAGCAGGCATGCGACGACTATTGCCACCGTTGCATTGTGAGCAAACTCAGGCTCGTAAAAACCGAGGTGCCCGGCTGATGCAACCCAAAGGTGGCGGAGCTCAGGTCTCCTTTATCTTCTTCATCGACATCATCATGGCCATCAGCGGCGTGATGTTGTTTTTGATCATCCTGCTGGTTCTCGACCTTTCCACGTCCACACTCACTCCGAGCGGCGCGCGCCAATCGCAACAGGACGGACAGTCCGTCAGTTCCGAGACCGAATCGTTGCGCGGGAAAATAGCCGCGCTTCAACCTCTCATCGATGCCCTCCAGAATCGGTCGCGCAGCTTGGCTGGTATGGATGCTGGCAAATCCGCGGAAGCGCTCGCGCGTGTAAAAGACTCCATCGAAAAATTGAAAATTGACACGACGGTTCGCGGCGACGACCACATGCGGCTCGAAAAACAGATTCAAGACGCTCTAGCCGAAAATCACAAACTTGAGAAGAACATCACGGAAATTGCCGCATTGAAAGCCAAAGTTGAAAACGCGCCCCTGAAACTCGATTTTTCTTTGCCCGAGGATGATAAGCCCAAGAATATCGTTCTAGTCGAATTGTCGGACGAAAGCATTATCGTTCAAGTGTTGCACAAAGATGGTGCGCCCAAAATCTTTCGCGAGCGATCTCAAAAAGAACGAAAGACCGTTTTGTTAAAAAATCTCTCCGCTTTTCTACCTAATGAATACGACGTGCTTCTGCTCATTAAGCCCTCTGCGTTCGAAGACGCGGACGAACTTATTCATGCCGTCAGCGAAAAAGGGTATCGCACTGGTTTTGAACCGATGGAAGAGGAGCGCTCCGCGATTCGCTGGTGAATTCACGCCATGTGTGAGCAGCGCCGAATCCGCTTCGGCTCGTGAGGAAAAAGTCATGCGAAGATGTCGAAGCTCTGACGAAGAAGACAGTAGCATGGAATTGTTCCTTAGCACCTCCTGCGATTCGTTTGGTGGGATCGTGTTTATCACGCTGATGATTTGTCTCATGCCATCAAAAAGCACCTTGGAAGCGAGCGCGGTACCTAAAGGCCCCAGTTCATCCGAACGCGCGCAGTTGGAAAACGTGAAAAATGAATTGTCGCGAAAAGAGCGCGTACTGGAAATTTTGAAACATTCCGACGGCGGCTTGAATAGCTCCGAGGATTCGGCGCGTCTCGACGAACTTCAGCGTCTGGAAAACGAAGAACGGGAGCTCCGCACTGCGGCGGCTTTGCGTGGCAAGGAAATCTCAGAGCTTCGAGTCGAGCTTGATAAAACGGTTAGAAATCACGAATTTTTAAGGGATGCGTCGAGCCGCTTGAAGATTGGATTGACTCAGGTCGAGAAAAAAGACGCCGCTCAAAGTGAAGTGCGCGAGGCTCGACTTCCTCGCTTGCGAAAATTAAACAAATACTATTATTTTCTTGTCGTCCAAAACGGCAAGGTTTACCTCACCAAGCGTCCGGGACAGAATAGTCTGCAGGTGGAGTTTAACGACGTCGATTTCAAACTAACTCATTCGGATCGGACAATGGAATTTGAACCGAAACCGGACAAAGGTGTTCCCGTAAACGATTGGTTAAAGGCCCCCGATGGCGTTCTTGCTTTAAAGCGCTGTTTGTCGAAAACGGAAAGCATCGTCAACATAGTGATCTATCCGGACAGCTTGCCGTTTTTCAATGCGATTCGAAATGCTTTTACTGGAAGTCATTACGATTATAATTGGTCTCCAATATCACCAGGCCACAATTTGATTCTCGTTCCCGATTCCGGTCCCAAGGAAGCGCTTTAACATGACCGAAGATGACGCCGACGATATGCAGATGCCCGCGCCAAGCACCCCTGAAAACGTGCATTCGTTGTTCGCCGATTCGGCGTCCGAGCGCACCCGTTTCAGCGAGGCCGTTCGCTCGCATTCAAACTCAGAACCGGTCGTCATGCAGCCAACAACCGAGCGTCCGGAGTGGACTCGGCACGCGTATCCAGCCGACAGGAACAAACCATCCCGCTCGCCAATGCCGATCATCGCGCTTTTCGTGGCGTTGCTTTTATTGGTTTCCCTTGTCGTGTTTCTGGCTATCCATAAAAACACAGCGCACACAATAAGCGAACCCGAGGAACTCGCGAAAACCGAACCCGCCAGCACCGCGAACACGCCTCCAAAACCGACCGAAGCGAAAGCTGATTCGCCTTCCACGCCTGCTGCGACATCGACCGACTCCAAAACGCCCGGTGGCAAGCCAAATGAAGCTCAAGGCCCCGCAGTTTCCGGCGGGACCGGTTTGAATCCCACCGGCACTCCCCAAAAAGAAGGTTCGGGATCTCCAGCTTCGCCGCCCAATACCGGAACCGGAAAAATTAGATCAGACGCGCAGGCAAATCCCGGCGGTGCGACTGGCGGAAAATCGAATTCTAAGCAAGGCCCGGGTGGGAACAATGAAGGCGGGGGCGACATTCCGCTTGGCGACAATCCCGGCGATAAGATCATGTTTGAAGGGCGTTGGATTGAAAAGGCCGTTCGACAGAAGCGCACCGCTCAGCTTTCGCAACGAGCTTTTGCGGAGGCTGAAGCGCACTATAAATCCAAAACCACCGAGAACACACGCATCGCGCCGTTTAATTCACCGCTCACCATCGTCACTGCGTTGAAAAGCGACGAGTCGTTTCTGGTCATCGGTAAATACCAGGAACCGGGAAAAAGCGCGGTTCCGTTCATGTGCGAAGTTCAGCGCATCGGCGACGGAAAATGGCGGATTGTCCACGCCCAGTAAAAACCGCCGCGCCGAATTCATTTCAACTTTTGAACCGCCGCGAGATTCGATGGAAATGGCGATGCAACCGAGCCGAATTTGCGCGCCAAATCTTGCGTTGAAGCACCATCCTTCGGGGAGAGCAACGGCTGGCCGGCAAATACCGTTTCGCCATCAATCCAGCGAATTCCGCCTTCCGCGCCCGATATGGCCACTATTTTAAAAACAAACGCTCCACCTTCCGCAGCATTAATCGTCCAATATTCTTTCTGCGCGGACGCTCCGCCAATCGGCAGAACGTTCATCGTTCCGTCCGCGCCCGCTTCGGCAACCGCGCTCAAAATCAGCGGGCGGTACAGCCCCTCGATTTCCATTTTCTCGCGTCCTGCTTCAAACGCCTTTAGCGCGCCATCGAGCTCCGACTGAATCTCTTTCAGCGTCGCGGCGATCGCCGCAAGTTGGCCGTGAACTTTATCGTTGGGCATCCAGAATGAAATCTTTTCAGCGCACATGCCGGAGACTTTCTTGAGCAAATCCGCAGAGACGGACAGCGTTTTGAAGTTCTGTGCGTCGAGTGGCAGAAGTTTGTTGAGCAGCAAGGCCCGCACATACGGATCGGTGGCCGACGCGTCGGCCACCAGTCGGACCGCCTTGGGCAAGCTCGACGACCACGCCGGAGTCTTGATGTCCGCTTCGAGCAACTTCGAGATTTCGCGCGCGAGCGTCACGTGTGCCGACTCGTGAATCGTCCCGGTACCCTTGCGCGGAAAAGATTTCTTTTCCAGCGTAAGCGTGTCGTCGATAAAGACTTCAGTTTCGAACGCATCCACGCCGGCATTTTTCTGTTCGCCTTTGTCATGCGTGTAATAAAGTGTCTTGCCCTTTGCCGAGTCTTCAACGCTGAACTCGTAAAGCTTGGTCATCAAATCGTGCTTCAGTAGCGCACGTAATCCGGTCAGTTCTTTCTGCGAATTCGTATAGAAATTGGCGCGCGCTAAATATTTCTGCAGCAGTGGCTGATATGGACTCGCGTTCTCGGTCTGTTTGGAATGCGCCGCCAGCCATTCTCTGAAATCTTTGTAACGCTCCAGCGAATCAGCCGCGGCGCGCGGAGTTTTCGAAACGAGACTTTGCGCTTGCTCGCTCCAATTCAGCGCCGCGACGTACGCCGGCACTAAGTCCACCCAATTGCCGGCGTGTCGAAACTCCGGCGAGACTTCAGCATACTCCTCGCGCTTGCGCATCAACTCGCCGCTGTAGTTCTTCAAATCACTCGTGATGCTCGTGCGTGCGGCGACCAAGGCGGCGTGCGCTTTGGCGAGTTTTTCCGTGTTTTCGGACTTGATCGCGGCGAGCTTCGTCGCACGTGCTTCCTCGTTACTCAGCCGGGTACGGTAATTCTTGACCTGATCCTCGATTTCGCGCGGCAAGCCTTTCAGCAACTCGGCCTTGCGCAGCACGTCATCCATTTTTGCGATCAAAGGCTTCATGGCCGACGGATCGTCTGAAGCTTTCAACGGGTTCAAGAGCGCGTCCGCTTCGGCCAAAAGCGTGCTCGCTTTTTCCGTTGCGTCCTTCGAGTGCTCGCGTCGCACGATCTCCATTTTGGCCTTCCATTCGGCCACGGCGTCGGTTTCCGGCTTGGTGCGCACAAGCTTTTCGGCTTGTCCCAACAGCACATCCATTTTCGGTGACAACAGATCGACGTGATCGATTTGATCCGTAAGTGCGTTGAGCTGCGCGAGGCGTGTCGTTTCGTCTTTGCGGGCGCGTTCCAATTCTTCTACAGCCTGTTGGATGCCAAAGTCGTTCAATTTTCCCGGCGAATCTTCTTTCAATTTACCGACGATCTGGTCGGCTGATGCGAAATTCAAAGTACTCGTGGCATTACGGATTTCTTGGGCAATGGCGACTGTCTGCCGGCCATCCCGGATGGCCAAAGCGCCCCACGCGGCGAGGCCCGCGACAAGAGCAACGCCGGCGGCGATCAGCGCGAGTTTGCCCTGGCGACGGCGTTGTTCCATCAATTCGTGCCTCTGCACATAACTGTGCGCGCGTTCGAAAAGTCCTGCGGGCGCGGTGCCGTCCGTGTATTCAAATTGCCGCAAAAAACGCTTCACGTCGGTCGGCGGCGCTTCGGCGTCCACCATGCCCTCTAGTTCGGCGAGGCGTTGTAAATACGCCGCTTGTTTTTCCGCCGCCGCAACCTGTTCGGTGCGCCAGGCTCGGGCATCTTGAATAGGCTGTTGCAATTCCACCGGGAAAGCGACGCTGTCCCTTTGGTTCAAGGCATCGAGTTCGATCAAGCAGGCATTGGCCGATTGAAAATCGCGCGCCGCGTACGCGTCGTTCATCCGCGACACCAGCGAGTTCATGGCGGCCAAAACGCGCTTCGTTTTCAGTTTGAGCGACAGAGCCTTGGCCGTTTTCAGCAGCGTTTCGCTGGGCTTTATCGACAGGTCCGAGCGCGACAGCTCCTTCATCATACCAACGGCCTCCGCTTCCGACATTCGCTCGGATTTCTCGGCAAGAAGCGCAGCGATTTCCTGGATGCGCACACTCTCCAGCGCGCCAATGTCCTGGGTCCAGTTGGGATTTGAAGGATCGAGCTTGCGGACGCGGCGCAACACGTCGAGCTTTTCCGTTACGCTGCCGCCTTTCATCGCCAGACGGCGATATTTTTTTTGCAACGGTTCCAAAGCTTCATGATGCGTATAAGCATCCTGAAGCATTTGAACCGAGCCGGCATTGAACGCGGCGCAGGATGGAGCCCCGAAGTGCCGCGCCAGCGCGTTCCAACTCTGCGCGCCGTCGAAATCCAGCACGCTAATCAAATCCAGTAACACCGGCGTGGAGTCGGCCAGAAAAATGGCCTGAGCGTACTGGCCTTTGTTGACGGCGTCGCAACACTCGCCCAAACGCCGTACGGCGTCCTGCACCAAGGCGTTGTATTCCGTTGCCACTCCCAGCACTCGCCCAGGATTGGCAGCCTGCCCAAAGACCATCAATTCTTTAATCTCGCTCACGACGGAATAACAATCGGCCACGTTACGAATCTCCCGGTTATTTTTTGACGCCAATGTCGGCCTGAATATTCTCCGCTTCAGTATCTTTTAATTCTTTCTGTAACGCGTCAATCTTCTGTTTCAGTTCCGTAACGCTTTTCGTTTTCTGAGCTATCGCCGCATTCAAC
>JBAXUS010000253.1:0-8143 GCA_037129555.1 Planctomycetota bacterium
GCCAATTCCAACGCCGCTTTGGCGCTCTTTTGAAAATAGTCCATGTGCAGAAACGACGTCACGAGTACTTTGCTGTTGTTCTGAAATCCCAATTCTGCAGCGCTCTCTGGCGGAAGATTCTTGGCAAAATCCATATCCACTCCGAGCAAATCGTGCATCGTATTGTTGTACTCGTAACGCGTCATCCGACGCAGCACGGTGCGACCTCCGGTGGATCGACGTTCTTCGGCAGCCATTTTCAACTGAGTGGTCAGCCACGACGTGAGTTGCTCACGTTCGCCAGTCGTCAGCGTCGATTTTTTCTTCGGCGGCATCGCTCCGGTATTAAGTTGATCGAGTATGTCCTGCCATTCTTCAGCGTCGGCTCCGTGGATCACATCCGGGTCAAGCTTCGTAAGATCGAGGTCATTTTCAGTCTTCTTGCCACTGTGACACTCGAAACAATGCTTCTCCAGAATCGGCCGGACGAGCTTGAACGTTGTCTGATCGGCCCTGACACCAATAACGGGAGATGTGCGCGGCTCTTCACTTGTGGCGGTCGAGCAACCAAACGTGATGATCACGATCGCTACGAAGCCGAACACTGCGAGGACTCTTTTCATGGATCAATCCTTTTCCTTCGTTTGGCCGATACACACGACCTCTTTGAGCGTCCTTGCATACAAGCGACCGTCAGCATACGACAACGATGCGAGCGTCCAAGTTTGTCCCGCCGGACCCAAGTCGCCGACCCATTTAAGAGCCGATTCATCGAAGCGTTTCGCGTTCGCGTCGACCACGTAGACCGTTCCCAGCATCGTCACGAAGTACACTTTGCCGTTGACCGCAATGGGAGCGGGAACCGTGACATGCCCCCAACCGTTGCCCAACTCACGACGATCCCCGCTCACGTTCATACCGCGTGAATTTTCAGGATTCGATTTGATGTGATGATCCCAGAGCGACTCTTCGGCGGTCTGGGACTTGCGCACGATTTGATAGGGAACGTGAAGATACTCGACTTTGCCGGACTCGACATTCACGCGTCCAATCGAAGGATGATTATGAGCCATGAACAGCATGTGAGAACCGACTAGAATGTTGGAATGGTAGCTGGGGTGTGGCCCTTTGGCGAACCCAACGCCCGACTTCAATTCCATCCGTTGCGTGCTTGGGTTGTATTGAGTCCAATCGACTTTATTAACCACATCAAATGTGTGATCGATTCGACCGGTCTTCACATCGAGCGTCACCAGTTTGTTCGTGTCAAAAGCATAGGCATGTCGTTCATCGAAGTATGAGTTGAAGAAAGTGAAGCCGCTTTCGACGGGGCAATTCCAAATCGTTTTCCCCGTATCCGCGCTGGTCAGAGAGAAGCCATAAGGAGTTTCGGGCGCGTGGTGAGGCCCACCCCGGCCATGGAACAGAACCCATTGATCGCCCAGCTTGCAAAATCCTGGTGCACTGAAAACCGAAGAAGCCGCTTCGGCCGTCCACAACGGTTTACCGGTGGCTGGATCGAAGGCTTGCAGGTAACTCCACGGCCCCTTGCCCGAGTTCTTGTTTAGATTTAGCGGTTGGGTGAGCGAGTCCTTCAATGCGACATTGACCAGTTTGCCATCGACCAGCAACGGTTGGCAAAACTGCGCACCATGCAGCGGATCCACATCGAACACGCGGCGCCAAAGCTCTTTGCCGCTGTGATCGAGACACATCATGCCACCCGAGGAACTGCTGAACCACACGTGTGAGTCGTCTACAATCGGAGTCGTCTCGGAAATGAACATTTGGACATAGGACACGGACTTCTTGCCGGGAACGAGGACGTCCCAGAGGATCTTTCCCGTGCGCGCGTCCAAGCACAATCCCAGCACATCAGCGGAGGTCGCGTTTTGGGACGATCCGCCATCGGGTAAGGGCTTCTTTACGGTGAGGAACAGGTGATCACCCACCACGGCGATACCGCTCTGCCCACATTCCGGGAGCTTCTGCCGCCACAGGATATTCTCATCAGTAGCGACCGACCAACGCGCCGGCGGTTCAATACCTTCCGCTTGGTAGTTACCGTTGGGGCCGGAGGCCTGAGGCCAATCCTGCGCGCTCGCGATCGTCATTGCGATTGCACAAACGATAGTAAAGAAAATTGTTCTGATCATGGATTAATTTCAATGCGAGGCAAGACATTCCCGAGTGCTATCGCGACGCCTTTTTTCTCGTTTTTTCTGCTTCCCCAGCCACGCGACTTTCGGCACGTTTGGCGATGTGGCGTGTGACTTTATCCATGCGTCGCTGTTTGGCTTCGTCCGGTGCACCGGAGTCTGCGGCGCGTTGGAGCTTTTCCAAACTTCGCTCGGTGAATCGCAAATAGTGCCGCTCCATCGCCGTGACTCGCGTTAAATTTGCAGTGTTCGAGGACTCGTGCATCCAATCGAGCACTTTTTCCGAAATCCCGTCCAAGCGCTCCGCCACATCGAGTGGATTGTCCTGTTGCGCCATCGCTCGCGCATTCTCGAACAGTGACTGCGCCAATTGCTTGTCTTCGGCTGGCCAGCGGACCAGTCGCACGTCCTTCGAAAAGATATCGGCGCGTTCGTCAAATCGCTGCTTGCGTTCGTCCGGTGTCTGCGCATCGGCAATAGCGACATTCCAATCCGCAAGCTGATCAACGACTTCCACACGCGCCTGGGTTCGCCGATCCAACACCCAGAAGAAACTCGCCACCCCAAGGAGCAAAAGCACAGATGCCGCCAAGCCCCATCGAACCGCTGGCATCGAAAACCAGCGCGATCTGTCTGCCGTCTCGCGAGTAGCACTTGCTCGTGCTACCGGTTTCTCCCAGAGCAACTGAGCATCGAGCATGAGGTAGTCGAGATACTTCTGTTGCGCCGCAGGATCGTCGCGCAGCAGTGCACCGAGGTGAAGTTGCTCCGCTTCGGAAAGCTGACCATCAACGACGTTCGGAAGGAGATCATCGAGATTCATCGTCATCATGAGGTCGCTCCGGCCAACCGTTTCTGGGTGCATTCAAGCAATGCTTTACGGATGCGGTGCAACGTGACGCGCACCGATTCCGCTGTCCGCTCCACTTCGCGTGCCGCGCCTTGAACGGATCCGCCTTCGGCATAGCGCGACGCCACGAGTCGCTGAGAGGCTGTCGGCAACGTCTTCAAACACTCCCGCAACGCTTCCGTCCGCCGGTCGATATCGCGAACGCGCTGGACCAACGGCTCCGATAAATCCGCGAGTATCGTCTCGTCCAAGGGAACGAAGCGCTCGCGCATGATTTTTTTCCGATGGGCCAGCACTTGAAGATACGCAATCCGGCAAGCCCAGGAGAGAAACTCGCCCCGCCCATCGAATTCACTCGCCTTCCGCCACAGCACCAGATTCACTTCCTGCAACACATCGTCCACACTGCCCCAGGACGAAACCAACGCGCGAATGTAAGCAAACAACGGCCGCTGAGCAGCCGTGATGAGCGCCACCATCTGTTCCGATGCGGCTTGCCCCGGTTTGGAGTCGGACGGTTCTGTGTCCACTGCCATCACTACGTTTCCTCGCTCACTCGCGTTACGTACGAAACGTTAACGCTTCCGCCTTCGATGATGATGGACCGACAGCCGCAAACAACGACTTGTTCGTGGCTGTCGGACATGACTCCGATTTACTTATTCTTCTTTTTCTTCTTCTCAGGTTCAGGGACGTCTTTGACACTGGAAACCGTCATTTTCCCGTCAGCCATAACCCCACTGACTTCAACCATCGAATTCTTGGTGATGTACTCCGCCAACTTGGTTGCTACTTCGCCTTGAGCCATCAGACTGATGCTTTCATCGTGAACTGCTCCTTTGTCTTTCTTCTTTTTCTTCATGCCTGCCGCTGCTGGATCTTCGACATGCAGGTATGCGACAATGGTTTTGTCGTCGCCAGTCGGCGCGGACATTTTTCCAGTTTTCGAAACTTGAGTTCCCGCCGCAGGCTTCGCCTCTTCAGGTTTAGCCTCAACCGGTTTCGGCTCGGGTGGCTTCACTTCGCCCGGCTTCGGCTCATCGGCCCCAAACGCCATGCCCACTATCATCAACAGCGCAATCAACAGTATCTGTTTCATCACATCTACTCCTTGAAAAAAGTTCTTTACACTCTGTACAGAAAGCCACTCAGCTTCCCCACATTAAGGCATTAGCCAAACCAGCGCGAACGTTAACAACTTCCGAGAATCTATTACTCAATTCTCAAATTTTAGTTCGCGGTAGTGACGGTCGTTTCGGGCTACGCTTACTGTGAGCATTGTCGAATCACTAAGCTGTACCGTAACCGCTTACTTTTTCTTCTTTTTCTTTTCAGGGACTGCTCCAAGATGCGTCACCGTGATCCACTTTTCACCCTTCTTATCCGTCACCGTTCCCTGCACTTCGGCGGTGATCCCTTCGTACTGCTTACCAAGCTGAGTACCGATGTCATCGAGCGTCACGTTGTAGACCACGCTGTCCACGATAATTTTCACAGCGGTCAATTTGCCATCGCCGCTTTTCTGAACAGAAACTTTTCCGCTGTACGACTTGTCGTCAGCCGAAGGGGGCTGCTTCTTTTTGCCCTCACCCGCGTGGATGACGCGTGTAGGAATTGCTGTAGTGGCAAGCGCGAGCAGTATGAGCGTGGCGATAAGGTGGCGCATGAAGTTCTCCGAATCTCGACTTGAGCGAAACGAAAAAAGCAGGGAGAGCCTCGGGCCTCCCTGCCTATTACGGCCTATATTCTGCAACCCAGCCAGCTGTTCAATCCTTTGACTTACTGGATCTTGCCAACTCCGCCATCCAATTTCTTTTTGTCATATTTCTGCTTGCCGTAATCGACAAAATCAGCCACATCGAATTTGGCGTAAGTCGTAAACGGCTGCTCCGCCATTCGGTGATGCATGATTTTATCCGTCGTCATGACTTTATCACCAGACCGCGTGTGTTCGATTACGCCTCGCGCAACTCCGCTATCCACATCTTTCATCTCTTTCTTTGCATCAAAGCCCTGAAACACGCTGCGCGCCTTCAAATCCGCAGGATTATGGTCTGCATGATAAATTTGCAGCTCGCGAAACTTGGTGTCTTTCTGGGTTCGCGAGGCATTGCTCTTCCACACTTTGTTGAGTTCTTCTGCGAATTTCAGTTCGTACGCCAAATCGTTCGGATTCCAATAGCCGGGCAGGCAATGCAGCACGATTCCATCCGGCGTCATTACAAACATTTGAATGTTGTGCGGACCAGCGCCGTTGGATGTATCGACCGCCGGATTATTGACTGAATGTTTACCCGAAATGCCACAATACGGCTCTTTTTCAATGTCATGCCAGCCACAGACAAAATCCGATTTCAACAGCGAAAAGACAGGTTCGTGAGAGAGCGACACGGCTCTCAGGCTGTTGCCGGCACTTCATGTGATACCGTCTAATTTACCAAGCATGTGCATCCAGAAAACCAGCTTGTTCTCCTTCTTCGCCTTCGCCTGAGCCGCTTCCAACGACGTGGACCAGGGGATCTCTGTCAGAAGCTTATGTGTGTATTGGCTGGCTTCTGCAGCGGGTTCAACACCGTCTCTACTAATTTTGCCGGCACTACTTGCGTAGACCGACGCGCTCAGAATTCCAAGAATCAAGAGCACCAAGAGTCTTGTACGCATGTTGGCTTCTCCTTTCAAAAATGTTCACCCGATCAAATACGTCCTTACATTAAGGCTTTAGCCAACCCAGCGCGAACGTTAACAACTTCCGAGAATCTTTTGCTCAATTTTTAATGTTTCGTAACCATTCAGCTGCAGTTCATTTCTTCTTTTTCGGATTGCCAGCGCCCTTTTTCTCGTCACCAATCGCTTCCGGATCAACACCTTATGTAGTCGACGAGGATGATGTACTTCGTCATTGCGGTTTTCCAATAACTTGAAGTTGCTGGATCAGTTCCTTCTCAATTTCCGGTTGCGTGTTTGCTTTATTATGCAGCTCTTCTGGATCGCTGTCGTGATCGTAAAGTTCGGTTACACCATCACTCCAGCGCGTAAAACGCCAGCGGTTTGTGCGGATGCTTTGGGCGTAGAGCTTCGGCCCACGCGACACGAGTGTAAACGCCGCTCCTCTCCCCGCAGTGTCAGGCTTCTCAAGAATCGGGCGTAGGCTTACGCCCGCACCTGCATGCGGCATTTTGACACCGCAAAGATCGGCGAGCGTGGGATAGAGATCGACGAATTCGACCAGCGAGCGACTGGTCTGTCCGCCTTTCATGCCCGGCGCGGCGACGATGAGCGGCGCGCGACACGCGCGTTCGAAGAGCGTGTTCTTGTTCCACCAGTTGCGTTCACCGGTGTGGTAGCCGTGATCACCGACGAAAATGACGAGCGTTTTGTCCCAGAGTTTGTGCGTGTCGAGCGCATCGAGAACCCGGCCTAGTTGTGCATCCATGAAGCTCGTGCCGGCACAATACGCCCGAAACAACTCGCTCCATTCTTTGTCGGTAAATTTAGCGAACGCTGCGCTGTATTGCACGGAACCCGTGGCCTCATTGCGGACCGGCGACATGTCTGCCGGATCGCGCCAGAATTTCAGCGACTCCGGCGGATACAGATCGAAGTATTTCTTTGGGGCGATGAAGGGATCATGCGGTTTCATGAATCCGCAGCCGATGAACCACGGCGCGTCGCCCAGCTTTTCGATCATCGCCACGGAGGCCGCAGCGATTTGACCATCGGGCTGATCGTCATCCGATCCATCGGCAGATCCCCAAAGGCACCAGTTGAGTGTTCCGCCCGTGACGTTGCGTCCGTCGAGCATTTTCTTACCGGTTTTTGAAGCCTCAAAAGCCTGAGCCGTATGCCACGAGCGGCCCGTGTCCATCCACAATGACTTTTGCTCAACATCCTTGCCGCCGCCGAGGTGATAGAGTTTACCGAATGCGTGTGCCTGCCAACCCGCGTCCTTGAAGAGTTGCGGCAGGGTGATGACGTCGGGCAGTTTGTCTCGGAGTTTCGTGGTGTTATCAGTGATGCCGGTTCGTTCAGCGCGCAGACCGGTCATCATGGAGCAGCGGCTGGGATTGCAGACCGGGTATTGCACATAAGCTCGCTCGAACGTGGTGCCGCGAGCGCGCAGGCGATCAAGGTTCGGCGTCTTCACCACGTCGCGCGTGAACGCGCCACCATAATCGCGCAAGTCATCAGCCATGATCAGCAGAACGTTGAGTCGTTCTGCCGCGTGTGTTGCGGCAGAAAGTGCGTTGAAAAAGAGCGCGAGAAAAAAAAGTCGCGCGAGATGTGTTCTGCGATTCATGCCTTAATTATCCTTGTCGTCGGTCTTGATGTACTCCTTGGGCAACGTGGCAACCCACGCTTCGACTTTAGCAGAAAGCTGCTTGACGATGTCGGGATGTTTTGCCGCGACGTTTTGTTTTTCGGCGGGATCGGACACGATGTCGTAGAGTTCAAGATCGCCGCCGTTTTTGCGCGAGGGATGGCACAATTTCCACGGACCTTCGCGAATGTAGGATTCGCTGCCTGTCGAACTGGTCTTCCACAATAACTGCTTTGTGCGCACATGCGGGCCTTTGCCTAACCATGCGGCGGAGGCGTCTTCGCCGTCGAAATCACTGGAGTTAATCTTCACCCCTGTGATGGCACAGAGCGTCGGCAACCAGTCTGCTCCACTGATGACGGACTGCCGATCCGTGCGCCCCGCAGGCACATGACTGGGCCAGCGCACGATCCACGGAACGTCCAGACCGCCTTCCCAATTCGTGTGCTTGCCTCCGCGCTGCGCGCCATTGCAACCCATCTGATTGAAGCGCAAACCCCCATTGCCAGCCTTGGTCATGTCCGCGCCCTGGTCGCTGTTGAAGACCACGATCGTGTTGTCGCGCAGGCCGAGTTCATCAAGATGTTTCAACACGCGGCCGACGGCGTCGTCGAGCGATTCGATGTCAGCCAGATAGCGGCGCATCGCGTCGTCCACATCGCCGCCAGCTTTGCGAACGTCATTGAACTTGGCGAGCATCTGCTCGGGGAAATCGCTGTCCTTTACTTTCAATCCGCTCCAGCGTTTCACCAGCGCATCGACAGGATCCACAGGATTGTGCGGGATGTGTCCCCAGACATTCACATAAAACGGACTGCCTTTGTGCTGCTCGATGAA
>JBAXUS010000254.1:0-8138 GCA_037129555.1 Planctomycetota bacterium
CAAAACATCATCGCCAAATACCGCCGCGCGAAAGCAGCACTGGAAAAACTCAAACAGGATGGGACACTACACTAGAGTGAGCGGCTCTTTGTTTGAATACGATCTTAAAATAATTTCATGAGGCACCGTCGTGGCGAGTCAAGAAGGGCAGTATCGGGATATTAAAAAAGGCGTCGTGTACCTCGCGGGATCAGGGCCTGGTGATCCGGGGTTGATCACGGTTCGCGCGGATGAATTGCTGCGCGGTTGCGACTGCATCGTCTATGACGCGCTAGTCACGCCCGAGATCATGGCGAACGCCAACCCGTTGGCCGAGAAAATTTACGTCGGCAAACGCGGTGCTCAACACGCGGTCGAACAGTCGGGCATCAACGACATTCTTCTTGAGAAAGCGCGCGCGGGGAAGAGCGTGCTGCGCTTTAAAGGGGGCGATCCGTACCTCTTTGGGCGCGGCGCGGAAGAAGCGTTGCATCTGATTGAAAACGGTGTCACCGTCGAAACGATTCCCGGCGTGACGGCGGGCATTGCCGCACCTGCGTATGCTGGGATTCCGGTGACGCACCGCGATCATGCCAGCGCGGTTGCATTCGTGACGGGGCACGAAGACCCGACGAAACCCGAGAGCGCGTTGGATTGGGCGGCGCTCTCGAAAGTCGGGACGTTGTGTTTTTACATGGGCATTAAAAATCTCGGACGCATAGCGACAGAGTTGTCCAAACATATCACGTCAGAAACGCCGGTCGCAGTGATTGAATGGGGCACGACGCGGCGGCAGCGGACGGTGACCGGGACTCTCGCGACGATTGAAAAAATAGTGCGCGAAAACGGTATTCAAGCGCCCGCGTTGACGGTCGTCGGACAAGTCGTTCAATACCGCGAGAAGTTGAATTTCTTCGAACGAGCGCCGCTCTTTGGTAAGCGCATCATCGTCACACGCGCTCGAGCACAGGCGAGCGATTTAGCGGACGGTCTGCGTGTGTTGGGATGTTCGGTCTATGAATTCCCGACGATCCGCATCGCGCCGTCTGAAAATGGTGAACTGGCCGCGAGTGTGAAGCGCTTGGCGACGGGAGAATTTGATTGGGTCGTCCTGACTAGCGTGAACGGCGTGGACGCGTTGTTTACGGAAATCAACAAACAGGGTTTCGATGCGCGACGTTTCAAAGCACGAGCTGCGGCAATTGGTTCGGCGACGGCGCGACGCTTGGGTGAAATGGGTGTGATGGCAGATTTGATTCCGCCGGAATATGTGGCTGAATCCATCGTTGAATCGCTGCTGAAAGTCGGCGAAATTTCGGGCCGCAAATTCCTGCTCACGCGCGCAGATTTGGCGCGTAGCGAACTGCCGGTGGCATTGAAAAAATTGGGCGGCGACGTCACCGAAGCGGAAGCGTACTGCACGATTCTTGAAACGGAAGGCCAGGAAGATGCGCTTGCAGCATTGTCTAATGGAACGATTGATGCGGTGACGTTTACGTCTGCGTCGACGGCACGCAATTTCGCTCAGATTTTGGGCGCGGAACAGTTGGCCAAAACGATTGCAAGTAAGCGGATTAATTTCCTGTCGATTGGTCCGATCACGAGCAAGGCGATGATTGAATGCGGAATTCCAATTCACGCGGAAGCGGCGATTCATGACATTCCAGGGCTGCTGGAAATTTGTAAAACGAGCGTGAAATAACGAGTCGTGGAGAGCAATTGAGCCGAACAGATTTCGGCTCTACTTTTTTCGAATGAGATGTTCGTCGAGAATGTTCAAGCGACGTCGAGTCTCGCGCGTGTCATTTAAAAATCGCATCGCATCTGTGTAGTAACCAGCTGTCGGCTTTACTCCTGGTTGTTGATGCTGAAAATACGCGTTGAAGGCGAGCATGTATTTTTCGCGAACAAGTTTCGCGGTCATTGATGCGAGCGCGATTAAGAGATGCTTGGCGTCACCGGCCACAAAAAATCCGACGCGAATTGTTCGGTCATTTTTTTTCAACCGATAGACCGATTCGTTCGGCGTTTCGCATTCAATTTCAACGAGCACAGATTCGAATGTTTCGCTGAGGAGTGACGCGTAAAACTTGCGTCCGCCTTGCCGGTCAATTGCTGCGAAGACCGGTTCGCCGGGATGGGCGAGCAGGGCGATTTCCTTCAAACCATTCGCGATGATTCGCCAACTTGCTTCGGCTTTGTTGGCTCCGGTTGCAATGACGGCATTGAATGCCCGGGCGCTCATCGCACGAGCAGAGATTGAAACAACCTCGCCGCCGATATGATCGAATGCTTTTTTTAACGAAGCGCGAGGTGACGTTGTGCTGGGACGGTTTTCGCGAGATGCGATGAACCAAGGGTCGGTCTGAAGATTGGAGAGATCAGTGTTTGGAAGAAGTGACTGTAGAGAGAAAGCCAGTGAGTTACGTGCCGCACAATCGTAAAACGCGCGGACTCCGGATTCGAGTGACGCGAATCCATTTTTTTGAGTGAAGAGTTTCTTGGAGTCGTCAATCGCAATGCCATCGCCACCCGCATGGCAAACAGCGGGATGAAGGGCGGTCCATAAATTGAAATCGGCCGAATAAACAGCATCCGGAATTCGGACGGCGGCGAAGCCGTGGCAGAGCGGACCGAGAACGGGGCCGTAGCCCGCTTCGTCAATTCCAATCAACAGCAACGCGGCATCTCCTGAAGTATTTCATGATTCTATTTGGAAAAGAAATTTCGTATTCTCAATTCCACATTAAAATCCCCACATGATCACACTGATCCTGTTTCCGATTGTTTTTATCGCCACGCTTTCTGTCTTGTCGTGGCTCTACATACTCCTGCATCCCGCGAAGCCCTGGGATTTTCAACCTGTGGGCGACGATGCTCCGCTGCCACCGCTGCCGGAGGGCGTGACGTTTCCGCGTGTCGCGATTATCGTCCCGGCGCGAAATGAAGCGGAGTCGCTTCCGAACACATTGCCCGCGCTGTTGCGTCAGGATTATCCGGGCGAATATTCGGTCTACGTGATCGATGACCGCTCTTCTGATGGCACTGCTGAACTTGCTCGCGAAATCGCCAAGCGCGAAAGTGCTGAGATGCGTTTGACGGTGATCCAAGGTTCACCATTGCCTGAAGGCTGGATGGGGAAAGTGTGGGCGTTGACTCAAGGCACGAAGGTTGCGGCAGAAACGGGCGCGGAGTTTTTTCTGTTGACTGACGCCGATATTTTGCACGCTCCGGGATCGTTGAGGCGATTAGTTTCCGAAAACATCACGATGAAATTGGGCATGAATTCTCGGATGGCGCGGTTGCGATGTGAGTCACTTGCCGAGCGCTTATTGATCCCTGCGTTCGTTTATTTCTTCACCATTTTGTATCCGATGCGGCACGCAAACAATCCGCGCGATCCATTGGCATCGGCGGCGGGCGGATGTGTGTTGCTCTCGCGCGAAGCGTGGGTGCGTTTGGGCGAATCGTTCGAGCCGATCAAATCCGAAATCATCGACGACGTGAATTTGGCTCGGCAAGTGAAGGGGCGCGGGCTGCCGATTCGGTTGAGTTTAAGCCGGACGGAGGTCGTGAGTTTGCGCGAGTATCCGCAACTCGCGGACATTTGGAAAATGGTTCGACGGACCGCATTTACGGAGTTGAAATATTCGTGGCTACGCGTGGTCGGTGCCATGGCGGGACTGGCATTGATGTTCGTCATGCCGATCGTGGCGATTCTCGCCGGAACGTTGGGATTTGTGTTGGGAGCTCCACCGATTCTTGCGGGGTGGGCGATTGCAAAAGGGTGCATTGCGCTGGCCATCATGGGCCACGTGTACGCGCCCGCGATGCGGTTTTTTAAGTTGCCGGTGCTGTTCGCATTTTCGCTTCCCATCGCCGGGATTTTGTATGGGTTGATGACGTTTGATTCTGCGTTGCGCCACGCACGTGGATTAGGTGTTCAATGGCGTGATGCCGGGAGTAAATCCACATGAGTTTTCTACCCCCGTGGTTTCGGATACATTTGAGTACGGCGCTTGTGCTGATGGTGGCAGCGTCTGGGATGTTGGGATTGAATGTGACCCGGCATCAAGACGATTTCAGAAGTGGGTATGGTTGGCCCATGATATTTTTGACGCCGAAGGATGTTGGAGACTGGGCGCCGATGGTTAAGTACTTTTGGGACTATAAAAACGTAGTTATAGACATCGTTGTCTATATTGGACTTTTGATTGTGGTTGCGATCATTCTCGAAAAGCGCATTGCGATTCTAACCCGCTTGAAACGGGACGGTGAATGAGTCATGAAGTGTTATTAATTAACACTTTTTGAGTGGATCGAATTTGTCCAGAATTGCGCTTGAATGAGACCTTCTTCTAGTGGCGTTCCACACTTTTTTCGATTATAATTTCTCTATCAAAATCAAGTCCGATGAATGGCGAACGAATGCCATTTTTTCGGAGCGCGAACGACGCGCGCGTACGATAGTACAACGCAGTCCGGAGACGGTCAGAACTCATCATGGCAAACACGCCCGATCAACCCGACGATACGCTTCCGCCCGAAAACACGAACGCAGCACCGGTCCGTCCGCCGATGGACGAGACGCGCGATATTCATGGTGGGCGTGTCGAGAATCTGCTGATTGAAGACGAGCTCAAAGAGAGCTACCTGACGTACGCGATGTCTGTGATTGTGTCGCGCGCGTTGCCGGACGCGCGCGATGGATTGAAGCCGTCGCAACGCCGCGTGTTGCTTGCAATGTACGATTTAAATCTGGGACCGCGATCCAAGCACAGAAAGTGCGCGAAGATTTGCGGCGACACCAGCGGCAATTACCATCCGCACGGCGAGTCGGTTATTTATCCGACGCTGGCGCGCATGGCTCAGTTTTGGAACACGCGTTATACGCTGATCGATGGCCAGGGAAATTTCGGCTCGGTGAGTCCTGACCCGCCAGCGGCCATGCGTTACACTGAAGCGCGCATGACCGGCCCGACGGTGGACATGTTCGATGATCTCGAACGCGACACCGTTGACATGGTCGCGAATTACGACGAGACGCGGACCGAACCGACGGTGTTGCCAGGACGATTTCCGAATTTGATCGTGAACGGATCACAGGGTATCGCGGTCGGCATGGCGACTCAAATTCCACCGCACAATCTCGGTGAAATTTGCGACGCGCTGATTCATTTGATTGAAAACCCGAATTGTTCGGTGACGGATTTGATGGTGCATGTTAAGGGCCCGGATTTTCCGACAGGCGGACTGCTCTGCGGTACGGCTGGAATTCGTGAAGCGTTTATGACGGGGCGCGGGCATTTGACGCTCCGCGCGAAAGTCCATTTCGAAGAAGTAAAAGACCGCGAACAGATTGTTGTGGACGAGATTCCGTATCAAGTTGGAATCGAACGTATCGAAACAAAGATCGTCGAAGCGGTCAAAGAAGATCGCATCAAAGGCATCAGCGATTGCCGCAACGAAAGCAGCAAAGAAGGCATCCGAATTGTTGTGGACTTGAAGCGCGGCGAAAACCGCGAGGTGATCCTCAACCAATTGTACAAATACACGCCGCTCGAAATCACGTTCGCGGTGAACACGTTGGCGCTCGTTCGCGGACGCCCACGCGTCTTGAATCTCAAGCAATTGCTCGAACAATACCGCGACCATCGCAAAGAAGTGATTCTGCGCCGGACGCGTTTCCTGTTGGCGCAGGCCGAAGAACACGCGCATATCCTCGAAGGCAAAATCATCGCGGTCGATCACATCGACGAAGTGATCCGCATCATCCGCGCTGCGCACGATAGTGATGAAGCGCGCACGAATTTGATGTCACGCTTCGAGTTGTCGCAGCGACAAGCGAAAGCCATTCTCGATATGACGCTGCGTGCGTTGACGGGATTGGAACGCGACAAACTGCGCAAAGAATACGACGAAGTATTGGAGCGCATCCGCGATTACCAGTCGATCCTCGCCGATATCAATCGTGTGCTCGAGATCATCAAAGGCGATGTGCTCGGCATGAAAGAGAAGTATGCCGACGCGCGCCGAACCGAGATTGTAGGCGCGGCTGGCGACATGTCCGAGTTGGATCTCGTCGCCGATGAAGTCATGGCGGTGACGATTTCGCACAAGGGATACGCCAAGCGCGAACCGCTCTCGAGCTACCGCGTTCAGAGCCGAGGCGGCAAAGGCATCATCGGTGCGAGAAGCAAAGACGAAGAAGACTTCCCGGAGCATTTGTTCATTGCGAATACGCACAATTATTTGTTGTGCTTCACGAATGACGGACGCTTGTACTGGTTGAAGGTTTACGATTTGCCGCAGCTCGGTCGAATGGCTCAGGGCCGCGCTTTGGTAAATCTGCTGGAATTGTCGGGCGATCAAAAAGTCGTCTCGATTGTACCGGTGAAAAATTTTGACGAAGACGCGTCGATCTTCATTGCGACTGAACAAGGCTACCTCAAGAAGTGCCGCTTGAGCGAATACGCGAATCCGCGTCGCGGCGGGATTTCGACGATTGGTCTCGAAGAAAAAGATCAGGTCATGGCCGCAAAATATGTGCGGCGCAATCAGGAAATTGTACTGTGCACGAGACTCGGCATGGCGGTGCGCATCGATGAAACAGTCGTGCGCGACATGGGACGCAGCGCGCGCGGCGTGAACGGTCCGAACCTTGAAGAAGGCGATAAGATGGTCAGTGTCGTCATCGGGCAGCCCGGCGATTATTTGTTGACGGTCTGCGAAAAAGGAGTGGGCAAGCGCAGCCAAATTGATGAGTACCGCAAGACCGGAACGCAGCGTGCAAAGGGCGTCATCAATATCAAGATCACGGACAAAAATGGACCGGTGGTTGCGGTCATCGCAGTGAAGCCGGGCGATGAACTGATGTTGATGGCCGAGAAGGGCAAGGTCATCCGCTCGAAGGTTGACGACATCCGCGAAACGAATCGAGGCGGAATCGGCGTGTATTTGATGGACCTCGGCAAAGACGACCGCGTCGTCACCGTGGCCTGTATTGCGCAAGAAGATGCCGAAGCCGCGAATGAACAGGCAGCCGCGCGTAAAGCTGAAGAGCAGGATTGGAAAGATCAGCGCGACGGAGTCCCGGCGAAGAAAGCAGAATCAGAAACGGTGATTGAAGCGATGGACCCGACGGTGCCGTTGCCGCCGCTTGAAGGTGAAGGAACGCCGGATCAGGTTCTGGATCTTTTGAAGCGCGCGGAGGACGACAAGAAGCGGAGAGAAAATGAAGAAGGTTCCGCGCAGTAAGAAATCCGTTGCGAACAATAAGGATGATGCGCGGCCCGTCGTGAAACTGAATGAGCGCGGGCTGCCGGAGCATTTTCGACAGTATTTTTGGGACTGCGATTTTGAAACGGTATCATGGCGGAAGCATAAGGCTGAAATCGTATTTCGAATTCTCGTCCGCGGTGTCTTCGACGACCTAATGTGGATACGAAATCGAGCGGGCGATATGTGGCTTCGTGATTGGATGACCAAGCGCCGGGGGCGTGGATTGGACCGGCCCGATGTGAGATTCTGGGGTCTCCTTCTGAAGATTTCGCCAAGGGTGGTAACTTCATGGCTAAACGACGAATCGCGCGGAATATGGGATCGGCGGACAGAGCCGAAGTCGCCCGACAAAACGTCCTGACATCAAACCAGGAAAAGGCGCTTCTTGCAATTGCGCCAATGGCGTCGGCCAATGGATTTTTTCTGGCAGGCGGGACGGCGCTTGCGATGCAAATCCATCACAGAAGGTCCCGTGACTTCGATTTTTTTTCGCCATCCAAATTTGACGATCCAACTCAATTCGTACAGTCCATTCAATCTGCCGGAATCAATTTCACAGTGAATCGGATCGCACGAGGCACCGTATTTGGCTCGGTTGACGGCGTCGAGATAAGCTTTTTGGAGTACCTATATCCGGTCATTAATCCGACGATCAAAGCTCCGGAATATCCAGTTGACTTGGTTGATCCGATTGATATTGCTGCAATGAAAATCAACGCGATTATTCAGCGCGGAATGCTGCGGGATTTCATTGACGTTTATGCGCTTTTGAAATCAGGAGTATCAATCCAAGACATGATCAATGCGTATAGAAAAAAATACTCTGTAGAAAACATTCGTTCTATTTTGGTTGCGCTCAATTACTTCGACGATGCAGA
>JBAXUS010000255.1:0-8045 GCA_037129555.1 Planctomycetota bacterium
GCGTTTTTACGCGTCTCGAAAACGAGGCGGACTTTAACGAATTGGCCGGGCCAAAAGGCACGGTCATCGTTCTTGACTTTCGCACGGAGACGCAAGGTTCCGGTGCCGTCTTGAACAGCGCTGTCGATGAAGAAGACATCACCTTGACGTGGGCTGTCGGGCTTTTCGGGGAGCCAGCATTCGACCTTCAACGTACCAGCCGCCATGCTGGATTGGACGCGCGCGAGTTCGCGTTCGGGGATGCTGAATTCGGTATAAATCGGGCTCATGCTTTGGATCGTCAACAATGTCTGCGTTGTGTTGCCGACGGCGGTGACAACATTTCCAACATCGATGATTTTTTGTCCGGCGCGACCGTTGATCGGCGAAGCGATGTGCGTGTAGGCAAGGTTGATTTTCGCAGCGTTGATGGCGGCGTCGCTGGATTTAATTTTCGCTTCGGCCATCTTGATCGCGGCGAGGCTCTGCTTGATCTGCGCATCGACGCGCGCAATGGCGGCCTGGTTCGAGCGGATTTGGGATTCGCTGGCGTCGAGCGTCATTTTCTTCGCGTCGTAGTCTGCTTGAGCAATGACGCCGGCGAGGCTCTTGGCGCGATTCAATTCGGTGACGTACAACGCCTGTCGCGTCTGATTTTGCGCGAGGTCGGCCTTTGCTTCGTCGAGCTGCGCACGAAATTGAGCGAGCACGGCGTCGCTTTGCGCCAGCGCGGCAACGTTGATCTCGCGTTCGGCCTGAGCCTGTTCCAACGCGACTTGATACGGCGCAGGATCGATTTCGAAGAGCGGCTGACCTTTGACAACGTCAGCGCCTTCTTTGAAGAAAATATTGGTGATCCGACCGCTGGCCTGAGCGCGGATACTGACGATTTCCGGGGACGCACATTTCCCGATTTGGTCGATGTAAATCGGAATGTCGCGTGTGGTGACGACGGTGGCAGTTACGGCGACAGGGGGGAATACAGGAGGAGCGGCCGGTGTAGGCGCCGGTCCACCGGAACCGCAACCTGCGATGATCACCACGATAACTGCCAAAAACAACGCGGTTACATTCAAGCGCTGTACATCCTTCACCGTCGTTTCAAAAACCATTGAAATCCCTTTGCCTGCCGACAATCGAACGATAACAGATAGGAATTGTAGCGGAAATGAACGCTGGGGCAAACGAGGTTATGAAAGCTTAATGGCCAGCCATCGAATGGCCCAAGAAGACGGTTATGCTTGAAGCACTATTTCCGTTCATTCCGTAGCACTGCGACATTTCCCGCAATTCGTTCGCCACGCAAGTTGAAACCACTTGACTTTCACCGGAATGCGGTGTAACTATAAGAAAGATATAGCTGTTTGCGGGCGTAGCTCAGCGGTAGAGCGTTGGCTTCCCAAGCCGAAGGTCGTGGGATCGTACCCCATCGCCCGCTTCTCTCTCAATTTCCCCTCTTTCCCCTATGAAATCGCGTCGCACTCCCTGCGGCGCGTCTACCCGTTTTTCAATTCCCTTCCGTCCCCTTTGCGCTATTGTTTACGCCATTGGGCCGAAACCATACGCTATCCGGCTCTTCTTTCGAACTCGCTTTCACGAGGGCCGCACATGGCAAAACGCTACGCTATCACGCCGATTCTGCCCAAAAAATCGAAATTCTTTATCGCAACGTTCCGTGAAGCGTCGGGCGCTCGCGTCACCCGTTCGCTGCAAACCGACTCCCATATCGAAGCGCAAAAAATCTGCCTCTCGCTCGTCGAATTGTGGAACGCCGGGGTTCGCCGTCCCGATGACATTCCGGTGACGATGGAAATCAATTCCAAAGCACATGCGCTCTATTTCGGAGAAAAGGCCGATGCCGGGATCGGCGGCGACGTGTCCGGACCGGCTGCCGATGTCGAGACGATTCTCCCCTCTGTTCAACGTGTCGTCGACGGCTTCCCGCCTGAAATGCGCGAATCAATTTTCACAATCGTCTACCAGCTCGTCACATCGCAACGGGAAGTCATTCGCCTGCGCGAATCGCTCGCCACGTCGCAACGCGATTTGAAACGCGAGATCGAAGCGCGATCGAGCATCGAAGGCTCAATCCTGAACCGGGCCGCGCAAGCTGCCGCGCGGGTGCCGTCCGTGGCGGTCTGCCTGGCTCAATTCAAATCGCACATTTTCGCGGACACGTCGAAACATAACGCCAAGGTCGTTTTCGCCCTGGCTGATAAGTTCGTGGCGTCGCTTCCGTCCGAACGCAAATCACTGGTTGACGTGCGAATCGATGACATTGCGAGCTTCATTGATTCGCACGTCGCCACGTCCGCCCATGGCAAGATTGCAGGCCGCCGGGATGCCCTGCGGCGGCGTATAGGCCGGTTTATCAATTGGGCCGCGCGGCAATTCGAATACCCGTCTCAGATGTTGCAGGTGCCTGCCGTTAAGAAAGGCGAGATTCGACGAGAACGCGGGGATATTGTGTGGCACTCGCTCGAAGAGGTCGAAGCGGTTCTCGCGGCGCTTCCCGATGACTACTGGCGGGCGCTCGTCGCGACGCTCGCTTATGCCGGGTTGCAGCTGGCCGAACTCATTTGGTTGCGCGTGGCGGACGTCGACCTTGATGGCGCAAATCAAATTTGGGTCACAACAGTCGCGGATCCTGACGACGCGAAAATCAGACACCTTTTGAAAACCGATCACAGGCGGCGAGCGGTCAACATTCATACAAAGCACCTCGGGCCGCGATTGAAGACGTTCAAAGACGCGGGGCTTTGTGGCGAGCATTTCTTTTTTGCGATGCCTGGAGCGATGGAAACCCGCGGCCGCAAATCCGGCGGCGCGGGCGAGCGCTGGCTTGAATCCACTCTCTCGACCGTGTTGCGCGGTCATAAAGGTGGGAAGGATCAAAAGCGACGCAAGGCTAAAGCCGGATTGCTGCCTGCCGGGATGAACGCCAAGTCATTGCGGCGAACATTCGGTTCGCTCTTGTTGCGCTCGGGCAAGAGCTACGCTGAAGTCGCGGCTGCAATGGGTAACACGGCGGACGTGGTAGCAGAGCATTACGCGCGGCTGAAGTCACACGAAACGAAAATCGACTTTTGAACCTTCGAACCGAACGGTCTAAAAAACCCTTTTGGCCGCCGTCCCCGCCAGTCACTTCACGTGCGAGCCAGTTGACCGACGCCGGGATAATTCTGGACTTGCGCCGGGTGTGCGGTACGATGTTGTTTGGATCGATTCACACGTGAAGGAATTGAAACGATGACGACGATTGCAGACGCTCCACCCGACACACAAGCGCCCAAAACGGTGAAGGGGTCGCCATTGCTGTTGAGAACCCGGAAAGAAGTCCGTGAGTATCTCGCGGCGCATTTGACACCCGTGAGCCACGGCCCTAAAGGTCAACCGATTTATGCTCACGAAGACCTTCAAAAGTTGAACGTGATTCTCTTTCCGGATGCCTGATTGCGCATGGAGATTGCAGCGGGGCAGATTTACTTTCTTCGCAAGGGCGCAACTGTTGGCTATGCCGATTATGGGCGTCCGTGCTTGGTGTTGCGAGCGTCCAAAGCAAGCGCCGCTGTGTGTTACTTCTCAACAAAGATGGATTACGTCGAACCGGGTGACGTGGCGATCTATCCGGCGGACGCCGATTTCAAAGCGTCCGGATTGCGTGATGCGTCTTACATCGTTCCCGACCTTATCGACAATGTGATGCTGAATGTCTTCGAAGGCGCGAAACTTTTGGGCCGCGCAACGGGCGATTTTAAAGCAAACGTTGAAGACTGGTACGGCGCTCCACTTCTCTAAAAACAGCGTCCAGATAAGGCGCATTCAATAAAATCCGAAAGAATCGTTGAAACACTCGAAAACAGTCTTCATGCGCCGCTAAACAACGCGTAGTCTTTTCCCCTATGAAAATCGGGGCGGATGGATCGAAGCGCGGGGCGGTGCTTGGCGCTTAGTTTTCGGCGTGTTGGATGTGCTCGGCGGCGGCGCGGGCGTGGTGGTGGATGCGTTGAAGGTGGTAGAGAACTCGGCGGACGATCACGAACGCCATGCCGCCGGCGAGCGATACGCCACCGAATCCGAACATGAGCATGTTCGTTGCAATCGCTCCCAGCACAATCAACGCAAGGCCGGTGACGATGAACAGCACGGCGGCGCATAACGTCCCAAAATGAGTATCGGCGATATGATGCGTTTCAATGCGCCGGGCGTCTTTGTTGCGTTCGTCCTGGACTGCGTAAATCTTCATGCCGTCACTCATTTGGCCGCCGCTCCTTTCCCTGACTTCCCTTTTGCCTTCCCGCGTTTTGGGTGGCTTGATGATGATGACCTTGCTTCGATTTCACGCAATCTAGCTCTTATTTCTTCGTTCTCTTTAATGGCGTCTTTTTTGTCTATTTCTGCAAAGTACACTTCAAGCACTAGTTCGTTAATTTTAGTCCCAGAGAATTCAAGAAACCGTTTGAATACATCGAGTATGTGTTCTTTTTTGCTGCATTCAATTGCCTTTAGGAAGTCTGACAAAATTGGAATTGCGTCAATGAATTCGTAGCAAGTTTTCCCGCCTGACGCGATGAGTGGCATTGCTGCAAGAATATCGGAGCGGCTCATTTTTGGGTGAGTCTCTGCTATGATGTCTATCATGTCCGGAAGTACGAAATTTCCCGGCTTCTTATCAATGTTCTCTTTATGAAAAATATTCCAAGCACGGGGATCGATGTCGTGACTATTCGCATCGGTTAAAGTCCAACCCGGGTTTTTACATAAAATTTCTAGGCTGTGGGTAATGCGCTCGGCTGCGTATTTCAATTGCGTACTAAGGCCTCTGGTTACTCGTTTTTTGAGCAGAGGATGATGAAAAGAAGCCCCATAAGCCTCTTTCCCCTTGAATTTATACGGTGTAATTCGTCCTTTTTCACTCATAGAACAGTAAGTGTGGCGAGAAATTTTAAAATATCCAGTTTTTTTTCTTGCCTTATATGCCTTACGCTGTAAGGTAGTCATGCAGTGACCGACTGGTAATCGATCACACGAACCGCAAAACGACAATTTGAGACCGTCCCAGAGGAATGGCTTTCGGAGTAATCCAAAGCCGACTTTTAGCGCCCGCTAAAGGATTACCACTTCCGCCCTGGGACGGTTTTTTCTTTGCCCGAATTCCGGGCGGAATGGGGTTGAAAATGTTGGAAGACAAGAACAAAGCATTCGAGGAAGCGTGCAAAAAGGTGTTTGGTAAGGTGGATCTGTCAACGCCGAATTTGAGACGCGCGGCGTTTGATGAGGCTGGTGAGCTGTTTAAGCGTGGACTTGAAGGAATGAAGCGCGTCCGCGCGGCAACGGTAGCGGCCGGTGATCCGGTTCCGCCTGAATGGGACATAGAAATTGCAAGGATGGACCGATTGGCAGACTCTATGTAAAAATTGAAAAGGTTGATAATCGACGTGCAGCGGATATTCCGTCCGCTGTGTTTCCTGGGTTAGTTCAAGAGATGGTTGAACTGGATTCGAGAGCGGCGTAAAAAGTCGCGGGAAGAGTGCGTCAACACTCTTCCCGCATGGAGAAAACCAACCGATCAAGGCTAGGCGCTCTCGTGTGATCATTATCGACACGGAGCGCCCAAAAATCAAAGGAAATCTTTGGAAAATGGGTGCATCGAAATCAAGCGTTCGAGTGTTGCGGCGTGGGGTGGAGGCGGCGGCGGATGGGGGGGAGCGTGAGCAGCTCACGCCATATCAAGAGCTTCTCGCGTCCGATCTGCCGACGATCATGGAGATGCTCAAGAGTTGCGCCGCTGATTTGTCGCGGATGAGGCGTGGGCCGCTTACGCCGGTGATGGTGGAAGATATTCGAACCTTCGAAGGCGTCATGAGCGACTTTACACAAGCGCGGCGGCGCTTGTTGAATCGTCAACGCCTGGAACAACAACAACAACGGCGCGCGCTTGACGCGACATTGCAAAAGGATGTTCCGGATCTCATTCGAGCGATTGAAAATTGCCGTTCGGAGCTGGAGCGGTTGCAGGGTCAACGGCGTCCGCTGCCGTCAACGCCTGAAGAAATTCAATGGTTCAAAATGGCACTCCCCGAATTGACCGAACGCCTGCAACAACGGCGCGGGTTGAATGCAACGCTGACGAAAGATAATTCGACTCTGAAGCGAGCGATTGAAAATTATCGCGCTGAGCTCGGTTACTTGCGAAGTCAACGGAGGCCGGTGCCGTCAACGTCCAAGGCGGTCGAATGGACAACGTTCGCCCTGGGTGAATTGGTTCGAGAGTGGAAGCGACGGGCGAACGAATCCGCCAAGGCCATGTGTCACCGCTGGATTGAATCACTATCAAACAAACCAGAGGAAGCAGAGCAGCTGGCCGACTGGCAATCGCGTTTGAACCGCTGCCGCTCACACGATGACCGGTTAGGCGTGGCACTCTCTCGCGCGTGTTGATTGCAAACGTCTGCAACGCAACATGAGACTTCAAAGCGGCTCGCCAGTCCCTGCGGGCCGCTTTTGCAAACGTCTGCAACGTGCGATTTCAACCCCATGGCCGCCGAATGAACCGCCCGCACGAAAATAAATTAAAAATACTTTCGAGCAGATAGACACCCAATTCTATTCTTTTCTGATTTCTTATCGTTTATGACGATATTTTAGTCTATTTTCGTCAAGATTCTTTTCGCTTATAGAGCATAACAGAATTACCGTAAACCAGTCAAATAAAGTTAGACATTCAATGTCATTATCGTAGCGTTCTGTGGTATAGTACTTGGGTCATGCAGATAGTCTAAATAAATTGTGCGGCCAATCTATTTAGATAGTGGGTTTTTAATCGGTGATGTAGACGAAACCAGCTTATGAAAGTCCGTGCGAACTAGTCATTCGCATGGCACCGATGAACGCCCACGATGCCGCCAGTGTCGTGGGCGTTTTTTTTAAAAGGGTTTTGAATATGTACAGTGATTCCGATGCTTCGAGAGATACACGATTCCGCGACATGGCGGAGGAACGGCGCAAGCGTAATGAGCGCCACCAGCGCGACGTTGAAGCGCAAGCGGTGCCGGTCGCGGTTGAAGCGCCTGCCGACACGACGAGCGAATCAGAACGCTTGATTCGCGACTATGTTTTGAGCCGAAACGATTCGCGTGTGTCTGACTTGAAAAGCCTGATTGCTGACGGCGTTTCACTCGAAAGCAAGCTATCTGAAACGACAAGCGAATTGACGACGGGCGAACGCGATGAAAGCCAGTTGCACGACGGCGTTTTGATGGGCAAGGCGTCCGCCGATGAGCTGTCCGCGTTGCGCGGAAAGAATGCCGTCCTGCGGATGGATGCGAAGCGCCTGGGCGAATTGGTCGCGGCGAACCGGATTCAACGCGATGCGCTGGCCGGTGCGATTCTCGCGGACGCCGCGCAAGCGGTTTTACCCAATGACAAAACACAGGCCGCCCGTGATGCCGTCTTGAATGCGGCGCTCTTCAAAAAGATTGTTGAGATGGTGCCTCTGTTGGCTGAATTGGGCCACTCGTTTACTACAAACCAAATTCGCGGACATGCCGGATTTTTGGAGAGCCTTCAAGGGCTTTTCGGTGGCGGCGCGTTGACGCGTTTGGCGGTCGATGTGCCTGCGCGATGTTGGAACGGTGAGGACGTTTTTAGCGCGTTCAATTCGGGCCGTGAAGCGCGGCGTGTGCGGTCGGAAGCCGATGCGCGGGCGCGGTCGGTTGTTCGGCAATTGAACGCGGGCGAGTCAAAAGATTTGTTGATCGAGTTGATTTAGTTTTGGGATCGAGGCGGAATTTAGATCGAGGGGAAAGGAGGTTTAACCATGGAAGAACATTTATTCATGCAGGCGTCACGGCAACATTCTGAAAAGACTGGTTGTTCACTTGGCGATGCGATCAAGGCACTTGCAAAGAAATGTCCGAAGCAACATGCGGAATACGTTGAAAGTCTGCGTGAAGCTGGCCCTGCGCCGCGTGTCCGAACGCCGTCAAAGTAGTCTGCAACAATGGTACGCACTTATTACCCAGATCAATAATTGTCCGTCAATGAGAATCTCAAACTACTATAGT
>JBAXUS010000256.1:0-8021 GCA_037129555.1 Planctomycetota bacterium
CCTCACCCCCAACCCCTCTCCCCCAAGGGGCGAGGGGAGTAGAACGTCGTGGAGAATCGTCAATGGATCTGGATGCATTGCTAGTGGATCTGCGAGACAACGCGGGCTCCGATTTGCATATCAAAACGGGGCGTCCGCCGCTGTATCGTATCTCGGGCGATTTAATTCCGCAGAACACGTACCCGGTCGTCACGCCTGAAGAGATGAAGTTCACCATGACGCATCTCATGGGACCGGAACGCTCGCGTATTTTCATGCAGGAAATGGAAGCGGATTTCTCGTACGAAATCCCCGGCGTCGGGCGTTATCGCGTCAACGCGTTTATCCAGCGCGGTGACATCGGCGCGGTGCTGCGGTACGTGCCGCTCGAAGTGCCGACGATCGAGCAAATGGGCCTGCCGGACGTGTTGCGCGAACTCTGCAACCACCAGAACGGACTCATCATCGTAACCGGCCCGACAGGCTCCGGAAAATCGACGACACTCGCGTCGATGATCGAGCACATCAATCAGAAGTATCAGCTCCATATCGTCACCATCGAAGACCCGATCGAATTCGTCTACACGGACATCCGTAGCACGATCAACCAGCGCGAATTGGGAATCGATACGCATGAATTGCATCGCGCGCTTCGAGCCGCGTTGCGACAAGATCCCGACGTGATTCTCATGGGCGAAATGCGCGACGCCGAGACGATCCGCTTCGCGATCACAGCGTCCGAAACCGGCCATTTGGTCTTCTCGACACTTCACACGAACGACGCCAAGCAGTCGCTCGACCGCATCCTCGACAGCTTCGAAGGCCCTGAAGCGAAGCAGGTGCGATTGCAATTAGGGCTGCTGTTGCGCGGCGTCGTCTGCCAACGCCTGGTCAAACGCGCAGACGGACAAGGCCGAGTCGCGGCGATTGAAATCATGCTCAACACGAGCTACGTCCGCCAATTGATCGAAGAAGGCGCGACGCGCGACATCGAAAAAGCAATCGCGGAAGGCAGCCATTACCACATGCAGACCTTCAACCAGGCGCTCTATAATCTCTGGATGAAGGGGCTGATCAGCGAAGAAGAAGCGCGCATCAACAGCACCGCGCCGGACGATCTGACGCTGCTCATGCGCGGCATTAAACGCGGAACGTCCTCGGACGAAACCAGCCACCCGACCGCTCAAGGCACCGCGCCGCAGAACCGCAACATGTTCACCACACTCGGCGGCAAACCCGGCGGCGCTCAACCGTCCTACGCACCGCAACCCCCTCAACCGGGCGCGGCGACAGATGCCAAGAAAAAGCTCGGGCGCGGGTTTGATTTTTAAAGAACACGTTACTTAAACTAGGACCTACTGTTCGGTCTTCAAAATGCCGAAAACACTATTATGGGACGTTCATGGCCGGTTCTGGTAGGTAAGCGCCGAGTCAAGGTGTCCTATAAGTTGAGAAAGGACGTAAGTGGCGCGATTCCGATTGACGAAAATTTATACCCGCACAGGCGATGACGGCACGACCGGGCTGGGCGGTGGGCAGCGCGTCGAAAAAGAGAGCGAACGCATCGAAGCGTATGGCACCGTTGACGAGTTGAACAGCGGTATCGGCGTCGCGGCGGCTTCGAACCTCGACGCTGAATTGTCGGCGATGTGCACGCTCATTCAGAACGACCTCTTCGATGTCGGAAGCGATTTGTGCATTCTTGAAGAAGACAAAGTGAAGTTCAAACTAAAGCCGATTGATGAAGCCAAAATCACACGGCTGGAATCGTGGATTGATACGCTGCAAGAATCGCTGGGACCGCTGGAGAATTTTATTTTGCCGGGCGGAACCATCAGCTCAGCGCAGTTGCATGTGGCGCGATGTGTGTGCCGGCGCGCGGAACGCTGCGTGATCCGGTTGTCACGCACCGAAACAGTCGGCCCGCGCGTCGTGACGTATTTGAACCGGTTGAGTGATCTGCTGTTTGTCATGGCTCGATTTGAAAATCTTCGCAAACAACACCCCGACGTGCTTTGGGATCAGAAAGCGTAGGAACTGTTCATGAAATCGACCCTAGTTGCGGCGCTCTGTGTGCTCGGCCTGTGCTTTCAAAGCGCATGCGTGGCCTCGTCAGTCCCCCCGCCCCGCGCCACGTTGCAGGCCGTGCCGGGTGACGTGCGAGGCATCGTGTTTTCGCCTGATGGTCACCGTCTGGCAGTCTCCACCGGCCAGCTCGTGAAAATCTGGGAATGGGAATCCAACAACGGCGCGGGCAAGGTCATTCAGACGATTCAAGGCGGACTGGGCGCGGCTTTTTCCAGCGACGGCACAACGCTCGCCCTCCCCGGACAAAATGAAGCCTACAGCGACGGCTTGGTGATCTGGGGCATCGACGACAACAAGAAACGATTTTTCATTCCCGACGACAATGTCCAATCCCCGGTCTTTACAGCAGACGGAAAGTCCATCGCCGCAGCCGTCGGCAACCGTGTCAAAGTCTGGAAATTGCCGTCGTGCGAAGAAGGTCTGCCGATGAAAGACGGCCACAAATGCTCGATCAACGCCATCGCCTTCGGAGCCGGTGGCAAGACGTTGATTTCCGGCGACGGAAAAGGCGTCTTGTCGCGTTGGGAATTACCAGAAACCGGCCCCGTCAAAAAAGGCGAGTACAAATACCTCACCGACGACGTCTCGATCAATTCGCTCGCCTGTTCACTCGACGGCAATTGGGTCGTGGCCTCAACCGGCGATGGTAACATCCTGCTGCTCGACGCCGGGACACTCGCCTTGAAAGCCCAAATCAAAGCCCATAAAGACGGCCTGCGCGTCAAAAGTGTCGCCATCTCGCCCGACAACAAAACCATCGCCGCCGCCTGTTCAGGCATCGAAGATTTGGAAATCAAATTGTTCGACATCGACACTCACAAATCCCTCGCTGCGTTCATCGGTCATCAAAGCGGCGTCAACTGCGTCGCGTTTTCTCCGGACGGAAAATGGCTCGCCACAGGCAGCGACGACAAAACCGCCAAAGTCTGGGACGTCGCCGCATTGCGCATCTTGAACCTCCCCAAGCCCGAAAAAAAGAAAGAAGCGCCGAAAGAATAAGCGCCCCATCGCGAGCCTCTGGCAGGCATCAGTATCTAAACCAATGACTGTTTGCTGTTTGCCGTTTGCCCCAAAGGGGCAACATGAGATAGCCCAGGGCAAAGCCCTGGGAATCGATGTACGTATCGTTGAAGCCCTGAAAGGGCGACATAAATTTGTGCGTCAAATACAACGTTCATTTAGGGCTGATGCCAGTGCCAATCACGCAACGCCCGTTCGTCCACTCCCCACCGAATTCAGCGACTCCTCGCCCATGATGAAATCATCCGTAGATCAAATTCGAACGCGCTTCGATGGCGACGTGGAGCGGTTCTCCAACCTGGAGACCGGTCAATCCGCCACAATCGATGCGCCCTTATCGCTGGCTTTGATCGCCGGTGCCGCCTCGCGCGTAACGCCCAACGCAACATCGCTTTTGGACGTGGGCTGCGGAGCAGGCAATTATTCGCTTAAAATGCTGGAACTCGTGCCTAACCTGAATGTCACATTGATCGACCTCAGCCGCCCGATGCTGGACCGCGCCGTCGAACGTGTCAGCCGCGCCACATCAGGCACCGTCACCGCGCTGCAAGGCGACGTTCGTGACCTGCAACTCGGCGAATGCCAGTATGACATCATGTGCGCCGCAGCCGTTCTGCATCACCTTCGTGAAACAGCGGAGTGGCACAGCGTTTTTTCCAAGCTACATTCCGCACTCAAGCCCGGCGGCTCGTTCTGGATCTCCGATTTAATTGAGCACACAGATCCTCGCATCCAGTCGCTCATGTGGGAGCGCTACGGCCTCTACCTCTCGCAACTCAAAGGCGAAGCCTACCGCGATCACGTCTTCGACTACATCGCCCAGGAAGACTCCCCACGCCCCTTGATGTTCCAGTTGGATGTCTTGCGATCAGTCGGATTCAGCAACGTCGAAATCCTTCACAAGAACAGTTGCTTCGCCGCCTTCGGTGGCATTAAAGCCAACTGACCACCGCATCACGCAGGCATCCATTTCCTACAACATCCACCCAAATATCATCTTGCACGTCCGCGGGTGCCACCGGTAGGTACTCCTACCGGTGCCGGTCTCGCGCCTAACGTCAGATCACCTCGTTCCCAAACATGCACACGTGCACGATCCCGCACTAAATCCACCCACAACCCATATGTATCCCCCGACCGCAGGTCCTTGGACTGCGAGCAGCCCGCTGCGCTCCCGCGAGCGAAGCGAGCCGTTTCAACCGCACCCCGTTCCCACACAATCACATCGTGCGTACTAAATCCCATATCGATATATTATATCTTCACATAAACGATTTATCCTCTACTATAAAACGAAAATACCACCCCCTTTATCAACTCCATTTTCAAAAATAATTCCCAACTAGACATCAATCCCCTTGCGCCTCCCCAATCCAAAGGGTAATCTTCATCCATCAAACACGTTACGGCCCTGATTCAAACGAAAAAAGAGTCCATCTACTCAATTCCAACAACCAGCAGTACAGCCCCGAAGGGGCGGCATAATGCAGCCTAGGCCGTAAGGACTAAGTCTCGAAACAAGAACGAAATGAGCCCTGTAAGGGCGGCATAATTTTATACCGCGGTAAAAACGAATCGTATCGTCATAAGTTTCGTGCACGTCCCCGTGATTCAAGACTGTGTGCGGTGATTTGCGGTACTATTGATTTTGCTAGACCGCATTTTGTTCGATAAATGTCAGGTCTATTTAGGACATTAATCAACAAAATTACCCTGTTCAAGACCAAAAATGTGCGGTAATCTCTTAGCCTTGCTAGACCGCACGGATGCGGTCCAATACCATGTTCGCCACTAAAAGAATAGCGCCATGGGTTATGCCATCCACCAGCTTCCTTCCGAGTTCCTGCTGCCAGTAGGTTCGATGGCGTGTGCGCTTGATGCCCTCAAGAGCCTTGCAGGACGGGAGACCTGCGGGACGGCCGATGAAATGCATTTCATGTGGTTGCCGGAGTCACGGAGTTTCACCTCGGCGTCTTCATTGGCGGAGGCATTGGCAATATGGCGATGGCAGGCGGACCTTTCTGAGGATGCCTCGATTGTTGGCCTCGATTTCATCGGGGAGAACCTCGGGGACGAGGACGTTCTATTCACTGAGCTGGCGCCGTTTGTCGAAAGTGGCAGTTACCTGACAGTAGTAGGGGAGGACGGGGTCATTTGGCGATGGTTGTTCGAGGGAGGATCTGCGCGCCGACAGCTTGGGACCATCAGCTTTGACGTCCCGCATACTGAGATGCCGTGAATACAAGAAACCAATATTCTTTGGCAAACAAGCCGGATGCACCGAATGCCGCGATAGCGCCGTGGTTTCAAGTCGTGAGTCATGGGCGCGGGATCGGTGATCCGGGACGTTAGGCCACTGTGACTTACCCGGACGGCTCACAGATTCACGTTGGCGACCTCATCTGGTGGGACGAGGGGCTCTGTGTAGGCTACGTGCAGGCAATTGCGGAGTCGCGAGAGGATTACGAGAGCTGGGGATTGGATTCACCGCACATCTTTGTGTCCAACAGACATCCTTTCGACCCATCACTCGCCACAAGTGGCGGTGTTGCTTACGGAGCGAGTTTCCTTGAGGACGATGGCATCGGCCCGCTCAGCGCGGTAGAGCGGCTGGAGTTCGAGCGTGCGACGCAGCTTGCTCTCTCGCTGGCCGGAGTTACTCCTGTTATTCTGTCACCACGCATATCGAAGACGCCTCTATCAAGTCATGGATATTCCGGTTGCTTGATGCTCAGGGTCGCGAGAGCATAGTCCCCATTCCATATGAGATAACAACGGCCTAACCATGCGCTGCAGCGAACCCGGCATGGAAAACGGGGAAGCGCACGAAACTATTTCAAACATCTCGTGTCCCTACCCCCATCACCCGCTGCACTTCCGTTTTCCAATTGACATCGCCACTTTCGCTGAGTAAGTTGCACTCACGCACTCTCGTTGACGATTCCGTTGCACGCATTGCTGGGGACATGAGACATGGACACGCAGGGAAAAACCGGAGGACGGATTCCGTTAGGTCAAATCCTCCTCGAGCGTGGCCTCATTACCAAGGATCAGCTGGAGCAAGCGCTGCGTTCGCAGGTCGGTGGAATTCGCCGCCTGGGCAACATCCTCATCCGCATGAAGGTCCTCGACAGCGAGAAGCTCACCGAGGCGCTCGCGCATCAATTGAAACTTCCCATCGTCAACGTCGGCGACGAATTCCGCAACGAAGTCAAGTCTGTCCTGCCGCGATTTCTGTGCCGCAAATACAGCGTGATTCCACTCTCGCGCGAAAGCCACAACGTCCTGCGCCTGGCCATGGCCGACCCGATGGATTCCGTGGCGATGAACGATATTGAGAATTACACCGGCTGCTCCGTGCAACCCGTTCTCGCCCGCTTGAACGACATCGAACAAGCCATCCCGAAAAAAGTCTCGTTCTCCCGCCAGGATCTGTTCAATCCGCAGGTGTATTATTCAGTCGCGCGAGTCTTGGGCGCCGTGACCATCGTGTTGCTGCTGATCAACGGGTTTCTGGTCGCGCGCAACATGTACACCGACCGCTATGGTACGGAATCCAAAGTGGGCGACTCGATCATCTATTCCAATCACGGTTTGACGATCGACGTGGACGGTAAAAAAGGCAGCGTATTTTTCAGCGGACACGGTGCATTCGCCGACGGCTCCTACGGCATCCGCTTCGAAAACTCCCAACGCTTCGCCGAATTCGTCAAAGTCTCCCAACGCCAATTCTCCCCCGCCCAATCCGAATGGGCCGCCTGGGTGTTAAAAGAAAAACTCGACGTCGCACCGTAGTAATGAGCACTCGCAATTCCAATTCAGTTCAAGTTTGCGATAAGAGCTCGACGACCTCTCTGACGACCAGCTCAAGACTTCTGCTACTAAGCGACGTTGACCGAAGCTCAGGAGTTCCAGGCTGTCGCTTGGAATTGTAAAGTTCAATGATATCTCGTTTGGTCCAACGCTGGATGCCGAAGCCTGGGGCGACAATCATATTCTCCAAATGCAGTGCGAATCCTTCCGCCTTGGAGTCAATGATGTCTCGTTTCGTTGTGTCGGCAAACATGATCTTGGATACTTTGGATTCGAACTGAGCTCGACTCTTCGCACATATCAGCGTCTCGCCAGTATCGAGAATCACAGGAAACTTGGGCAAGCGGAATAAATAGTCCATGTGATGGTTGAGACTCCAAAGACCTCAAGCTAAGCGACCCGGCATTGAGCACGACCGCCGGACGGCGTTTGGATTGCGACAAATCCGAAAACGGGAACGGAACGAGAACTATGGAGCCTGCTGTAGGTGTGACCATGCGGCGTCCTCTTCGGGGCGGTTCCAGTCCTCAGCCAACGCCGCCTCGCTGAGAAGGGCCGTCTCGTGTGCATCTGAAGGCTCATCTGCCAGAATCGTCACCAGCGCCCGATGGCGTCGGTCGAGATGGAGTGGTTCGAGCAGACGCACTGCGCCGTTCTCATCAACGATAGCTTCGATGGTCTGAATCATGTTCGGAGAATACCCTTAGTCGATTTCAGGGCAAGCGCAGAAGCGCCTAACGACCCCAAGATCAGCGACCTGACCCACCAAGGCGTTTAATTGTAACCGCGACGCGATAGGCGCTCCGTGTGCAACGGCTTGTTTGCATTTTACTCGCCTAGCTTAAATGGGTTTCGCTCCTCATCACCGACACCCGAAATATCGCGACTCTGCAACTGTGGTGGTTGGCGTTGGGACTGAGGCAACGAATCGGACGGAGCCACCAAATTGTTGACTTGCATTGTATTTGTACGTGAACGATTTTCTTCAAGCTGAAATTGACGTCGTGCAATTCTTGCTTTGGTTTCAATGTCTTGACAGAGTCGGTAAACATTGAGGGCTTGATCAGTAATCAGCCGCTCGACCGTGCATGTTTTATGGTTGTGGCCGGCAATGATTAGTG
>JBAXUS010000257.1:0-7987 GCA_037129555.1 Planctomycetota bacterium
TATAGTAGTTTGAGATTCTCATTGACGGACAATTATTGATCTGGGTAATAAGTTAGAGTGGTACGACGAAAATGACTTTAATTTTGTCATGCGCTTGATGACCTCACATTGATTTTCAGTTAATGGAAAACTATGTATTTTGAATTCTTCCAGGTGTGTAAGTGTAGAAAGTCCTTCAATCGCGGAGGCGGGCCAGTTGGCGTCGGTTAACGTCAGTTTTTTTAGCATCGGCACGTCTTCGAACCGAAAAGATTCAACATGGACCCGGGAGAAATAGAGTTCTTCGAGTTTCGGAACGCTAGAAAATGAAAACTCCACAACTTGGGCTTTTCCAGATTGGCGCTTAGACTCATTTTCGACCCGAAGGCAAGATAAACGCGGCATATCTTTGACAACAAGCGTTTTCACGGCCGGCATGTAGGATACGGTTATATTCTCCAATGCGCTCATATTGAACAACTGGATATCCGAGACGCTGCATTGGGAAAAACTTAGTGAACGAAGTTGCTTGAGTGTATGAAGATGTTTTAGCCCTGTATCACTTATTTTCATCCTCTCTATGTTTAAGATGGTGAGGTCCGGCATGGTTGCCAATACAGATAAGACGTCCTCATTCAAAGCGTCTGAACATATGGTCAAATACTTGACATTTTGAAGCCCTTTCAAGTTTGTGAAGCCATCGTTTCCACCTCTCCACTCTGCCCCGATGTCAAGCAACGCCGTGGGATTTAACGTATATCCTCGACGAAAACTGCCGCCAAGTTTCTTAATCGTCTGTACCGCTTCCGGGAGCTCGTCCGGTTCTATTTCGACGGCGAAAACAGACAACGAAATGACCAGCAACGCCATGGTCCACAGGTGTCGTTTCATGAATGCACACTCCGGTTCAGCTTCGAAATAAATCGAATTACAGTTTGCAACGGAGTGACGCTTCGCATTCGCATGTCTTCTACGAAATAATAATTTGAATTGTAAATGATGTGCAAAACGAATGTGGCTCTGGCGGGCATGATAAATGAGAAGTTGCCGAGCGCACGAACGAGATTGAGTATAATCCGTTCGCGCGCTCGACGTGATCGGACATCTTAGTGCGGCTTCGTCCCCTTTTTATACTCCTCGTACTTCCCGATGATCTCGACATCCGATTTCGCCGGGATTTTGTCTTCCAAACCCACGCACCAATAACACGCGTTGACCAACATGCGACGCATGCCTTCGCTGTCGAGATCGCGTTTGCCGGCCATGGATCCGCCCATCGTCGTTGTGAAAACGCGTGCTGGTTTGCCTTTGGCGCCGGTGTACGTGCGCGTCCATGCGACGGGGAGCATCGGGTTGTTTTTATCGACGACTTTTTTCGTCTTCGGATTTTCAGTCGCAGTTGCAGCGGGGTCCGTCGAGTTCATCCCGGCGACGACTTGTCCGAGCACGAGCGGTGTGTTCTCAGCCGGGAACGGCATGCGCACTTCGTACACGTCGCAAGGTCCCCACATGTCGCCGTCTTTGATCCCGCGCAAAATCGGATGCTCGGCCTGCCCCGGCGCGATCATACCGCGCGTGCTTTCTTTGCCGTGATGACCGAAATGATTGACCCACGTTTCTCCGAGGATCAAGCGTCCAAAGCCGCCTTCGAATCCCGGCTCTTTGCTCGTCCACGTATACTTCTTGTACGTCGAAGTGTCCTTCGGTCCGAAATTGAACGCGTGGGTTGCCGTCTTCAATCCGATGATCGGACGGCCCGAGTCGGCGTAGTCAACGACATGCTTCATCTGCTCATCCGGCAGCGCGCGGAAGCGGGTGAACATCACCATCAAATCGGCGGTGTCGAGTGCTTCCAATCCGGGGATGTTGTCTTTCGTGCCGACATCAATCATGCCGGTCGTCTTGTTGACCGCGAACAAAACAGTGCATTTGAAGCCGTGCTTTTCGGCGAGAATACGCGCCATGATCGGCATGCTTTCTTCTGAGAAATATTCGTCGTCGCCGGTGACGAAGACGATGTGCTTACCCTTGCCCGCGCCTTCCTTGCCTTCGAAAGTCGCCCACTGTTGTTTGTCTTCCGCTTTGATCACGGTCGACGGCACCACCGCCACCAGCACCACCGCGCACATCAGCATTGCAATCAAGCTCTTCATGTTGATTCCTGTCCTTAAAATAGAGTGTCCGAAAAACATATGTATCCTGAATTACACCAGAGGTCCGCACTTGCGCGGTGTGATTCCGCAGGCAAGTAGCGAACCTAAACGCATTTCAAATTTGGGATGCAAAACAACCGCGCTTGCGATAATCTTAGAATAGTATTGGGAACTTTTACAGTTAGGCAGGCGATCACAACGCACCGGAATTTCAAAACCGGAACAGAGCGAGTGGAACGTATTTTTGGGGCAAGTCGGTGGCCATTAAAAAGCAAGCGACAACCAAACGCAAACCTGCGGCGGATGCACGCGTCGCGAAGCCGTCGTTTGGCTCCACATTTAATCTGCACGGTTACGATGTGGGCATGTCCACGCTGACGCGGAAACTGAGCGCTCGCGATTTAAAATCATTGACCGGTACGCATGGTGTTGCACAGCCAACCGGCGTTCCCGAGATTTCTGTGTTGCTAGTTGACGACGCCAATGATTATGAAAAGGGTGGAAAGTGGCATACGCCGGAATTGTTGCTGGGCGAAGGCTTCGCGTTGAATTACCAAACGAACACAATTTTATATCCACGCCACGCACCGCGCAGCATGGACATGAAAAATCTGGGCGCTCAGAATCCATTTGTCCGAACGGTCATTTTTTGCGTCGGGCTGCTGGCTGAAGTCAACGGGTTGGAGAGTGTCGCGCAAGCCGGTTCGAATTTTCAAGCGCCCCTTTATTTGCACGCATCGTCCGTGCTGACGCCGAAAGGCGCGCTCGTTTTTTGCGGCGAGTGCACGTTTGGAAAGACCACGATCTCGACGAAATTGCTGAAAGATTTCCCGCTGCTGGAAGACGACCAAGTCACGATTTTGATTGCGTCGAAATCGTCCAAAAAAGCTGCGGCTCCGCGCGTGGTATCGTTTGGAGACGCACGCAAAAAGGGTGCAACTCTGCCCGCGAAGACACCTCCTTTGGCGGGTATTTTCTGGCTCAAAAAAGATCCTGAAAACGCGCTCGAAAAAATGGAGCAGGCCGAGGCTGCCGCGTTGATGTTGAATCCGATGGTCAATTGGAAAACCGGCGGCGCGATCAAGCACCGCCTGCAATTGTTCAAAGCGCTCTTCGACGCCGTTCCCTGCAAGCGGCTCGCATTCAAAAAAGAGAGCGCCCCGTTGGTCGAGTTTTTGAAAAGCGAAGGGTACATTTAACGACAGGTTGAAACCTGAATTGTGAAACCATTCTTATGAATTCATCCCAACAACTTCCCATCATCGCCATCGACGGTCCCGCAGGGAGCGGGAAGTCCACAGCGGCCCGGCGCCTGGCGAATGCGCTGTTCTACACGTACCTGAACACAGGGGCAATGTACCGCGCAGCAGCACTTCTCGCGCAGGAAGGCGGCTTCAATCTCAGCGACGAAGCGAAGATCGCTGCGGTCGCGACATCCATGCGCTTCGAGTACGGCGAGCGCGACGGGCGCCAGCGCTTCATCGTCAACGGGATCGACCGCACGGAGGAACTCTTCGCAGTGGCTCTCACCGGGCAGCTCAAGCCGGTCGTGAACAATCTGCTGGTCCGCGAAGCACTCGTCGAAAAAATGCGCACAGCCGCCAGCGCGGTCGTCGCGCGCGGAGCCAAAGGCGTCGTCCTGGAAGGCCGCGATATTGGCACCGTCGTGTTTCCCAACGCGTTCATCAAATTTTACATTCACGCCGACATCAACGCGCGCACCGAAAGACGCGCGGCTGAATTGAAAGCGAAAGGCGAATTGGTCGATTTCGAAGGCCTGCGAAAGCAGATTCAATACCGCGACGACACCGATAAAGACCGCGAAATCGGCGCGCTCATTCAAGCCCCCGACGCCATCGATGTGGACAGCACACACCTCAACGAAGAAGCGGTGTTGGAACGCTTGCTGCAAGAAGTACGTGCAACGGGCCGGTTGACTGTTACGCCTGAACTTTTTTAAAAACAAATTTTAACCACAGAGGACACTGAGGTCGCAGAGGAACGGCAGAGGAAAAGCAAGAATGGTATGAAAAAGAAACTCCCTCTATTTCTTTTGTCCTCTGCTTTTCCTCTGTGCCCTCTGTGTCCTCTGTGGTTAATTCTTTTTTTTAGAACCGCCACTTAAACTCAACACCGCCGAGGAATGTCGCGCCTGGAGACGGGTACGTTTTCGTTTCCTCGTATTTCTGATTCCCAACATTCCCCACTCGTCCGAAAACGCGCCAATGTGAGAGGAAGCGATAGCTCGCCGCCACATCCACGCGCGTGAAGGAATTATTGATGACGTGTGCGAACGAATTCTTCGGCGTCGGTCCTAAGTCGAGACGGTTGCCTTCGTGAATCATATCAACGGACAGGTCCAAACCGCAGATCGGCTGCACGATGGCCTGCACCGTGTACGTCGCCCCGGGACGTCGCAACAGAGCCTCGCCCTTGTCATTTTCCGTATGCATCAATGTGCTCGTTCCTCGCAGCGTAAACATGTCAACAGGTTTGAAATCAGCGTTGAATTCAAATCCGCGCGTCTTCGCTTCTTTCAGATTTTCGAACGTAAACGAGTTGTTGAAATCGATCAAGTTTGAGAAGTGGTTGTGAAAATACGTCGCGCCAATCGTGATTTTCTTATCCCAGAAATGCTGCTCAACGCCGACGTCGAAGGCGGTATTTTTTTCGGGCTGAAGGTCTTGATTTCCGAACGACGAATAAAACTCATAGAAGCTCGGCGTCCGAAACGCGGTGCCGACCGAGCCGTGCAAGCGCGAATCGGTTTCAGGAAAAAGGAATGACGCGTCCGCGCGCGCGGTCGTGAAGCTGCCAAATTGTTCGTCTTCTGAACGACGGATGCCGGCGGTGATGTACGCGCGCTGAAATAATTCGAGGCGGTTCTGCGCATAAATCGACCACGTGTCTCGCTTCTTGGCGACATTCGTAAAGAACTGCGAATCCTCTTGGTCGAAGTGGTCCGATTCAAAATCAGCTCCGAGCGTAAGCACGTTTTTGATGTTGTCGCAATCATCGCGGAAGAGCGTAAAATCATTTTGCAATCCGGCTTGCGGTGTCTTTTCTTTTGTGTACGTGCGGCCAGTGCTTTGAGAGAAGCCGCCGAACTTCGATGGCGGATTCGGTGCGATTGACTCGATGTGGTTGGCGATCTGATACGTTCCAAAGCGCAACGTCAGGTCCCAGATCGGCAGGACATGGCTTTTGAATTCGACACCGACCAACAGATCATGTTGGAGCGCTGTATCGTTGGGATCGACGACGTCCGCGCCGGGACCGTAACCGCTGCCCGAATCTTCGTAAAATCCTTTGCGTTCATCCAAGCCCCGGATCACTAGTTTGAGCGAATTCGAGTCGTTGATTTGAAAATCAAATCGCCCGGCGAAATTGTAAAGTTCCAACTCGGAATTGTCATACGTGGCGCGGTCGTGATGAACACGGGATGCCCCAATGTCATAGGAGAATTTCTTCTCGCTGCCCTGCATATGAATCGTTTCGCGATCAGTGCCGTAGGTGCCGGCAGCGACAGAGGTCGTCAGTTCAGGACGACCTTCGCCTTTCGCGGAGATGACGTTGACGACTCCGGTCACGGCGTCCGTACCGTACAAACTCGACGACGGCCCGCGCACAATTTCAATGCGTTCAAATCCGACAGGATCGACCGGGCCGAGATTGAAATTCCCGCCCTGCCGATTGACTTTAAAACCGTCGAAAAGAAACAGTGTCTGATTTGAATTTCCGCCGCGCGTGAACATCGTCGTGAAGTCGCCTTGCTTGCCACTTTGATTGACGATGATGCCTGCGGAATTGCGCAGCGTATCGGCGAGCTGCGTGTGCTGTTCGATTTCGCGGTCCTGCTTGCCATTGATCACGGTGACGCTGAGGCCGGTGCTCGAAACGGGCACCGGTAATCGCGCTGGCGTGATGACGATGGGTTCGCTGACGACGACCGGAGCGAGCGGCGCGGGAGCGTCTTTGCTCGTGCCCTCCGGTGTCGCGACGGCAACTTTATCGGAGGTCGATTTTTCTGAAACGGGTGGCTTAATGTCCTCGGCAAAAACGGGACATAAACTGAAGAGAACGGTGCAACTCAAAACGAGGTGACGCAACACGGGCGGCCCTTTCTTCCGCTGGATCGGCGGAGAAGTGTGGGTACGCGCGTTTCCTGTGTGTGGAGGGTGAGAAAGGGTTTCGAGTTGGGTGTTTCGGGTTTCGAGTTTTTCAATTCGAGCAACACTAGCTCAAGCGAAAAGTACTGAACCGACCGAAAAGCACAGACTCAAAAACGATTCGTTCACAAACTCCATCCACACAATTGGGACGGAGCCGCTCCACGCTTTCCTTGGTTCGAGGAAACGCGTGAAGGCCTCATTCGGCAGGTTTCCTGGCTTCCGGATCGTCCTCCCCGCCACCCTTCCTGAATGCGAATCGAGCTTCGCTCTCAGTGGATATGTGGCGGATTGTCCCCGGTTACAGTGGCGACCACCGCGGCGGATTTGCACCGCCTTCCCTTTTCATGCGCATGTTCCCCCCGGAACTGTGCACACCGAACGGGACCTTCATAATTATTTGATCGCGGGTCTTATACCCGCCGTTTTTGAAATGGCAAGAAAAATGTTTTTTGGGGCGGATACGTTCAGTCCTGCTCAAAGAGCCGCGCGCGCCAGCAAGCGGCCAAGTTCGTTGATCCCTGCTGGTCTTTGTCGCTTGCTTGCGCGCGCGGTTCCTGGCACTGCACCACAATTCAGGAATTCAATACACTGAGCGTTTAAACGAGCCGACACTAAAATCATGGCAAAGAAGGCTCCGAAAACGGTGTGGTTTGTGTATCTGGCGCGGTGTGCGGATGGCACGTTGTACTGCGGCGTCACAACCGATCTAAAGCGGCGCTTCTCCGAGCACAACGGTTCGCCGAAAGGCGCGCGGTACACACGCAGCCGCAGGCCCGTCGTGTTGGCGTGGCATCAAAAAAAGCTGACGCGCAGCGCTGCGTTGAAACGTGAATACGCGGTGAAGCAGTTGTCACGGGGCGAAAAAGAAAAGCTCGTCGATTCACGGTGCTTGCCCATTAAGCGCACACTTAAATCTGTCCCAACGAAAAAATCACTGGAAAAATAATTTTTAATGCTTTTTTCGGTTTCATTCTCAGCGTTTCGGCATAGATATTGGGATGTGGGGGCATCAAAACCATTTTTGGGAGGGATAGACAATGGCCGCGAAGTTCGAACTGACGAAGAACGCCAAGGGTAGCTTTCATTTCCATTTGAAGGCCGCAAACGGCGAGATCATTCTCACCAGCCAGATGTACAAGACCAAAGAAGGTGCGGATCAGGGCATCGCTTCCGTCAAGAAGCATGCAGCTAAAGATTCGAACTTCGAGCGAAGAACCGCCAAAGATGGCAGCCCCTTCTTCGATTTGAAAGCTGGAAATCACGAAACGATCGGCAGCAGCGAAATGTACAAATCCGTTGCGTCGATGGAAAACGGTGTCGCCTCCGTGGCCAAGAATGCACCGACGGCTCGCATCGTTGATCAGACCGAAGCCGCTCCGGCCGCCAAGGCGAAAGCCCCGGCCAAAAAAGCCGCTCCCAAGGCGAAGTAGTTCTGCCCTGAGCGAACCACACTGAATAGAATCCGCAGTCATCAAGCGCGAAAATTTCTTTACGTCTGTCTCACAAAATGCGCTTGATTTCGGATTCGGTTTAGATAGAGTCCTTGTCCCGTCACCGATGAAGCAATTCGCGGTGGCGGGTTGTGGCACTGTTAAAAGTGCGCGCAGGTCGAAGGGGTAGCTCAATCGGTAGAGCAACGGCCTTTTAAGCCGTTGGTCGTGGGTTCGATTCCCACCCCCTTCA
>JBAXUS010000258.1:0-7961 GCA_037129555.1 Planctomycetota bacterium
ATGAAGCCGGCCATGATTGTTGCGGTGGGCTGCGGCGCCAAAGTCAGTGATGAGACGCTGAAGGAAATCGGCACCGGACCGGCATTCCGTATCGGCACCGAAATGAACTCGTTCGCGGCGTTCTTCCAGTTCGTATCCGCCAGCATTCGGGCGACAGTGCAGCGATCCATGTCGCTTGGGCAACAGCCCGCTCAAATGGCGGAACCACCCGTCAGTGTCTGCATCCAAAAAGTGATTTGAGAAAAGGAAGCCACCCATGCCAGATTATGCGTCCTATGGAGACATCCCCCTGCCTTCGCTTGAGGCAGTTCACGAACCGCGCCGTGCCGTCTGCCGCGCTGTTGGCGCGTTCCGCGTCTTCGGGGCCAGCGTCGCAGGCCAAGACCATGTGCGGCGCGGACTGCCTCGCGATGACGCCTTTGTCGTCGGTACATGCGGGCCGTGGATTGCGGTGGGCGTCTGCGATGGCCTCGGGTCTCGCCCTTTGTCACGATTTGGGGCAAGCTGCGTCGTGGAATCCCTGGTCCGAAGTCTGCTTCAGGCGACCAACGGGGCGGAAATAATGGCTGCTGCGAATACATCAGGGGTTGGCGGCGTCCGCAAAGGACGATGGAAAACGCTGTGGCATCGTTTTCTGGGGCGCTCACGCGAACTGCTGAAAGCAGCCAGAGCAAGTTACTGCCTCAATCCAGTCGGCGTCCGTCCCGTGGTCTGTGCCGCCGCCTCTCCGATGATGTTGAACTTCGATAGCCATACGTCGCGGAGAATAGTAAACAACCTGGAAAGTTTGGACGAAACCCCGCCGAACGAACTCCACATCTCCGTGAAACAGTCCTTCGCCCAAGCCAAGGATGATCTGATTTCGCACGCAAAGACTCTGGGCGTTTCTGTGGAGGAACTTGGATGCACCGCGCTCGCTGTTCTCCTGGATACCCGAACAGGAAAAGGAGTGCTCGGACAAGTCGGCGACGGCGCTGTTCTCCAGCTTTCAAGAGACGGTGCTTTTAACGAGGTGGTCGATATGCCTGAAACAGACGATCCACAGGCCACATTCGTCATCGGAACCTCCACGCTCGAATCCGCTCTTCGAATTAACCGTTTCTGCATGACGCCCGGCGAGAAGAACGCGGCCATCTTTGTGATGACGGACGGCCTCAGCCACGATTTGCTTTACACCGGTCGCAAAGATCAGGCGGCAACTTGGGCAAAGAGTGTCAATCGTCTTCTGTCCGATGCGGGCGACCTCTCTGAAACGGCGAATGGAATGTTGCGTTGGCTGGATGAGTATCGAATGTCGGGAAGCCGGGACGACCGCACATTGGTGGTCATCACTTGTGGCAATGGCGGAGAAAATCAGCGATGAAGACAATCCAAGTTGAGTCGGGCAGCCGTAATCTGCCAAGCGAAATCCCCATCCAGGAAATGCCAGCTCATACAGGCGGCGAGGGGCACGTCTACATGAGTTGCGACGGTCAACACGTCGTCAAGGTGTTCCATAAGCCACCGCTCTCGAAAACAGAGTTGCTGCGGACGGTGGTTCGGCTCGGCTACTGCCTGGCTCCCGTCGAGGAACGCTTGCTGGCATGGCCGTTGGGCGTTGCGACTCAACTCGACCGGCGGCCCTGCGTGGGAGTGATCACCCGCCGCGTCAAGACCCCGTTCCAAGCGCTTGTTCAGATGATCTTGCCGCGAGCCGCGCAACAATGCTTCCGGCAGGGATTGAGCTACTTGAACCTGCTGAAGATTGCTCGCAACTGTGCCACCGGCATTGCCAACATTCACGACAAAGGAATGGTCCATGCGGATATTCATTACCGCAATTTTCTCGTGGACCCCAAGTCGGCTCAAGTGGTTGTGATTGATCTGGACGGTTTGGTTGTGGACGGCTTCCTGCCACCGCAAGTGGACGGCATGATGGGATTTATGGCGCCGGAGATCATCCTGCGCAAGGCGAAGCCGAACGAGTTTTCCGACCGTCACAGCCTCGCGGTTCTGATCCTTCATATCCTCCTACTTCGGAACGTCATGCAGCCGCTGTACTGCTACGACGAGGATGATCAACAACGAAGCGACATGGCCGGTTACGGCCAATATGCTTGTTTCAGCGAGAACCCTGTGGACCAACGGAATAGACCCGCAAACTTGGGTGTGCCGTTCTATCGCAATGGTTGCCTCTCGTTCCAGTCTCTGACGCCCCGCCTTCAAAAGCTAAGTGAGCGGGCACTTCTTCACGGATTGCGCAAACCAGCAGTCCGACCTTCGGCCAAAGAATGGGAGGTCGCGCTTGGCGAGGCGATGGCCACAGCGTTCAAATGCCCGCAGTGTCAGCAGGATTTCGTTTACCCGACGTGGTTGACGCCTGCGCTACGGCGCCGATGTCCGTTCTGTGGACATGGAGTCGGCAAGTTGTCCTCTTGCCAGAAGGGAGTTCACGCCAGTGCTTGAACAAATATCTCGACCAACTCGGGTTGCGAAACCACTCTTGAACAACGGTTTCGATCTTTTGCGAAACTTGAATGTTTTGGAGGCGATTCGTTGTTTCGCCTGCATGAATTGTGGAGCGCTGATCCTCGCAGGAAACAGAGACGCTCGCGATTTGGCGATATGCGATGCCTGCGATCCTGATGCGGTCAACAAGATGGCCAAGGCACAAGCTATATTCAGGGAGATTCTTCAGTGGATCGGCGCTCAGGGATTTCATTTCAACAATCTCAATCTTCGCCTCGAACTTCGCACGCTTGCTCAGTTGGTGGCGCTCGGTGTCCAACCGGAAAGTCTGGGTGTCACGCTGACGTTAACCGAGGTCTATAATCAAAGCCTCATCATCCGAAAGGTGAACGGTGTTGCCATACTGCGTGGATTACCCGACGCATTGTTCCGCCTAGTCGCCGTTCATGAACTCGGCCATGCGTGGCTTGCGGTTCATCAGGCCATCGGGTTGCCATTATGGCAGGAAGAAGGTTTTTGCCAGTGGCTTGCACACCGCTATCTCCTCGGTCTTGGAACGGAAACCTACCGCCATCAGGTCCGCCAAATTGAACGGCGCGATGACGACACCTACGGGGACGGTTTTCGTCGCATCGCAAATTTGGAGAAGCGAGTGGGGTTCTCGCGGCTACGGTCACTGATCATTCGCCCACTGTCCGAATTACAGAAGAAGAATGGGGGCGGAATATGTTAACCGATGAAACCCGAAGTATGCTCAAACCGCTCCTGGGGCCAATCGCACGGAAGGTGAATGCCCGAATGCCTCTCCAGTCAAGCGATTTAGAACAGATGCTCGTACCGTGCGGCCTTCAGCAGAATCCAGAGGCGCTCGACGAATTAAAAACGTGGTACGTTCTGCTTCGGAGGTTGCAGATCAAGCCGACTGCGGAAAACCGGGAACAGACACGAGACGCTCTATTGGCGAGGGGATTGCCGATTGCCCCTGCATGGCTTGCCGTTGATTTGGCGGCGACAAGTCGGCCGCAACCGCATACATCACGGAGCGTGTCTTCTGCGTCTGCGAGTCAACCGCGTCACCCTCAACGTACTGTTTCGACACACTCGCTGCCGGTGAAAAGCGTCCTGCCAACATCGATAAGTACGCACCAGAATGCATGCCCAGACGAACCAAAATTCCATCCGATGGTATTTTTCATCGTTCGCAGTATTTGGAACTTCCTGCACAAGTATTGAAAGCTCGGAGACTCGTCCAGTCGCTTCCTCTGATCTGGACCTTTCTGGTCTGGCGCTTCTCATCCGGTCTGACTCGCTCTTTTCCTTCGCCATTTAAGGGTTCTGATAACCACGGACCCTACTTGCGGGAGGAAATCGAACAATGGTCAACGCCGCTTGGGTCGTGACAGATTCAGGATTTGAAAAGGCAGAAATCGTCGATTCGACGCCGAACTGCCGACGCTTGAAAATGATCGAAGGCAAGCGTGTGGGGCGGGTATTGCTAATGCCGCCTCCCGGCTCGCCAAGCGGCGAATTTCATCCCGCCGTTTACGAGGGACCCGAGCCGCCGAACCTTTGGCGTTTCAATCGCCGTTCTCTCCGTGTCCGCGACTCGAAGGAATTCGCCGATCCCCGGCAAGCGATGGCGTTGATCCCACAAGAGGAGCCATATACGTTCCTGCCACACACCCAGCACGTGATCGACGGCGTCCTCGCCGGCGACCATCAGTTGCTTTTCGGGCCGACGGGCGTCGGGAAGACCAGCCTCGTCCTTCAGATTGCGGCAAGAATCAAGCAGCCTGTCGTTCGAGTGAACCTGAACGGTCAGGTTTCCGTTTCTGACCTCGTGGGTTCGATGGGATTGAGCAAGGACGGGACGATCTGGAACGACGGCGCTCTGCCGCGGGCCATGCGCAACGGATACTGGCTGGTCCTTGATGAGATCGACTTTGGTCCGCCGGATGTGCTCTCACTCCTTTATCCAGTTCTAGAAGCGAAGCCGCGGCTTTGTCTGAAAGAACACAACGGCGAAGTCGTTGAAGCCCACTCCAATTTCCGGGTGTTCGCGACGGGGAATTCCATCGGCGGCGACCGCGACGGCGCATACGCTGGCACCCAACCGATCAACTCCGCCTTGTTGAATCGCTTCACAGGGCATGGACAAGCCATTCGGATCAAACCGCTCACCGCCAAACAAGAAGAAGAAATCTTGAGTTCTCGTCTGCCGATTCTGTCGAAATCGCTGGTCCGTCGGGCGTGTGAATTCGCCAGCCGACTGCGGCAGGGTGACGGGCAGAACGGGCCACTGCTTCCGACACTGAGCACCCGCGAACTCATCCAGTTTTGCACCAAGACTCTTCTATATCGCGACCCGCTCGAAGCGGCGAACTTGACTTTCTTGTCCGTGGTCGAAGACGCAAACGTTCGACAGCCTATTGAAGAGGCGGTCAAATTGATCTTCGGGAAGCGTGTCATCAAGGGTCGCCAGTCGCAGACTGGAAACACCATCGGCCCGACGAAGAAAACGCCGAGAGCGAGCCGAACTTCTTCGGGTGTCGGTCGCGTCGCATCCGAAGTCACGGACCCAGCGGAAATGGAAGCGATCTGGGCGGCGTATAAGAAAAACGGCGGCACCCTTTCATTCCAGCAGATTGAATTCGATCCCAGATTCAATCTTCGACAGGCGAACGGAAATACGGCGTTCCGAATCATCAAGCGGTTCAACGAGGCAAAGAAAATGGCTCCCGCCAAAGCGTAAGCAAAGGGGCTTCGCTGGAACATCCTCTGAAAAATGGAGTTGCGAATTATGTCAAGAATGACCGTTCTCCCCGCCTCTCGCTTGAGAAATTTTGCCGCGTTGGTGACCAGCGAACTGGGCGTCCAAGTCCGCCTGCGCGGGAAATCCATTCACGTTCGAATGTCGAAGCCGCCCGTGATTTTCCTTCCTGACATGGACGGAGCGAGGGAACGCGACCTCCTCCCCATTTACGGATTCTGCCTCCATGAGGTTGGGCACATCCGTTACACCGACCGCAAGGTTTGTTCGGACATCCCTAACTATCTGGTCAAGCTAATCCATAACGCAGTCGAAGATGAGTTCATCGAACGGATGCTCGAACGAGATTTCCCCGGAGCGAGAGCCATGTTGGCTCTTGCATATCAAGAAGGGATTCAAGCCGTCTTCGGCGACGAACCCATCGTTGAAACAACGTCTTGGCTTTCTGATGACCGTCGTCCTGACGTGATTTCCGAAATGACCGAGTTGGGGCTGGATGCAACTGACGCCGTTCTCATTGAGGACGTTTCGAAACGCCTGGAAATTCTCCGTATCGCTAAACTGTGGATCGTCGAGCAACGCAAATATCCGCTGCCGCTTTACGACTGGCCGACCCATCCCTGGCATTCGGTGTTCGAAGAAGAAACTCGTCCCCGCGCCCGCAACACCCGGCAAGCATTCGAGCAGGCGATGCGCATCATCAATCGGCTGGGTATCAAGCCATGTCTTCCCGGCGATATTCGGCCAATTGAGGACGCGCGGGAGAAATCGGAAGAGGCAAGCCGTCTGGAACGTGTGGCGAAAGAGGCGATCAAGTCGCTCTCGAAAGCCAAACGAGAAAGAAACGCCGACATCCGCGAGCGATTGGAACACAGCGAGGAAGGACGGGCCTTGACCGAAGCGCGGAAGGCCCTGCGATCCGCGACTGTTGCGGCGGCAGACACCAAGGACAAATTCGCGAGGGCCAGCGAGCGACTCAAAAAGGCTGAAGCGGCTGACGCCCGGCTACGAGAACGATTGGCGTCCTGCCGAAATGCACAGTCTGACTTGTCGCGACGTGTTGCCGACGCAACCGACGATGAAAAGGAACGTCTCGCGCAGAAGGCTGCCGAAATTGCTGAGCGCATTGAACGATTGGAGGAGGAACTTGAACGAAGCCAGCAACATGTCCAGGAGTCAGGAGACGCGGAACAAAAGGCGGGTGCCGCATCTGTCGCTTCCGACGACGTTTTGGCGCAGGCGAAGGTTGCGGAAGCGAATGCTCGCAGCACCCACTCCAGAACGGCTCGAAGAATCCGGAATGAGGCACGTTCAGATCACGCGGCGGTAATCGACCCGCTTGCCTCCGATTCCGCGATGAAATCCGCGGCGGCGAAACATGCCGTTGCCGAGGCGAAAACGGCCAACGAAGAGATCGTTCGAAAAGACTCCGCGACCGAGGAACAGGTAGCACCGGGTGCCGTCGAAAAAGCGGTAGCCAGAATCTGGGAGCGTTTTCGGAACGAATCCCCTGACGAAGAACTGACAAAGATTTTGTCCGGCGAATGCGGTGATGACGTTGCTTCAAAAGAGAAAACGAGCAACGCGCGACGGATTGTCGGGGCGGCGCTTGCTGGTCCGTCCCGGAAATACTGCGTGCTAGATCGGTCGTTCGATCAGGTCAATCAAGTTTCAAAAACACCGGAAGCTCAGACGAAGTTCGAGCAGTCTCGAGCCGAATACGCTGGGTTGATTCGGGAGATGGCTGACCGACTTCGGAAGATTCAATCCCCCAAACAGAACCGTTTACAACTCAACGTTGAGTCCGGCAGACTCGATCCTCGCAAAGCGTCTCGTGTTGGTTTGGGACTGCGTGGGATTCCAGTCGATATATCTAAAGTCTGGCGAACCACGGCGAAAATAGATGATCCGAAGTTTGCGGTGTCGTTGCTGATTGACTGCTCGGGGTCCATGTCATCGTCAATGGGCGGCGGAACGGAGACGCACATTTCCATTGCACGAAAAACGGCCGCCGCCCTCTCAGAGGTTCTGCGAAGCATCGGAATCCCGCATGAAATTCTTGGGCACACCACCCAAACGGATCAAGTTCGGTCGCTGATCAAGACCGCCGAAATCAGCGCGAGCGATGTTGGAGATTTCAGTCGGGTCGTGCCGTTCCAAGGCTTGATTTTCAAGGGCTTCAACGAAAACGCCGTCCCCGCCGCTATCTTCGCCGACGTAGCGCTCCAAGACAATTTGGACGGAGAAGCGATTCTATGGGCTGCCCAACGTTTGGCGGCACGTCTGGAGAAGACCAAATTGCTGATTTCGATCAGCGACGGCATGCCCCAGGCTCATTTGGCGAACACCGCCGAACTCGAACGCCATTTGCTGACCGTCTGCAAGTCGATCGAATCAAGAGAGAAGGACGGAATGGTCTTGTTCGGAATCGGGATCGGCGAAAAGCGGGTTCGGCAGTTTTACAAAGGCGCTGCAGTGTTGGCTTCGGTTGGAGAATTGCCAAGGGCGGTATTTGAGGTAGTTGAGCAGACGCTACGCAATCAACACACTAAGAGGCAGCCCAGCTAGTGCTGGGCTGCCTCGTCAAATTTTCAGGATCGCTCGAAAACGAATAGGCGAAAAGCGCTTTTCCGTTGTGCTTTCAATTCCGCAACCATCTGCATAATGGCAAACGACTATCTTGCCACCGATGCCTTTAGCTGCATATGCTCTCGCAAATGAAATCGCCTTCCTAAAAGTTTTG
>JBAXUS010000259.1:0-7914 GCA_037129555.1 Planctomycetota bacterium
CTACATCCGTGCGGAGTTTGTCTCATCGTAAATGGTAACCGTTCAGTGGCCGACAAACAGCCTCGCACAAAGACTCAAAGTGCACGAAGCGACACGAAGAAAGGAAAGGTTAAAATGCTCGTTTCTATTTTTTACCTTTTTTCCTTTGTGCTTCTTTGTGTTCTTTGCGCCTTTGTGCGACCGCAGTTTAGCGAGGAGTGAACGGTTGCTGCTATCTTAATTTCGGAATGTGCCACCATGATAAATAATTCACGATTATATTAGATTAATACAGTCGCTCGAGCACCAAAAAGAAGCATCCGCGCTTGGGGTGCTCTCTTTTTTCGTTGCCTTTGAATCGAAAACGAGGGTAGTTAGGGAGATGAATCGTGCGACTCTTTCTTCTTCGAAGAAACTGGTCATGATGTATATCCCCAACGACCTGGTCGGATCGACTTCGCCCTTTTCATTAACGGCGAACAGCACGATGCAATTGAAGCTGTGATGCGTGCTGCAAATCTTCGCCATCATCGGCACTCATGGCCCGGTGTGTGCTTCAAGATAGCGCAGCAGATCCAGAATTTCCTCCTGCTTGAACGTATCGAGCAGCCCGACCGGCATCGGCGACGTGGGCAAGGGCTTGCGTTGCTTGATGTCCGCGACCGGGACGGACGTGAGCGTGTCCGGTGTCAGCGGATTGACGAGCACCGCGACCGTCGTCGCGTCTTCCTTGATGATCTGGCCGATGATCTTTGCGCCGTCTTTCGTGGTCAGCATGTAGGATTTGTATTTGTCGTCGATGACGGCGGACGGTTCGATGATCTGCAGCAACAACTCGCGGCCCTTATACTTTTTCCCGATCGCGTTGAGCTCCGGGCCGACCTTCCCGCCTTTGCCATCGATCGCATGACACTGAACACAGCCGGCGGTTTCAAACGTGGCCTTGCCGCGGGCGGCCGCGCCCTCCTTCGCGGGTTGCGCCGCAGCGCCTTCGAGATCTGCAATCGCCCAATTTTTCACCACCGGGCGCAGGCCGGGTTGAGCAACAATGGCGACCTTCGACGGATCGGCGTTTTCTGCAACGACAACCATCACGCCGCGCATGACGCGCCAGTGGCCGGGGAACGTGCAGATGTAGGGGTATTCGCCCGGCGTCTTCGGCGCATCGAATTCCAACACAGCTTTGCCCTCGGGGAGAACCAGCCCCGTGGCCTGGAGGATCTTCTTTGATTCGGGCACATACGCTTTCGCCTGGGCGTCCGGTTGCGTCGCGAATTTTTCCGCGAGCGTTCCGACTTCCTCGTCTGCGCCACGATCAACCAGCACGAAGTTGTGAAGCATCTGATCGGGATTCGAGAACGTGAGCTTCACGTGCTGGCCGGCCTTCACCGCGAACTGCCTCGGCGCGTATTGCATCCGGTTGGGCACCGTCTGGATGCGTATGCCGTCGCCCGCGCTCGCGACGACCTTCGCCCATTCCGTCGAGAACCGCTGCAACGTTTCTGTATCGTTCGCTGAGACGACGCCAGTCAGCGGCTGCCCCAGCGGGTCGTACACGTACACTGCCGGTGGCGTGTCCTTGATCTTGCGGAACGTCACGTCGATCACGTTCAGCCCCTTCTTCAACTCAAACTGCACCTGTTGTTCGCTGCTCCACATCGAGTCCGTCGAGAGCAGTTGAATGTCGTTGATCGAAATATCAACGTAGCCGTACCGCACGCTCAGCGTGGCGGGCTGCGGCGCGGTGGCCTCGATCCATGTGCGGTAAATGCCTGCGCCGGGCTTCAATCCTTTCCCGTCCCGTGTATCGACGATCTGCGCGGCCGCCAGCCCGTTTGCTCCCAGGTACGACCACATCCGCACTTGCGATTCGCGCGGAACTTGCAGCACCTCCACCGATCGCCCTTTTGTCGGCTCAATCCCGAATTGCAGATCCGCAAACATCTTCTTCACGACGGGCTCGGTCATGATCAGATCGTGAATCGCGTGTTCCGCCTGCGGGAATCGCGGACGCAGATGCGCGACGGCGCCGACGACTTCCATACGCACGCGCGGATGCGGATCGGTGCTCATCTTATGCAGCAGCGCCGCGAAGTCAGGCAGGCGATCAGCTTGATAACGCAACATTCGCGTGGCGGCGGCGCGGTGCAATGGCGATTCGGATTTGAACAATTCCGCGAGCAGCGCCGGCCGTACCTGTTCCAGCCCCTCGGCGACGAACACCGTCTCCAACGCGGCCTGTGCAAACTCCGGACTTTTTCTGTCGTACGCCCCAATCCACGCATCGACGGCCGCAAGTCCTTTGTCGCCGAGTTTGCGCAATTCAATCCGCGCGTGATGCCGCACGATGTCGCGCGAATCCTCTAGCAGTTTGCAAAGCTCGTCGGCGCTCGCGCCTTCAATCTTCGGAAAATCTTTCGACACCGGCTTCGCGGTAGAAACCACGCGCCAGATGCGCCCCTTCGTGTGATTCCACTGCGGGTCGCGCATCGGGTGTTGCGCATGCCCGATGATCGCGCTGCTGAAATCCGACGCGTATAGCGCGCCGTCAAAACCGAACGCCACGTCCACAGGGCGGAACGCGGGATTCTTTGATGTCACAACATCGATGCGCCCTGAGCCCTTCACCATGCCCTTTGAAAAGTCGTGCTTCGTAATTGACACCGCAAACAACCCCAGGCACGACGCCGACGCCATGCCTTGCTGATACTCATCTGGAAAATTCGGACTTGAGATGCTCATCGCCGCCGACCCTTTACTGTAACCGAGAATCGTCGCGTAGCCGAACGGATGGTAAGCGCCCATCGGTGTCCACGTCAGCGGGAGCCCGTCCAGCACCAGTCCGTCACCGTACATCTGGAACATGTTGCCCGTCCGGTCGTATGTGATCTTCCACGGATTCGGCGTACTGCTCTGCCACTCCGTCTCCACGCGGTTGGTGCGCGGGTTCATGCTGTACGTCGTCGAATCAATCGCGCGATGCACGCCAAACGGCGTCTCAATTTGGGAGCGATGAAAGACTCCGTCGCAGAACCACACGTGGCCCATCGGATCTGTCGCAATCATTCCGCCATGGTGCGAGTCTGTCGTGTCAATGCCGCGGATCAGCTCGCGCTTCGTATCGGCTTTGCCGTCGCCATTTGTGTCGCGCATAACCCAGATGCGCGGCTGTTCGGAAACCAGCACGCCTTCATCGGAGAACGCGACGCCATCGAGCGCGTCAAGACCGTCCGCGAAGACGGTGCATGTGTCCGCCTTGCCGTCGTGATCGGTGTCCTCCAGAATCAGAATCTTGTCCTCGCGCGGCCGGCCGGGGACGGTGTGTGGAAACGACGGCATCGTTACAACCCACAGCCGACCTCGCGCGTCGAATGCGATCTGCACCGGCGCTCGAAGTTCCGGAAACATCTCCTCCGACGCGAACAGATTCACCGCGAAGCCATCGGCGACTTTGAACTCCGCCTGTTCCTCCGCGGGCGTTCGCACGATCCCAGTCCCCTTCCCTGCATTGCCACGCTTGCCTTCAGGCATGGGCGGCAGCGACGGCACAGGCTGCGACGCGAACGTCTGTCCCGGCGACCGCGCCATCTCGTGTGCAATCTTTTCAGACATCTCAATCAACTGATGATAACGCGGCATCTCCGCCGCGTACTCGTCGGGGCGCCGGCGCACGCCGTAATAGACATCCGCGTTCTTCGGGCGGTAAATCTCCGCGACCCAATAGTTTTTCTGCGCGAACGCTTTGGCCAGGTCGTCCACACGCGCCGCATCCACGCGCGACAAAGCCGCCTCACCTACCAACCCTGCCGCCACCACGCGCCCCAAGAGCCGCGCACCGGCGTCGTTGGGATGAATCCCGTCGCTCGTCAGCGCCTCGTGCTTCTTCGCGTACGCCGCACGGCTCGGTGAAAAGAGATCGACGAGCCCCAGCTTTTGTTCGGCCGCCGTCTCGCTCATCGCCCGCACGTACAACTCCACGTCGCGATTCCGAGATGCGACATCCGGGTTCCCTCCGCGCGCGACTTCTTCCACAGCGATGGGCGTCATCAGCCACAATTTCGCGGCGGGGTGCCGTCGCTGCAGCTCCTTTATATACGCGGCCAATTGTGTCTTAAATTCCGAAACACCCGCTGCGCCATGAAAAGACTCGCCCATCCCCGCGGCTAGCACCACCGTCTTCGCTGGCCATTTTGCGAGCAGATTTTTGAGATGCTCGGCGAACACCTCCGGACGCAGCCGGTAGCCCACTTCATCCCCCGTCCACGCCAAGCTGCGCACACGCAACGGCGCATCCGGCTCAGCCAATTGCACCCACGCCTCGGCGTGCCCCGATTCCATCAGTCGCTCGACAAGCGAGTCGCCGTAAAATAGCGTGTGGTCCTCAGCCTGGGCGTCGGACAAATGCGAAAGAAGGAGAACAACCCAAACGATGAGAACGAGCAAGAAGTTTTTTTTCATGTGGCATGAATACACCTGGATTGCCCTCAAATGCCGACAAAGTACACAGCCCATAGCACCATCGACATGATGTTCCCGTCAACACCACGCAGATTGAGATGATTGGGTGGATCGCTGGTTTAAAATGTAAGATGTATATTATCCCAAGCAGTCGAATCTGGGGATTGGAATTAGTTTCACCACAAGCAGGGCTTTTGGGCGGCAGCGTACCATGCAGATTTCCAGACGAACGTTCTTAAGAGCCCACGGCGCGGCCTTGTTGTTGCCGTTCCTGCTCCCGGACAGCACCATCGTGGCTACTACTTATACAACCTACCGCAAAGACGACAGCAGCTGATCGATCATCAGCGTGCGAATCAAAATGAGCGAGATTGACGCGCTGGCGGTAAAAGATTTAAAATAACCTTTTTACACAAGAAAATGCTTCGCCTGTCCCGGCTAGTGACACGTTATCCTGTCAGTCCTCAGTCTTCTCACCCGTTTCCCGTCGCGCCTTCAACGCTGCGGATCACGGCTTCGACATGCGCGTCGATGGCGTTGGCCGTGGCGCTGAGCGCGCATAAAAGCGCGGCGAGCAGGGTGAGGGTTCGTGTCATCGTCAGGGTCATCCGGTTCACTTTCTTGCTCGCGACAGGAGACGATACGATTGTCTAACAGTGACAACCCTCCATTTTCCCCGTTGTCTCAGTTACTTTTTCTCTACATCAATAGGATTGCTCTGCGACTTTTGCTGTAACCATAGAATGAACCACATCAGCATCGCAAACGCTGTTAAACCTCCTCCAACGCATAGAAACATTGTGCGATCCATTCCCTTTGCGCTCAAACTGCTGCCAAGTAATAGAAGACCCAATACACCAAACAAGATGATTGCAATCATCAGAAGCAACGGCGAGGTGATCGTTCTCGCATGCGGGTCATTGCCACATTTCTTACAACACCAGGATTGCTGATAGCCCAACGGAAGCACCGGAATGAAGAATACGTGCCAAGCATTGAAGGTGCGAAATTGTTCAGCAGACTGTTCTGAATTGCAGGATTTGCAAAAGCAATTTTGAGAGCCGATGAGAGTCTTTGAAAACTTGTATATGCCATGAAGTACGATCATATTTCCTCCCAAATCTATTCAGGGTAAATAGTGGCAATTAGTGTACAGACCATCCTAAAACTGCAAAGGGCTGTTCACGAATTTCAGAAACTCGCGCTCTAACCACCCTTTACGGCACAATACTCGTCGCCGGATCGCACCATTCTCCGGTTCCGCCGGTGCCGATGCCTCGGACGCGGACCCAGATCCTCGCGCCGGGCGTGAAACTGGTCAGGGCGGTTTTGGATTTCGTTGTGGATGGCTGATGCACCCATGTGCCGGTCATCGGGTCGTTGTTGAGCGGGTTGAGTTGGGTTTCGATTTCGTAGGTTTTCACGCCTTGCTTGTAGAGACTGTCCCAATGCGCGTCCACTTCGCCCGACGCGTCGCCGACGCTCAACAGCAGATTCGTCACGCGCGGGGTCGGGCCCATCGGCGTCGGGGTGGCGCGTAGTTGGGCGATCAAGGACAGTTTGGCCGGGTCGTTGCTTGCCACCACCTTCAGGTGGTGGTGCAGTGAGTCCTCGACTGCTTGAGCCGGCTTCAGCCGGCTTGAACACTTGGCCAAACATGGCTAAAGCCTCCTGCAACTCTTTCAAGCCGGCTGAAGCCGGCTCAAGGAATTCTCTCATGTCGCATACCACCACCTGAAGGTGGTGGCAAGCAACGACGTAAAAGAGATTTGTGGCGGCATTCAAGTCGGCTGGATTCAACCCTGTGGCGAGCATCGTGATAATCCCTGATGCTCTCCTTACGGGTGGGTTGGGTGAGGTCCCATTCCAGACGCCGCCGTCATTCCATTTCCCTTCGCCCCATTTACGCATCGCCAGATTGGTTTCCTCACAGATAATGCCGATTTAAAGGCACTTTTTTCAAAAAGCAACATAAATGCGGCCGAAATATCAGCAAACGCGTCCCAAAACGTGTGAAACGCCGCGCGCTTCGACTGAAGTGAACCGCAAAACAGTCGAAGCGGCGCGCAAAACAGTCGAAATGGCGTTCAAAACACCCGAAGTGGCGTTCAAAACACCCGAAGCGACGGTCAAAACACCTAAAGCGGCGTGAAAAACACCCCAAGCGGAGCTCACTTTCTTGTGGCGCGGTCACGGGTGTGCTCTTCGCAGATAAAGCAGACGAATCCAAGTATTATTACTGCAACAATGATATTGCAGCAAATTGCTAACTCCGATACTTCGCGGTAAGGCACTTCTTTTTCCTGCGATGGAACTAAATCGTGGTATTCAATCATGACGGGCAAGGGCCAGCCGAAAGCGTAACAGGCCGAACGTTCAATGTGATATGCAAATCTACCAGTTACATTCGCCCAAATCAATCCGCCCGCGACAAACATCATCACAATGGCCGTCGAGAGATGGATTTGAAAGCGCTTGCGGGGCGGTGGCTCGGTCATGGGTTACATTCTTTTCTGCGCTTCGTGTACGGTAGCTGTTGCTTGCCACCACCTTCAGGTGGTGGTTTTCGGCAGATAAAAGACCCTTGAGCCGGCTTCAGCCGGCTTGTTCCGGCGCTTCAGGCATTGTTTTTTCAAGAACCTCGCGACTTGTACCCTTCTTATGGTGCTCACGTTGATTCCGGATGTAATCCACCACCCATTTCAAGTTCTTCGTGCTGAACGACACCACACCATAGCCTCGCTGCCACTCTAATAGTTTCCGGCCCAGATGTTTGTTCGTTTCAAAAGAGCAAGCACCTTTCAGGTCACCAATGAATTTTGCGATGTTCACCATGGGTTCGATCCGGACTGCAAGATGGATGTGGTCGTCCGTCCCTCCGACTTCATGGAAGAACACTCCGTCGGTTGTCTTGCAGCGATTTTGAATGTAGTTGTGAACAAAATGCTCAACATCTGAAGCAAGCACTGGAGCATTGCCATCTGTGTGCCAATTGAAATGCAGATGAATCTGGCTGAACACATGTCCGGGCATGGCTGAAGCCTCCTGCAAGTCTTTCAAGCCGGCTTAAGCCGGCTAAAGGGATTTTTATTTGCCGATTACCACCACCTGAAGGTGGTGGCAAGCAACGAACGACCACTGCAAACCACCTAAAGGTGGTGGGAAGCAACGGCAATAAACTTCATTGCATCGTAGATTTTTCATCCATTGCCACTACACCGATCCGCGATAGAACGGGCGGCAGACCTTTCATTCAAGGAGCGCCCCATGTCCTTCGATCCGACGATTCCGCAAGCCAATGCCGACCTGTACGCGGTGCCCATTCGCGACAGTAGCACGACAGTAATCGTACCATTGATTATTTTGAAAAAGACTCCTTTATTGGGTTAGTCGAAGACGGTATTCTCCCGCTTTTACCCATCGGCTTATCCCGCCATCTCCAGCCCCTTCAGTGTTCCTTTGGACGACGCGAATTTG
>JBAXUS010000026.1:0-45849 GCA_037129555.1 Planctomycetota bacterium
CTAAGAAGAGGATGACGGGGAGAAGCTTGGCGAGTTCTTCGGTGACGGGGGCGTACCATGCGGTGACGAAATAATACCAGTCTGTCTTGCCCATCGCGGAAAGGATGATTCCATCCAGCGGCTTGCGCACGTAAAACAACGCCAGCGGTTGCAGCGGTAATTCAATCAGCGCAAGCAGTAAGAGCGACTTTCGAATTTCTTTGGGAGTGAGCAGCGCTAACAAACCGGCATAAATGGCGGTAGCAAAAGCGGTCACAACAATGGCTGCGATGTAAATAGAATGCATGCGTTTGAGTTTCCCGGGTAAGGTGAAGGCGTCATAGCTCGAACAGCTTGAAAGTCAAATCGTAGAGGGATTGTTGTAGCTGATAAAGAAGGTAAGATGTGGAGATTGAGTTGTCATTCGAATTATAGTAAGAGGAGTCACCCGTGAACTCAACGTCCCCCTCGTCTCTCGCAGAATTCTTTGACGCTCTGATCACCGACGCGCGCGATTGGTGTAATGGTCGGATGTGGTTTGTGCGCATACCGCTCTGGCTCTATCTCGCTTATGTCGGCTGGAATCAATTCAATTCACCTGTCTATTACTGTAGTCTTTTTGGCGGCATCAATCTCGGAATTCATGAAGGCGGGCACCTGCTTTTTCGGTTCGCGGGAGAATTCATCTGCGTTGCAGGCGGAACCCTTGCGCAGCTTGCTGCTCCCATTATTACCCTCTGGATATTCTTCAAGCAGCGCGATTATTTTGGCATCGCGGTGGCCCTCGGATGGCTCAGCACGAATTTAATTAATGTGGGTGTCTACATGGCGGATGCTCAGGATATGGTGCTGCCGCTGGTGACTGTCGGAGGCGGCTCTGAAAACCAAGTCGTGGGTCACGATTGGCGCTACTTGTTTACCAAACTTGGCGTGTTGGGATCTGACAAAGCCATCGGTTTTCTGACGCGCGCGACTGGCTCCGGCATCATGCTGCTCGCGCTTGTGTTCGGAGCGTGGCTGATGTGGGAAATGGCGATTTCGGATGGGAAGCGGCAGATGGAGATTTAAGGTCGAGTCCATCGGGCCGCATATCTGCAATTAATTATTGGGTGCACTTGCATGGATACCATGTAACTGTTAAAATTATGACATTGGGGATGCGGCAATGATTCGCACGTTTGGCGATGACGCTTCGGCGGATATTTATAACGGTAAGCCGTCGAAAGCTGGACGCAAACGACTACCACTAGAATTGCACCGCATCGCTTTCCGTAAGCTAGACTATTTGGCACATGCCGGGACGTTGGAGGTATTAAAATCTCCGCCTGGAAACCGCCTCGAATTGCTACATGGAAATTGGTCGGGATTTTGGAGTATCCGGATTACCGTTCAATTCCGGATTGTATTTCGATGGCACGACAACGAAGCTTGGGACGTAAAGATTGTGGATTATCATTCATGAAAACAAACACACACACTACAGTCAACCTGCCCACACACCGATTGCCCACACATCCCGGTGAGATGCTGATTGAGGAATTCCTGAAGCCACTGGGGATCAGCCAGCTTGCATTTTCCAAGCATCTTGGCATTTCCTTGCAGCGCCTCAATGAAATCGTTTTAGGCAAGCGAGGCGTTTCGCCTGAGACGGCATGGCTTCTCGGAATGGCGCTGGGGACAGGGCCGAAAATATGGTTGGATTTGCAATCCGCGTACGATCTCTCGACGCATAAACCGATTCGCAAAATCCGTATCCTGTCTCAACTCAAATCTGCAGTCTTCTAAATCGATCGGGGTTTCTATTTCTTTCCCGACTCCAAATACGCCAGTAAATCCCGGATTTGTTCCGGGGTGAAGAGATCGAGCATGCCGTCAGGCATGATCGATTTCTCGGTCGCAGTCTTCTTCACAATATCCATGCGCTTTAAAACGACGGTCACCGCGTCTGCGTTGGTCACGCTGATCGTGTCGTCAGTTTCGGCGGACGCAAATCCGCTGATGCGCTGGCCGTCTTGCGTTTTGAACAGGATCTGCTTGTAACGTGCGTCCACTACTTTCGACGGGTAGACAATGTCTTCAAGGATTTTGTTGCGGTCGAAGCGTTTCGCGACGTCCGTCAATTCCGGTCCAATCTGTTTTCCGTCGCCAGCGAAGACGTGGCAGTTGATGCACTTCGCGGTCGTCTTGAACAGTTCTTTTCCAGCGGCGGCATCGCCATTTTGAGCGGTCTTGATGAACGCGTCGAGCTTTGCGAATTTCGCCGGGTCCTGGTAGCCGTCGCCCGAGAACTCCGGGATTTCGCGCTTGTCGTTTTTGTAGCTTTTCGCGTAGACCTTGGCCCAGAATGCGATCTGTTCTTCCGGTTGCGCCGGGAGATTCTTTACGGCTTTGTCGTCGATTGGCCACTTCTTCAATTGAGCCAGAGCCGCCGCGCGCGATTCGTTGGAACGTGCCGCGCACACCACCAAGCCATAGTAGAGATTCTGATCTTCAGGGTCCTCTTTGTACAATTCCACGATGCGGTCCAGCGCTTCGCCAGCCAATCCTCGGCTTGTCGAAGCCAGAGCGGTCACTGCGTATTTTTTGGCTTCGGCGTGTTTGAAACGCATCAACAAAGTCAACTGCGAGTCGTAAACCGCTGACGTGTCATCGAGCAGTTTTTCCATCTCACGAAACGCTTCGTCCGTCCCGACCGACGCGATTTTACCGAGCAGCAATTTGCGCTGATCGGTGTCCCTCGTTTTCGCGTATTCAGACAGGATCGTTTTTAAACTCACGGCATCAAAACCTTGCGACGAGACCGCTGTCGATTTGGCTCCCGGCGTGAGCGTGTTGAACGCGGCTGAGCGCTCGCCTGCGGGAAGATATTTGCCGAGTCGAACGGTGCATTGCGCAAGATTGGAGGCGAACGACGCGCCATTTTCGCCGGGTCCGGGCATGGCTAAAAACTCCAGCATGTCCGCGCCGGTTTGCGCCGTCCAACCATCTGAAATTGCGGACGCCGCATACGCATAATGGATGCGTTCGTCGCGCGGCAACAATTCGAGTTTGAGCTTTTCGAGCAACGGTGCGATGCCGCGTTTGTCGCCTAAGAATCCGAGCAATTCGGCGGCATCCATGCTGATGCGTTTGTCGTCGCTTTTGAGCAACGTGATAGTCCTGGCAACGATCCGATCTTTTAATGCGTCTGGAAGTGAGGGTCTGCGCGGTCCGTTTATCACCGGCTTTTCATCGAGATGCGCCAGCAGCATCAATCCCAGCGCGCGCATGGCGACGATGGTTTCGTCGGGCAAGAGTGGCACTTCGAATAAACCCGTCGCGAGTCCCAGCATGGGGACGAAATTGACGTCGATCTTTTGAGGATCGATTTGCAGTCCTTGAAACGACTCGGCCCACGTGAGCAACGCCGTCGCTTTACCCATCGGAGACGGCAATCGAATCGCGTCTTGAGTCCACGCATCGACCGGCACACGCAGCAACGCGTGGCTGGCCGCATAGCGCACGAAACGGTCGTTGTGTTCCAACAAGGGCACGAGTTTTGGGACGGCTTCGAGTTCTGGAAATCGCAACAACCCTTCGCATGCGCGACGCAGAACCCATGGGTCGCTGTCATTGAGCATCGTCTTAAATAGGGCGTGCGCGGAGGGGTCACCATTTAACGACATGCGCTGAGCCGCTTGCGCTCGGATAAAAGCGGACGGATCTTTTGCGAGGTCGCCGAGTAAAACGGGATCGATGATGTCGCCGTCCATCCCGAGAAAATCAAGTGCTCGAGCGCGCAACGCGTCCGACCGTTTGGTGTCGCGCGCGATGGCTGCGAGTTGCCAATTCCAATCCGCTCCGGCCGTTAGTTTCTGTCGTGTGATCGCCGCCCGGCCATATGCGGACTGATGCTGCGGCGTTGAAAGCGCGTAGGCAATTCCACCGGGGATGCCTCGCAAATCGTTCTCGTTAAAAACAGTGCGCATGGGATTGGGGCCGACGTAGCGTACGCGGATCACGCCGCCTTTGGTTCCGCGCCCACCCCAGCAAAAATACATCGAACCATCCGGCCCGACACATGCTCCGGTCACAGGAAAATTCACGCCGCGCACGGCCAGGAATTCTTTCGGTTCTGCCTTCCACGTCGCACCATCGCGTTTCGGATTCATGACCAAAACACGACCGCGCGCCCAGTCGCACAAGAATACGGCGTCGCGGTATTCCTCGGGATATGTGACGTGGTTGTACGCCGCCACCGCCGTCGGTGAACCGCGCCCGGTTTCGACCATCGGCGGGATGCTGTCGGGCGTGTGATTCTTCCATTTTCCGGAGCCATAGCGCCAACCAAAATTCGCGCCAACGGGCACATGCACCGCCCGATTTGCTCGGTACCATGGGAGACCAATGTCCCACTCCATGTCGCTGTCGTACGCGAAGAGTTCGCCGGTCGATGCGAACGCAAAATCGTAGTCGTTGCGGAACCCGTGTGCGATGACTTCCCACTCTTTGCCGCGCACATCCGTCCGCAGTATGCGCCCGCCGGGAGGACCTTTTCCGTCCATAAAATTACTGCTCTGCAACGGCAGCAGATTGCCCCAATACAGATTCTCAGTCCGCACCGGAGACGATTCAGCGAGGTGATTCATGGTGCTCGACGAATCGTTTCCGAGCATGATATAGAAGTGTCCGTCCGGGCCGTGGACGATGGCGTGCGGACCGTGTTCAGTCATGCTGCCCAGCATCTCAGGGCACAACGCCTCTTGATTTTCAGCGCGCCCCTGACCGCTGCGATCTTCTAATAAATAGAGCTTTCCGTTGCCGATGGCGTAGATATCCGTCCCGATGGCGCACAGGCCCTGGCAATGCAGGCCTTGATAAAACACGCGGTGGCCGGAGCAATATCCGTTTTGCGAATCGAGGATGCGAATCTCCGTCGGGCCGTTTCCTGCGGCTGCGGTGAGCAGTTGTCCTTTGCCATTGAAGCACATGCTGAGCACGGACGACGTGTCGCTTTCCCCAGCGAATTGTTCGACGACGAATCCTTCGGGGACGCGGTATCCGTTGACGAAATTGCCTTTACCGGACGCAGTGTCGTCGTCCGAGCGCGCGAGATTCTTCGGCCAGCCTTTGAGATTCCAAGGTGCCGTATCCGGACGTCCGAGTGCTGTCACGGCTTTCCATCCGACCGCTGCAAAATCAGCCAGCATCCAACCACCGAGTTCGGTTGTGTACCAGATCCAATTTGTGTCGCTGACGAGATGAAAATCGTTGCCACCATTTATGTCCACCAACAATCCAGCTTGTCCGTTCGCTTCTTTCGTACCTTTGACGGCGATCACATTGGTTCCGCGCACGAGCATGGGCGCGATATTGAAAATGCCGGGCGCCTGCCAGTCGTTTCCGGCGGCGGCGAGTCTGCCGTTGACGAAGACTTCGTATTGATTATCGCACGTGATGGTCAGCACCACTTTGGTTGGAACTCGTCCGATGGCGAACGAGCGACGAAAGCAGCGCTCCCCAGCGGGCTGGCCTTTTTCGCCGGTCCAAATCCATTGCGAAACGGGTTCTTCGGCCGCTGCGAAAAAACACGGGGATCCCAGCACGAATACGGCGGCCAGAAGTTGACACGTGCGTTTGACCATCAGTTGTTTTATTCCTCGGTTGATCGTTCGTGGAACGGGCTTTTAGACCGTTAATCTCATGCGTCAGGCGTGAGAATTGAACGGGCTAAAAGCCCGTTCCACTTTCAAGTAGTCACTTCGCGTTTTTCGGTGGAAAGAACATTACGACCATACGGTAAATACCGTAGGTGTAAAAGCCCATTAAAACAGGAGTCAGAATAGCAGTGTAAAACAAGAAGGGCCAATCGGCCCATTGTGCGAAATTAGTCCACAGTTTGGACGAATACAGAATGACGAATCCGATGACGAAACAGATCGCGGACACGATGGCGCTGATAATCCACGGGTGCTGGAAGTCCTCGTTTTCAGGGGCCGCGCCGATGGGTGGGGTGCTGTCGATTTCGTTGCTCATGCCCGGCGATTTTATCGACTCGCCGCGCAAACGCAACTCATTGCTTTTTGCCAAGTTTCCACAGATCAATCGGAGCCGTATTCTTTTGCGGAACGCCCGGCGTACTGCGTCCGTCTGCGACGTATTTTTCGAGCAGCTTCGTGAGTTTTTCGACAATCTCCGGATGGTCGGCTTGCACGTTTTTCGTTTCGCCTACGTCCGCCAGCATGTCGTAGAGTTGGACTTTCGGAAGCGTTTTCGCATCTGCTTTATTAGCTGCTTTTGACGAACTCCATCCGCCGGAATTCGAGCACAATTCTAATTTCCAATTGCCTTGGCGAATCGAAAAATGGCCTGAAATCGAGTGATGCACAGTCGCCTCGCGCAGCGCGCCCTTCGCAGTATCGAGCAGCGCCGGGAGGATACTGACGCTGTCCTCGCCCGCGTTGTCGGGAAGTTTTTCGCCGAGCAATTCCGCGCACGTGGCCATCAAATCGTTGAGGCACACGGTCTGGTCCGAGGTCGAACCTGCTTTGACTTTCCCGGCCCAACGCGCGATGAATGGCACACGGTGGCCACCGTCCCAGATGTCTGATTTCATGCCTCTGAAATGGTAGTTCGCGAAATGGCCCTTCGCTTCCATTCCGGGAATATCCGCGACGGGTGAGCAACCGTTGTCGCTAGTGAATAAAATGAGCGTGCTTTCAGCGAGCCCGTTTTTGTCGAGCGCGTCGATGATCTGGCCGACACACGCGTCGGTCTCCATCACGAAATCGCCGTACGCGTTCAGCCCGCTTTTTCCTTGCCATTCTTTCGATGGAACAATCGGCGCATGGGGCGAATTCAACGGCATGTAAATGAAGAACGGTTTCGCGTCGGCGGGGTTTGCATCGCGCGATTTTTTGAATGCATTCAGATAGTCGATGGTGACTTGCGTCAACTTCGGCAGGACATCCACCGCTTCGAAATCCGGAGCGGCCGGGCCTTTGCGCACGAATGTCTTTTCAACGGTCGGCTCAGCTGTGACGTGATCGTTTTCGATGTACACAAACGGTGCCATGTCGAGCGATGCGGAGATGCCGAAGTAGCGGTCGAATCCGAGTGATGTCGGGCCGTTTGAGATCGGTTTTGTGTAATCGTACTTCTGTAAGTTTTTCCCACCTTCGATTGCATCACCCGCTTTCGCTGCGCCTTTTTCTTTCACCGCCCAGTCCATGCCGAGATGCCATTTTCCGAAGCACGCGGTCTGATAGCCATGGGCCTTTAAGTACGTCGCGACGGTCATGCGCCCATCTTCTATGAGACGCGGACTCGTCCCGCCGAGCACTCCGCTCTGCAAGCGCGAACGCCAACTGTAGCGCCCGGTCATGATGCCGTAGCGCGTCGGTGTGCAGACGGACGAGCAGCCGTGCGCGTCGGTGAAGATCATTCCGCCAGCCGCGAGTTTGTCGAGCGCGGGCGTCGCAATTTTGCCTTTCGGATTCAGCACTTTCACATCGCCGTATCCGAGATCGTCGCAGAGGATGTACAGAATATTCGGCTTCTGAACGTCTGCAGTATGAACGGCAGACGTGAGAAGTAAGCACGAAATAAGAACTGCGGCCATGTGTTTCATTGCGATGCTTTCCAAGAGAGGTAGAATCACGATAGTACACCGAATCCGGCACAATCAACTTCAGGAAACGAAAATGGATATTCGCGACTTTCAGCAACTCATGGCCAAGACCTATCTCGACAAAGACCGCGAGCGCGGCATGGCCCCGACGTTCATGTGGTTCATGGAAGAGGTCGGCGAACTGGCGACATCGCTCCGCGAAGAAACGCTCGAACAACAGAAGGGCGAATTCGCGGATGTATACGCGTGGTTGATGACGCTCGCGAATCTGGCTGGTGTGGACATGCAGGAAGCGCTGCAAAAATACGGTTCGGGATGCTGCGGCTGCAAAACGGTGCCATGCAGTTGCGTCGGGGAAAAGCCGTGAATGAAAGCCCATCTATAAAAACTCCCGCTTTCGCGGGAGTTCTTGAATCATTCTCACACGTAATCCAGTGATCGGTTAGAAGCTAATAATTGCCTTCTTACCGTTTCCGTAATAGTACAGATCCAGCGCCCCACCGAACGTGTCTGAATTACCCACTTGGTCGAGGTCAAAGGCGATCACGAACAGTTGCTTGGGCAGCGTCGCGGTCACCGTCGTGCGCGGGACGTTTGGGGCCAGTAACGGGCGCAGGTTGCTCTTTGTTACTTTCAACGTCAGGATCGAATTCGCGCCGTTCACGCGCAGCACCATCTTCTGGTTGCCCGGAAGTCCGATGGCGTTGCCCTTGTTGTCCAAACGCGCGTTGACCGAGAAATTGGCGATGTCGATCGTCAACAAGCGTCCTGCCGGTTTGAAATTGCTCGGCAGTGTTACAGCGGCGACGAGGGTCAGGCTGTCGTTGTTCGGCTTGATCAAGTCCAACGGAATCTTCAGTAATTTGCATGACACGTCCGGGTTGTTGTTGCCAACAGTGTCACGTTGCAACGTCGCTCCAATGCCACACCCCACACCGTTTGTCACCGTCAGCGAAATCGTGAACGGGCCGGGGGTGGAATACGTGTGTGTCACATTCGCGCCGACTCCGCTCGAACCATCGCCGAAATCCCACGTGTACGTGATTGGCAAATTCGGGTTCGCGTCGTCCTGAGCGACTGCTGAGAAAACTTCCGGAATACCGATCGCGATCGGGTTCGGAGTCGCGCTTGGGTCGGAGATAAAGCGCAGGTTGCTGAGTTGCGTGCTCGCGACTGCGGTGTTGTTGGAGGCGTTCGCGTCGGCACCGTTCGCGCCGCTGTCTGTGACGGTGGCCGAGTTGACGACACTGATTGGAACCGCCGGTGGCACGAGCGGCAATGCCACGGAGACGACGACTGTGCGCAGAATCACCGAGGCAGCTGGCAAGTTCACCGTTGGGAACGTCACGACTCCAGCACTGTAGGTGCCGCCGTTGCTCGCGGAGACGAATGTGGAATTCGCGGGGATCGTGTCTTTGATCACGATGCCACTGTCCGCCAAGCCCGACGCATTCGTCACCCGCAGTGTGTACGTCAGCGTTACGACTTGGTTGCTGCAGGACTGTGCGGTGTTAATCGCCATCTGCAAATCGTTCGAAGGCGTACAAATCAGGTTGGTCAGATCCGTCGTGTTGTTGCTGGAATTGGCGTCGGCGCCGTGCGTACCATCATCGTTAGCTCCTGCGTAATTCGTGATGTCCGTGAGGTTCGTTGGATTCGGAATGCGGACAATAAACGAGCGGTACACACTCGTTCCGGCAGCGAGATCGAACGCTGGCCACGTAATCGTGCGCGTCGACGGATTGAAAACGCCATTGTCGCTCGACGACACATAATCGGAGCCAACGGGAATCACATCATAGACGACGATGCCTGTCGAGAGTGTGTTGCAAAGATTGCAGATCGTCAGCGTGTACTGAACAGTTTGGCCCGCTGGAATACAACCGATGACACCGTTACTCTGCACAATCGTGATGTCGACGAGAGCGGATGTTATAATAATGTTATCACAGTCCGTGGCGGAGTTGTTCGTTAAATTCTGCTCGACACTTCCGTTCGCGTCTGTGCCGGTGATCGTTGCGTCTACTGAAATGTTGGCCGGAGTCGGAGTGGGCAGTGCGCTGTCTAATTTTAGCGTGAACTGACGGATCGCAGAAGCTTGAGCAGCCAGATTGAATTTCGGCCAGATCACGAAGCCATTTTGAACGGAACCGCCGTTGCTAATGGATCCGGCAACAACCGTCGTATAGGCCGGAATCTTCGCCTGGACGGAGACATTCTTCGCATTGATAGTACACACGTTGCTCGCAGTAATCGTGTAGAGCATCGTCGCGCCCGGAGCGATGTCGGTCAGGCCGTCAGTGATCGAAATGCTGAGATCTAAATTGTCTTGCGCGGCGACGCTCGCACCGCAAATTGTCAGAACGACGAGCATAAGGGCACTGATACTCAATCGGCTCAAAATCGTTGCGTGTTTCATGTGAAGTCCCCCCCCCAATATGTATATAATAAGTTTTTAGTAGCATTGCAGATGGCGCGAGAGTTGTATTACCTCCTGCACATGTGCTGCACATATGTCATTTTGGGTAGAATATACCCCACCAGATAACGCTGTCAAGAGGTCGGTGCTCAATAATAGAATCACTTGTGCATTCTTGATTGCAAATTAGGTGCACATGTGCAATTTTGAGGTACGTTATATCGTTTCTGTCGAATTTGTCAGAAACGATAGTATAGAAGAATGATATATCACATATTTTGTCTACAACTCGATGGTTTTCATTGAGTTGTGGTGGGCTGTGCTGAGTAAAGTGGCGATCAAGTACCGAGTTGCCGTTGGGCCGAATATATCATTGTGCGGACTGTTCTGATCATCAATACCCTAAATCAGCACTATTTTTTATTTTTGTGATTATTGCGAGTACCTTGATTGTGCTGGCGGGTGGGCCACCCGTTAAACATGAAGCCCTTAAAAGCTTTCCTTGCTCGGGTCAGCTGGCTTTTCAGGTGCTGGCGCATCGACGTTTGAGCGTGGTTGGTCGAAGTGAGTCGGGTCGAGAATGATGTGGACTCGGTCTCCTTCGCGTTTTACCAATTTAAAGACATTGAGCTTCCGCGCTTCAGGTGTTGTTCCGTCGTTCACGCCTTTGACGAATTTATCGACCGCGAAACTCAAGAACGTTTTCACAATCCCCGGCGCTTCGTTCCCGCCCGCGATAATCTTATGCGCGGTCAAGGTGTTGATATGCCCGTCTTCAATTTCACAATCGAACGTCAGTTGGACGTTGACATATTTCTGCTCACCGCCTTCTTTAATTTTCTTCGTCGCAGACAACGTGAAATGCTCACCTTCGAGTCCGAGCCGGAACGCCTCGAAATCAGGCTCCTTTCCTTTCTCGCGTTCAAAGCCACTTATCTTGTCGATGACGCCATTAAACACATTCGGCGAAACCGTCACGTCAATGACCGATTTATCTTTCTTCGCGTTGTGAATGCGCTGAATGATCGACTCCACATCTTCCTGCTCACCGGGAGCAATCACCAGTGGCGCATAAGCGACAGGAGTAGACTCCTTCGTTTTCTCCGCCCACTTCATCGTCTGATTGACGAAATAGCCGACGATGATCCCAACCACCAAAACAAGCGCAACGAACACGCCCAGCACTTTCAAGAAGCAGCAGCCGCACGAGGATTTCTTCTTCGGATTGTCATTCGGATTTTCGTTCATGGCATCGAGTCCTTTAAAGTGGTTGCGGGCACAATTACTTCGGCGCGCCGAGAGTTCTCAAGCGTTCTTCCGCTGCGGGCACATGCGCGCTCTTCGGGCGTTCGGCGATCAGTTTGCGATAGTAACCGATGGCCTTCTCCGGTTCCTTCAACACTTCGCTCGCTTGCCCGGAAATAAAATATGCGGCATCGGCCCAGGGCGACGCTGCGTTTTCGGTCAGGATGCGCAGGACCATTTTCTTGGCCCCAGCCGCGTCGCCTGATTTCAACGCAATGTCCGCAAGTCCGAGCAACGCACGCTCGTTGACGTCCTCCAATTCCGCTTCGATCCCCTTCGGTCCCAGCACTTTTTCAAAAGCCTCGCGCGCCTTTTGCATATCGTTCAAATGCAACCGCGATTCTGCCACGCCGCACAAGGCTTCGCGCAAATTGATGGCGGGATACTTCTCCGCGTGAGCCGCAAAACTCTCAGCCGCTTCTTTGAATTGCCCCGTTTGCGCTTGAGCTTGGCCTTGCAGGAACAGGGCTTTCTCCGCGTACGGGTTATCGGCGAAACGCTTTTGAATCTCGCTGAAAAGTGGTACCGCGTCGACGTTCTTGCCGAGTTCTGTGAGCAGTCGCGCGCGCTCGAAGAGGGCCTCTGCGGCGTACGGGCCGTTCGCGTCGTTTTTGACGACCTCACCGAAAGCGACTTCGGCCTTGTCTTTTTCATTCGCCCGGCGCAACGACCACGCGAGATTCAAACGCGCGGCACTCACCGATGCGGTTGTTGCTACCGTCGCGTGAGCCAGCGCGGCATTGTATTGCTTGATCGCGCCTGCATTGTCGCCTGCTTCAAACAAAATATTTCCGAGCTGAAAGGGTGCTTCGAACGCACCGACTCCGTCAAGGTTTTCGCCAACGAGTTTTTCGAGCAGCGCTTTGGCTTGCGGAGTTTCCTTCAATTCACGATGAATCACCGCCAAATGCAGCGCCGCGTTTTGCGCGTCCTGGGGCGAAGCTGCTTTACTCGACTCGCTCAACACTACGAAATCCGCTTTCGCATCCGCGTACTTTTTATTTTTGAATAACAGAAACGCTCGGCGCGAAATGCCCTGCCGGACTTCAGGCGCGTCCGCAGGACCTTTCGTGATCAGGTCATTGAACGCAGCCAGTGCGTCAGTTTCTTTTTCAGGTTGCGCGAGCAGCGCCATCGCTTTGATGATGCGCAGCGCCGGGAGACTCAAACGCGTATCGCCGCCTCCTTTATTGAGAAGTTCATCGGCATCAGCCAACGCGCCGGGAGCTTGGCCGCATTGCAATCGCGCGGACGCGCGCAACTGCAGCGCGACGTTTTTCAATTCCGGTTTGAACGCGGGCTTGCCGAACAGTGCGTTGAGTTTTGCAAGGCTCGGCTCGTATTTTCCCTGCTTGAATAAAATTAAACTTGCATCGAATAACGCGTCATCAACAAACGGCGACGCCGGAAAATCACGCGCGAGTTCCTCGTCGAATTTTAACGCGGTCGCCGCATCGCCGGTCTTGTTTGCTGCAATCGAACGCACATACAGCATCTCGTCGCGATACGAACTTTTCGGAAACACAACCAGCGCTAAATCGAGCGCAGCAGCAGCCCCCGCTTCGTCGTTCGTTTCATGCAGACTCCACGCCAACTTTCGCGCCACATCGTCCGCGCGCGCGTCGGTGTCGCCGAACGTTTTTTGATACGCTCGCGCGAGCTGAACAGACTTGGCGTGATCGGGTTTGTGAAACGCAAATTGGCCGGCCGCGAAGAGCGTGTCGCGTTTCAACTTGTCAATGCCGGCTTGAGTCGCAGGTGCTTTGTTCAGCGAATCGAGCAGCGCTTCTGCTTGTGTCAACGCGTCACCGACGCGGCCGGCTTCGCCTGCGGTCCGCGCGAGTTCGTACTGCGCATCAAACGCGAAACGTGTCTGCGGATGTTTTTCGACGACATCTTTCAGCAACGCCGGAGCTTCGGCTGGGACGAGTTCCGCGAGCAACATCGCGGATGCCGGACGGTTCTCGTTCTTCATCCCGGCGTCGGTCAGTGCGTCCGCTTCTTTGAACGCCAGGCGCGCGGCGTCAATAGCTTCAGGCGCTTTGTTCGCGGCTAACAAGGATCGCGCTCGGATCCGGGCCATTGCTGAACGCTTGGGCGCGGCAGCCGAATTCGCTGCCGTAACGTTTAAATAGAGTGACGCGAAATCCGCAGCCTCCGCGCTGTGCTTGCTTTCGACCATTCGAAACGTCGCAATGTCGAGTGCTGAGATTGTGCCGGGCAGCGCTGGGAATTCCTGGGCCAGACGATGGAGCTGCGTCGAGATTGATTTAAGCGTCTCCGCGCTTTTTCCGTCCTGCGCCAGTGTCGGTGAATTGAGCAGGATTTCTGTTGAGCGGATCAGCAACTCCGCATCAACATTCTTGTCGAAGCCCGTTAACGTCGGAACGAGTTTGAACGCGGCGAACGCGTCAGGGATTTTTCCGAGTTCGGCCAGCGCGCGTCCTTCCATCAATTTCGACCACGCCGCGCGTTTGTTCGCCGGCGAGTCCGCTGTGGATTTGAAAGCTGTCGCCGCCTTTTCGAAATTCTTCGCGCTGAAATAAATCCATCCGAGACCTTCGTTCGCATCTGAAAGTAACGCCGAAGTCGGAAGCGTCGTGACGAGTTCCTCCCAGAACGCCTGCGCTTTTGCGAAGTCTTTCAACTCGTAGCAACTGTCGCCCGCGCGAAACAACGCCGTTGCGAGCTTGATCAATAGCAGGTCTTTTGCTGTCGCCGTTTTAAGCTTCGCGCGGTTTTCATTGACATAGGTCTCAGCGTATTTCAGACACCCCGCGTAGTCTTTGTTGATAGAACACGACATCAATGCGCGTTGCAACGCGTCCGCGCGCCGTGCCGATTGCGGATACGCCGTGATGAACGCGTCGAACGATTTTGCGGCGCTGCTGAAATCCTTCAGTTGGTAGTGGCTTTCGGCGAGCAATAATGAGACCTCCTCCGCTTGTTTGGATTGCGGATACGTCTCAATGAACTTCTTCAATTTCTCCGCTGCGGCAGAGAATTCCTGAAGCTTGTAGTAGCCCGTCGCGCTTTGAAAATCAGCTTCTTCACTCGCTCGAAGCGAACTGAAAACAAACGACGCAACGAGCACAAGCGTGATAGACACGGCGCGCATAGACGCGGAAAAATCAGAAGGACGATGCGGGAGTGTCGCGACGGGCATTAAATTCTCCGATGGATGAGGGGCGTTTGGTCGATGAAAGTCTAGTACGATACTCAAACATTCCAATGTGAAATTTGTAACGCGAATTCTAAAAACTTTGTGCGCGTTACAACCCAAATTCATCGATCTTCTTGCGCAATGTCGTGCGGTGAATTCCGAGCAATGAACTGGCTTTGACCTGGTTGCCGTTCACGCGTTTCAACGTTGTGTCGAGGATCACTTTTTCAACATCCGACACAACCTCGGCATAAGCGTTGCCTTCCTCTTTTCCTTCGGCTTGGTCGAGAGCAACGATCGTTCGCGCTCGGATCAAATCGGCTAGCGTGTGCCCGGACAATGGTTCCTCGCCGCGAAGGCTTTGCAGGATATGCGCGGGCAGATGCTCGGGTGCGATGACCGCTCCGCGCGCGAGAATTACCGCGTGTTCGATGGCGTTGCGCAACTCGCGGACGTTTCCGGGCCAGTCAAAACGTTCGATCAATTCCATCGCGTCTTTGCTGATCCCCGCACTGGTTTGTGCCGCGCCCGATACCGCGTTGTCTGTTCGCGATAAAAAATGAGCGACCAGCAGCGGGATGTCGTCTTTGCGCGCCCGCAGCGGAGGTAACTCAATCGAGACGACATTCAAACGATAGTACAAATCCTCGCGGAAAAGTTGTTTCTTGATTTGTGTCCGAAGGTCCAGATTCGTGGCCGCAAGGATGCGCACGTCGGCCTCGACCGTCTCGACGCTGCCGACGCGTTCGAACTTTTTCTCTTCCAAAAAGCGCAGCAATTTTGCCTGGATCGACAGCGGCATTTCACCGATTTCATCGAGAAAAAGCGTTCCGCCGCGCGCCGCTTCGGCCTTGCCGGCTTTGTCGCGAATCGCTCCGGTGAACGCGCCTTTTACGTGGCCGTACAACTCGCTTTCCAAAAGGGGCTCGGGCAGCGCTGCGCAATTGAGCGCCACGAACGGGCCGCGTGCGCGCGTCGAATAACCGTGAATCGCTTTCGCGACCAATTCCTTTCCGGAGCCTGACTCGCCGAGGATCAAGACCGAACTCCCGGCCCCCGCGACGGCACCGATTTTTTTATACACGTCCTGCATCACCGGCGATTTTCCGGCCATCGTTTCCGGCGGTCCGCCACTCTTTAAGTCCCGGCGCAATTGCGCGACTTCACGCGACAAATTGCGCCGCTCCAAAGCCGTCCGAATTTGGTGAATCGCGTCCGCATTGTGAATGGGTTTGGTCAGATAATTGTACGCGCCGCGCCGCGTTGCTTCGATGGCCGTGTCCATCGTGCCGTGCGCGGTCATGACGAGAATTGGAAGCTCCGCATTCAGCGCGCGAAATTTCGGCAGCGCATCCAATCCCGATATGCCGGGCAGACGGATGTCCAACACGACCAGATCGGGACGCTCGGATTCGGCCAGCTCCAAACCTTCTTCAGCCGAAGCGGCCGTCAGCGTCTCCCAGCCTTCGCCCTGCAACACTTGCGAGAAGGCCCAGCAAATGGACGGCTCGTCGTCAACAATGAGTATTTTCATGATTTGCGTATTTCGAGTGATCTAGAAAGTCGTTCAAGACGCCTGATTCTAACCGCCGTTTGCGTTCAACATATTGCAAAAAAGCGCACCTTGCTCGATGGCGTCATCGAGCGCCACATGCGTATGCGGCAGCGGATCGAACCATGATTCTGGCATGCGTGTTTTCGAACAATCGCGATACGGCAATTTCATCACCGCCATCGCATAGCTCTTCATGTCGAGCGCTGAAAAACTGAACGGGCTGGAACCTGTGAATCGGATCAAATACCAATACACGAACATGAAATCAAAACCCGCCGGGTACGCAACGAAGACCGGGTTGCCCGCGAGAGTCGCGAGCCAGGCCACGTAGCGTTTCATCGCGTCCACAGGCGCTTCCAGATTCGTTCGGCATGCGTTCCATGCATCGGGGTTTCCAGTCCAGAACTCAGCCGTTTTGGGATCGGGTGCAGCGTCAAGAAGCAATTCAAGATTTGCAGTAAACGTTGACACGAGCGTCTTGTCCGGCAAGTACGCAGCCGATGCAAAACTGAGCATGGAATGGGGGCCGGGGATGGGACCGTCGGTCTCGACATCGGTGCTGATGTAGATTTCGGGCATGGCGTTTTTACACTCCGCGCGCACCGTAAACGCCGGTCGTCAGGATGATCATCAAATCCAAAAAGAAACTCTGCTTTTCAATGTAGTACAAATCGTAGTCAATGTTCTCGTGGATCGGATTGCGCCGGTCCGCTGAAATTTGCCAGACGCCAGTGATGCCCGGCTTGACGGCGAGCCGCTGCCGCTGCGTGTCGTTGTATTTTGCGACGATCTGCGGCATCTCCGGGCGCGGTCCGACGACCGACATGTCACCCTTTAGTACGTTCCAGAATTGCGGCAATTCGTCGATGCTCAATTTCCTCAGCCAGCGTCCGACTGACGTGATGCGAGCGTCGAATGACGACTGCGGCGTCATCGCATATTTCGGCGCATCGACCGCCATCGTCCTGAATTTGTACATGTCAAACGGTTTGCCGCCCTGGCCGATGCGTTTCTGTTTAAAGAAAATCGGACCTTTTGAATTCATTTTGATCAACAGCATGACGATGGGCCAGAATGGTACCGTCGTCAGTACGAGTAGTGAAAAGACGATGTCGAACGCGCGCTTCGTAAACGGAATCGGGCGGATCGCTGGTTGTGGCTTAATCGATAGCAGTGGCATCCCGCCGACTGAATCGACCGTGATTTTTTGTAGCGGAATCTTGTACAAATTCGGCACAAAGCGGCACGGCACTCCGGACGCGACCGCCGCATCCGCAATCGCGCGGATCGTCTCCTGTTCGGCGTCGGGCAGCGCGATCCACACTTCATGCGCGTCAAAGTCTTCGAGCACCGCTTCGACTTGATTCAAGCGTCCGGCCACCGGAAGCGGATCATGACCGATCAAACACTCGACTTGCTCATGTAAGAAAATCGGATCGTCATCCAGAAACGCGACAGGCAGTATGTGAAACTTGGGACTTTGCAGACATTTCCGCGCCATTGCCAGCCCCGCCGGACCGACTCCGCAGATGATCACACGCGTAAAAAAATGCCCACGGATTTGGAGATAGCGCCGGATTTTGTAGCCCATCGCGCGCCCGACTAAAACAAAGAAGCTGCCAAAGAACGCGCCGAGGCCCACGATCAATCGTGAAATTTCGGACGTCTTTTGATCGATGATGATGTAGTTCATTGACGCAATGATTGCTGATGCCACGAACAAACCATGCAAGACGGACGTCGCTTCGTCCATGTTCATCAAGCCGGTTTCGCGCGTTTGATAGAGATGTTTGACTGCAAATGTCAGGAGAACAATGGCGGTGAAGGCCAGCGCGATGGCGAGGTAGTCTTCGATGTTTGGAGCGAATGCGCGCGCTTTAATTGGGCGCAAAAAAGCCGCGTGGTTGTACGTCCAAAATCCCACGACAAACCCGGTCAAGCACGCGTTGGCGTCAACAAACACTTGAAACACGTTCAGGAAAAACGCCGCGTAGTCCGTGCGGTGCATCCGCTTCAACATGATTTCCCGCTCATATGCCCCACTCACACCTACAGCTTTAAACCAACTGCTGCGTCGCAAGTATAGCAGAATTTTTCACAGATTACTACAGTGTGGTTAAAACCACACGGCTTACCTTCATCACTATGACGACGCCACGACTCCTTATATTCACTCTGCGAATAAATCGTTCATTTCTTCTTCTCGACGCGCCCGAACGCCAGCCAGTTTGCAAGCACAGCTTCGCCTAACACTAATGCAAGACCTGCGAGCAGAAACGGCAGCGACAAATTATGCCCGAACCGAATCCGCGAGAGCAGCGACAGCAATTCTTCTTCGTTCGCGACACGGTTTGCGCCGGGAATATCTTTCGCGGACGGCTCGATAAATTCCATGCTGCCTTCGTCCGGATCTACGTTGACCGCCGCCAAACGCGTCTGCGTTTTTCCGCCCACCGACCACTCCAGCGCAAACGCGCCGGGTGTCGTTGCTGGGCCGAAATCAAAGGACGTGAACGCTCCCAGCGCGTCGGCTTTCGCGTCTACTTTTTCTTTCGGAGACAGAATCAACCGCGCACTCGGCGGCGCTTGATCCTTTGCCAACTGTAACGACACATGGTCGCCCACGCGCAACGAGTCCGCGCGTCCCGGCGTCAATAGATGCACGGCCAGACTGTGGATCAGCGGAAGAAACGCCACCTTATAAGGCATGTTCGTCGTCTCCGTGTGCAGCGCTGACGAAATCAACATCACGCGGCCCATGCCATATCCGCGCTCAACAATCGCCGGACTTCCATCCGCAAAACGTGCCAACACCTGCGCGCCCGAGCGTTCGTAGGCTTCGACGCGAGCGTAGCGAAAAAACGCCGCCGTGCTCAAATCCACCGGCACATCGCCGCGTCGCAAGCGAGAAAAAAGCGGGTGCTCAATGGCCACATCACGAATCGTTTGAAATGGAGCATCCTTCGAATTGTCCGCATCCGCTGATCCCCACGCGCCTGTCATCTTCGCCGGGGCGAGCGGTCCCGCCGCATCGCTTTCGCGCGCGAACATTTTGTTGAAACCATCCGGGTCCGTACCGTTCCCCGCGACGATCACAAGTCCGCCGCCGCGCGCTACAAAGTTGTTCAGGAAACGCCGACCGTCTTCGTCCTGCGGTCCGCATTCGACCATGAAAATTGCCGAGAGCGTGTCGAAATTCTGATTCGAAAAATCAGTCGGCGTACACGTGACGATGTTCACGCCGGTGTTCGCCATGTTGCCGGGATTCAACGCTTTTTCGATGAAGAATCCGCGCGACTGTCCGCCCTGCGGATTCGGTCGGCAGACCAGCACGCCGAGATACGCGTGTGCGTCGCAGCAGAGCCAGCGCGTGTTGTCCGCTGCGACCGCGTCGTCGCCCAGCTCCGCCGATACTGCAGTCCATCCCGGTTTGGTCAATCGCAGATCGACGCTGACGACCGTCTTTCCCATCGCAGGGAGCGTGACCATTTGCTCGGCCGCAGCTTGGCCATCGACGCGGAATTTCAACGTCGTATTCGCCGGAGCATTGTTGCGGTTGATGATCTCGGCTCGAACACGGAACGGCGTGGACACAGCCGCAAACGGTGAAATCTGTTCGAAGCTGGCGAGAGTCAAATTATCTTTCTTCGCAGCTCGGACCGGCACGAACATCGCGCTGAAGTTACGCGCGGTCCAATCGATTTTCGTCCGGGCGATGTCGAGCGAGCGCGTTTGAAAATCGGAGAGAATATACATTTCGCGCTGGGCTGCTTCGGTCTCGCGCAGCAGGTCCATTGCCGCGCTGACGGGCGCTCCGAGCGTTCTGGAACCGAACGAGGGTTCGATGCCTTTTAATTCATTCGCAAGCCCGTTCAAATCGCGCGTCATGACCGGCTTGCGCGCACTCGTTAAAATACACGCCGAATCGCCCGGCTTGAGCGTGTTGAGAATCGCCGCCGCCATGCTCTTCGCGCCATTGAACACCGGCCCGCCTGCGTCGCGCGCACTCATTGAATACGAATCGTCGAGCACGATCACGACCGCTGTTCCGGCTGATCCCGGTGTGTTTCCGAATTGCTTCAAAACCGGTCCGGCCAGCGCGAACGCCAACACGGCGAGCGCCAAGCAACGCATTAGTAGAAGGAGAAGTTCCTGAAGCTTCTGCCGCTTCGCAACCTTGCGATCGACTTGGCGCAAAAAGCGAATGCTCGGAAACATCACAACCGGCGCTTTCATTTTGTAGACAAAATGAATCAGTATCGGGATCGCGAGCGTTCCCAGTCCGAACAGAAATGAGGGGTGAAGAAATTGCATGATCTCTGTATACACCTGTACCGTCGGCGTCCCAACGGCACGATTGAATTATTTTATACGGGCCAACGGAAACCTATTTACTCTCGTTTCAGCGCGTTCGCTTCCAGTGCCCGAATGCGTTGCTCCATGATCGCGAGTTCCTGCATCAGCCGCACATTGCGCCGGTACTGTCGCGTCAACGATACAGATACCGTAAACGAAAAAATGTAGATCGCTGCGAGTGAGATAAACAGCACCGCTGTCGGGTATGCCAAATGTGCGCGTTCGGCGGCGATCATGATCACTTTCGGGAACAAGCCGCACAGCAACACCATCAGCGCGACGCCCATCCACACGACCGCATATTTCTCGCGCAAATCGCGGCTGCGAACCCAATACAGCGTTAAAAAAAACGCGCTCGTTCCGCCGATCATCATCAATAATTCTGCACTCATGTTTCGCTCCTTATTCCCGCGCTCTCAGCTTATCGACGATGATCGCAATCGAGACTTTGACCATGTAGTAGATCGTTTTGAAATGACGGATCGAACTGATGCCGCCCTGGCGTTCGTGCATTTGAACGGGGATTTCGCCGATCTTGAATTTGTTCCGCGCGCACCAGAAGAGCGATTCCGGCTCGGGATAATCGTCGGGATAGCGCTCCGAAAAGCGCTTCCACGCGCGCGGACCGGCGCAACGGAATCCGCTCGTCGGGTCCGTCGCTTTGACGCCTGACAAGAGGCTGATCAGCCAGCAAAAAAATCGAATCCCGATGCGCCGCGTCAGTGTCGATTGAAAATTGCCGTCATCCTTTTTCAAGAATCGCGAGCCCATGCACAAGTCGAGTTGCTTCGCTTCGCATTCAGCCACGAGCGCTGCAATATAGGCAGCGTCGTGTTGACCGTCAGCGTCGAATTGAATCGCGTACGTATACACGCCGCTCTTTGCTGCGAACAAATAGCCTGACTGAACCGCGACGCCGATTCCGCCATTGAAGGGCATGTTGAGCACATGAACTGGCAACCGGCTTGTCTGCGCTGCGGCCTGCGCCACAGCGGCCGTGCGGTCGCGCGAACCATCATTGATCACGACGATCTCGAAACCGTCCGGCAGGCTCTGCAACCCAGCGATGGTGCCGGGCAGCGCCTGCTCTTCATTATAGGCCGGGATGATGATCAGGTTTTTCATGACTTCCGCACGCAAATAAAAACGAAGTGGTCCGCGAACAGCGACCGCCAGAATGACGCGAAAAAATGCTCGACAGGATACACGACTTTCTCATACAGCTGAATCGCCTGGCCTGTCGCAGATGTCCGCGTGACAAGCGCGTTCGTAGGAAGTTGCGGCACGTTCGGTTTGATGACGTGTCGATATGCCCACGCTGTCGGTGCCGGGACAAAATCTTCGCATTCAATGGCCAATCCTGCGGACTCCAAGAACGTCCGTGCTGTCGTTCGAGTGAAGTAATGCAGCGGCGAGGTGTTTTGCTCTCCGCTCGTTTTGGGCATGGGAAAGCGTCCAAACAACAAGCCCAGGCGATTATAAAAACAGGCGATATTGGGAAGTGAAATATAAATCTTCCCGTTCGGTTTTAAACGCGGAAGTAGCGCGGTCAAAGTGGATCCGGGATGAATCAGACGGTTGAGAACGTCAGCAAATATCAATGCGTCATATCCGCCCGCGAGTGTTGCCAGGGCCACAACGTCATTCAAATCCATCACGGAAACATGAGCGATGCGTTCATTGGCCACGACCGCATCGCCGGGCGAATGTGTGATGCCATCAACGATATTTCCGTTCGCCGTGAGCCGCGCGCCCAATACGCCTGTGCCGCAGTCCACGTCCAAAACGACGTGTCCGCACACATTCCGCATTGCACGCCACAAGGCCATGTTGACGGACTCGTCACTCATGTGTTCGGTTTATATCCGATTGCAGCGGGATGTCATGTGGACTGCTGTGAATCCGTTACCGCAAAATCTCACCCTTCGTCACATCGCCAGGCACTTCGAGCGTCTGAATTTGGTTGATCGTTTTGAAATGCGCATGGTCTGCGAATTCCCAGACGACTTTCTTGTCGCGCGTGACTTCGATCACCATCGGTTGCTTCCCGATGTGGCCGTGACCGAGGTAGTCGCAGAAGAGCGTGTTACCGTTCGGCAGGCGCTGGCAGCCGGCCATCAAGCGCAGTGTGTTGCCCGGCAGATCGTTTTCGTTCAACTCCCAGACCACTTTTCCGTCGGCGTCATACTCGACGACTTTGTGACCATCGCCGCACGTGACGAGCATGTGGGTGTCGGGCAGCAGGATCGCGCCGTGGACATCGCCGGGGACTTTCGTTTCTTTCAAGACTTTGCCGTCGCCATCGGTTTCGACGACTTTGTGCTCGCCTTTGAAGCAGATCAAATAATGACCGTTCGCGAGTTTGCGCGTCCCTCGAAATTGGTTGTGTACGCTCTTTTCAGTCGTCACCAATTTGACTTCTTTGGCAATCTTGCCGTCGCGCCCGACTTCAATAATCCGGCTCGTTCCGCATTCGACGACGAGCACATTTCCATCCGGCAGCGGTTGGCAGGCGTGGCATTCGGTCTTCAGCGGAGCCTTGTATTCCCAAACTATTTTCTTTTCGCGCGTCGCTTCAATCGCCCCTTCTTTATGGCAATAGAGAATGTTGCCGTTCGGCAGCAGCCAGCAGTCCTGGGGCGATTTGCATTCCATGCGCCATTCAATTGTGCCATCCGCAGCGACGATGCAGACCTGCCCGCCATTGTGATCGCAGCACAGGAACGAGCGTTTGATCGCGGCGTCTGCGGCGTGAACATTAACAAACAAAACGAGTGTCGCGATGAGCGAGAGAAAAAGTGTTTTCATGATCATTGGTTACACCACTGCACGGAAAAAACACCGCTGTTACTTCACTACTTTGAACACAACTAAGCCAGCCGCCATTTTAGTTCCCCGCCTCCGAAATCTCATCCGCGTCGTCCGCGATTTCCTTTGTCGGTGCTGGAGCGTAGCGTTTGTCAAAACGCTGCCGGGCATCCGCCAGAAAACGGAAGACGCGTTCGCGCGCAGCTTCGGCGCCGGGCGTGCCGGGACGTGCGAGTTGATCGATCTCCTGCGCCAGCGTGATCAGCTCCTGGCCCAAATCTTTCAGCGCCTTGCCGACTTCCACCGCGTTCTGATCGATGATATCCGTCCACATCGTCGGATCACTGCCCGCCAATCGCGACATGTCGCGCAGCCCCGGGCCGGACAAATCGAGCGACTTTTCCGTTTGAATCGTGACGAGGGCGGGGGAGAGGAGATGCGGCACGTGGCTTGACCGCGCCAGCACAGCATCATGTTCTTCCGGCGACAAACGCGCGGTGCGCATGCCTAGGCTTTTCCAGAATTCATCGACCTTCTTGTAGCTGTCATTGTCCGTGTGCTGCGTCGGCGTAATGACGCAGGACGCGCCTTCAAGCTGAATCGTCTCAGACGCGTCGACACCGCGCTTTTCGCTGCCGGTGATCGGATGGCTCCCAACGAAAAACGCTTTGGACTTGCTCTTCAAAATGAGTTGCTCAACATCGCGGACGATGAGTGTTTTCGACGACCCAATATCTGTGATGATCGTGCCTTCGCGGCATGCTGGTAAGACGGCTTGAGCTGCTGCGATAATTGAGCGGACCGGAACGCACAGAATCACAAGATCCGCGTCAGCCACGGCTCCGCGCAGGTCCAGCGTTGCGTCGTCTACCGCGCCTTTGGCGATGGCTTTCTCAATCGTCTCACGGCTGTCGGCCACGCCAGTGATCCGTGACGCGCTGCCTTTGCGCCGCGCCGCCATCCCGATCGCCCCGCCCATCAATCCCAGCCCAACGATACATACCCGATAAAAAATCACGTCGTTGCTCCAGTCACTTTTCTGTCGATTCACTCATTCTGTATATATCACTTTTAGCCCCGGCGCGAATGAAGTCAAGCGCCCCTCTATCGCCGGCATGTTTCCGATCGGGTCCAACGACCCCTTATTTCGCCATTCGCTTCAACCGCTCGATGCTCGTGATCACCGCGCGCCCCTGATGATACGGGTCTTTCCACTGGTCACTTTTGACCTGTCCCGGCTTGGGCGTTCCATCCGTTTCAAGATACGAAATCCAGCCCTTATGTTTCGCGTCGGTCTGGTATTTTTTGATGAACTCCCACTCCTTTAAAAACGCGGCACCATATTTCGGATTCTTCGCGCCGTAATGTTCGTGCATCAGCAGCAGAGCGTTCAACCCCTCGGCCTGCACCCACCACACTTTGTCTTTTTCGAAGACCTTGCGAAACGTCGTGCCCTCGTCATAAAATCCGCCGTGCTCCGCGTCCCAGCCGAATTCGAGCGCGTGATCGACGATGTGCCGGGGCAGCGTCCAGAGGTCGCTATCGAGGTTGCTCGGCTCGACTTTTTCCTTCTCCAACGTCTGCGCTTCGACGAGCAAAAAAGCGGTTTCGATGTCGTGTCCGAACGAATCCAAATCCGGGACGACTTTCCAATCCGCGTTGAAAAATTTATTGAGACACCCCGGCTCCACCGCGATGCGATTCTTGACGACCGTCACCATCTCCAGCAATTGCGCAAGCCCGGTGTTGCCCGGAGCAATTTCATTATATGCCGTGAACGCTTCGAGCAGATGAATGTGCGTATTCATCGACTTCATTCCATACCGCGTCCCGATGTGGTCCGTCTGCGGTTCGCCGGGATTAATCGGCGGATTCAGAATCGGCTCGCCCTTCACCGTCAGCGCTTCGAAGTAGCCTTTATGCGCCGCATCGAACGCATGTTTTTGCAGCCAGTCGAACGTCTTATTCGCGAGCTCCAACGCCTTCGGATTTTTCGTCGCTTTGTAATTCACACTCGCCGCATACAGCCCGAACGAAATGCCGTAAACGTGCTTTTCGCCGCCACGTTCGTTCGTCGGTTTTCCTGAAGCATCCACACTCCAAAAAAATCCACCGTTCTCCTTGTCCCACATTTTATCCGCGAGAAAATCCAGCCCGTGATTCGAGTACGCCACGAACTCCTTCGCCCGTTCCGGAAAACTCAACGCGACTTGTGCCGCCATCCACGTCAGCCGCGATTGATACACCAACGTCTTGTTCCCATCGCGCTTTTCCGTCCAATCCTCGGCATAATCCTGAATGAACCCGCCGCGCTCTTTGTCCACCGAACGCGGGTACCACGGATGGATGATGTGCGTATCGAGATGCGCTTCCATCTCGGTCGCGAGTCGGGCGCAATCGGCTTTCGATAGCCCAGGAACATCCGCGCCAAAAAGTGTTGGGAATGCGAGAGCCGAGAGTAAGAGGAGCGATTTCATGCGACACCTTTTGGATGAGAGTAAAAGGTTACTGTAGTCCGATCCGAATTTGGTTCAAATAAAACAGCGAACGGCGAAGGGCTTTTTTTACCGCGAATTTACGCGAATTTTCGCGAAAACGGCAACAGCTTTAGGAGAACAGCAACGGCAAACGGCAACCGCGAATAATGCGAATGGACGCGATTCGCGAGATACTATGTTAAATGCCGTTAGCCTTTCCCCGACTATACCGTTACGCCCTTTTATGTGTTCCCTTGTCGTTGCCGTTTTCGCGAAAATTCGCGAAAATTCGCGGTAAAAATAAGCCGTTCGCCGTTGTCGTTCACCCACCCATCGAATCGGCGAAATGGTACAGTCTCTAGCGAACCGGAAACCATCGTGTTAAGATGTCAACCCGAAACCGGTTTAATTAAAAACATTCTCAGGAAAATTTTCAAAGCCCATGCTCCGCGTTCTCAATTCCCAATCTCGTCAGAAAGAGGATTTCAAGCCGATTGATCCGGCCGGTAAGGACGTGCGTATGTACGTCTGCGGCCCGACCGTCTACGACTCGCTGCACCTCGGCCACGCCCGCGCCGCGATCACGCCGGACATTGTCCGACGCTACCTCGCGTATAAAGGCTACACGGTCAGATTCGTCTCCAATTTTACGGACATCGACGACAAAATTATCCGCCGCGCCAACGCTGAAAAACGCGATTGGAAGGAACTCACCGAATATCACATCGCCGAATTCCATGCGATGATGAAAACGCTGAACGTTCTCCCGGCGACGCTCTATCCGAAAGCGACGGAGCACATCCCTGAGATGATCGAAATCGTCAACGTGCTCATCGCAAAAAATCACGCCTACGTGGCTGCCGATGGGGATGTTTATTTCGATACGACGACGTACGCGCGCTATGGCAACCTCAGCGGACGCGTCATTGAAGAAGACGACGCCGGGCACAGTCAGCGCATCAGTGATGAACGCATGAAAGTCAAAAAACATCCCGGCGATTTCGTGTTGTGGAAGCTCGCCAAACCCGGCGAACCGTTCTGGGAATCGCCCTGGGGCAAAGGCCGCCCCGGTTGGCATCTCGAGTGCTCGGCCATGTCACGCAAACACCTCGGCGTTCCGTTCGACATTCATGGCGGCGGTCAAGATTTGCTCTTCCCGCATCATGAAGACGAGAAGGCTCAGACCGAGTGCGCTTACTGCGAAGAATTGAAAAATGGCGAGTCCGTGAACTACTGGGTTCACAACGGATTCCTCACGCTCAACAATGAGAAGATGAGCAAGTCGCTGGGCAATGTGAAGTGGCTCCGCGAAATGGTCTGGCCCGAAGGCCCGCACGATCCGATGGCGGTGCGCATGATTTTCTTGAGCGCCCACTACCGCGCGCCGATCAATTTCGAGCCGGGATTGTTTGACGAAGCGAGTGCTCGATTGGATCGTATTTACAACGCCATCGAAGCCATCGACCGTGCCAATTTCGCCGCAGCAACGCCAGTAAACACGTCCGAAAAGTCAGCGACGATCACCGCGTTTGAAACAGCGATGGACGACGACTTCAACACCGCCGGAGCGCTCGCCGCCGTCTTTGATCTCGTCTCCATCATCAACAAAGAACTCACGTCCAAAGCGCCGAACGCGGAGTTGCTCCACACCGCCCGGCGTGATCTGATCACGGTCCTTAACACACTCGGAATCCGCTCCGAACGCGCCAGCAAACCGTCCGCATCTGACGGCGGCGACAGTTTGAAACTCGTCGATCTTCTGTTGCAAGTCCGGCAGGATGTTCGAGCCGCGAAACTCTGGCCCGTCAGTGACAAGATTCGCAACGGGCTCAAGGACCTCGGGTACGAAGTTGAAGACTTGCCCGGCGGTAAATGGACGGTGAAAAAGAAGTGAGCGCGCTCAACCGGTTCGACGCCCAACTTGCAGCACACGCTCTGCCGCCGCTTCGAGCGCGGCAGGTCACGACGCTGCAAGTTAACGTCGGCAAAGTCTGCAACCAGACCTGCGCTCATTGCCACGTCGATGCCGGCCCGCATCGCACCGAGAGTATGACACGCGACACCGCCGAACACGTCATCCGCGTGTTGCGTGAAAACGAATCCATCCGCACCCTCGACATCACCGGCGGAGCGCCCGAACTAAACGCCAATTTCCGCTGGCTCGCCATTCAAGCCCGATCTCTCGGACGGCACGTCATCGACCGCTGCAACCTGACCGTTTTCTTCGTCGAAGGCCAACGCGATCTCCCAACATTTTTGGCCGAGCACCGCGTCGAAGTCGTCGCTTCGCTGCCTTGCTACACATCCGAAAACGTGGACAAGCAGCGCGGTAAAGGCGTTTTTAATCAAAGCCTCGACGCACTGAAAAAATTGAACGATCTCGGCTATGGGCGCGACGATTCCGGCCTTGTTTTAAATCTCGTCTACAACCCGCTCGGCGCCAGCCTTCCACCGCCGCAAGCGAAACTTGAAGCGGATTACAAACGCGAATTGAAAGCGAAATTCGACATTGTTTTCAATCACCTTTTTACCATTACCAACATGCCCATCAGCCGCTTCGAAACCGATCTCGTCGCCCATGGCAAACACGACGTGTACATGGATACATTAACCGCCGCATTCAACTCCAGCGCAGTGAACGACGTCATGTGCCGCGACCTCATTTCAGTCGGCTGGGACGGCCAGTTATTCGATTGTGATTTCAATCAAATGCTCGACTTGCCGCTCATGACTTCATCAGTAAACATCGCCGATTTCAGTACCCGCGAATTCTCCAATCGCCTGATCCGCACCGATTCTCACTGCCTTGGTTGCACAGCCGGCGCAGGCTCGTCGTGCGGTGGCGTATTAAAATAATGTTTCGGGTTTCGATTGGACCCAACGCGCACGCGAAATCCGGAGTACTAAACAACGGGATCCCGCTTATGGCCGCTCTCGCCCCTGCCATCACCACGCTGCTCTTCGAAGAAGCCAGCACATGCCGGGCGAAGCATCGTGTGTCTCGTTTTGTGTGGCGATTTGCGGACGCGGCTCTCGACCTCTTTTTTCCTCCACACTGCGGATCGTGCGGGAACCCGTTGCCAGGATTTATCAACAAATCGGTGTGCCTATCCTGTGCTGAAAAAATACGCTGGATCGGCGATGACCGCTGCATTCGCTGCGGCGATCTGGTTGGCGCTGGCATGGGCGCGGTGGCCGGTTGTGTCTGGTGCCGGGCCTATCCTCCGCGATTTGTCAGCGCGTCAGTTTCGTCCGTTCGCTACGAAGAAACCGGTCCCGCGCGTGACGTGGTGCTGGGATTAAAATTCGGCGGAAAGAGCCATCTCGCGCCCACCTTCGGTCGCCTCCTCGCCGCCCGCATCGCCAGCACGAACTTGCTCCAAGGCGCGGCAGAGACCATCGTCGTCCCAGCACCCTTGATGCGCGGAGCCCTCTTTAGGCGCGGCTACAATCAAGCTGAAGAACTTGCTCGATCAGTGGCGCGGGATCTCAATTTAAAACTCGACACGCGCCTGCTCAAAAAAATCCGAACCACACTCCCGCAAGCGATGCTCTCCCAAAAAAAGCGCCGCGAAAACCTGATTGGCGCGTTCGCCTGTGACACGGAGCGAATCAAAAAACGTGGCATCAAAACGGTCCTGATCATCGACGATGTGATCACCACCGGCAGCACCGTTTCGGAGTGCGCCCGAACCCTCCACCACGCCGGGGTTGAAACGATCTACGCCGCGTCGTTTGCCCACAGTTGAACACGCATGCGATAAGTACCCATCTGTACATTCAAAGGGGCGCTGGTCGAGATCGATTCGAGTGGTTAAAAATCTTACAGGGCATCGCTACACAAATTGCCCGATTGAATCATTCTGTACTTATTCTAAATTAGCCTTTGAGACTGCTCAGTATTGCCTCAAACGTTACCCCACGCTCAACTCGTCTCCACCCTTATCAACTTCACACCCCGGACCTCAATATTCACAGACCCGAACTACCCGCGACATCGCTGGAAGAAAATTACATTTCACGCCTCGCCAGGATCACGTCGGTGTAGCAATTGGCATCAGGATATCACGTTGAAAACCCATGTTTGCTGAGTGTGTGTTGGGCTACAAACGCGGTGTACCATTGGACAATTTTATCGTTAACGCGCTTACATGGCGCCCCTATTAATTTCATGAAACACATCCTCCCATTAATAATGTCCCTCGCCCTGATTGACGGTGCGGCATTGGCTGCCCAGACCGGGTCGTTCGAGCAGTCGGTGAAGCCATTCCTCGCCGATTACTGCTACAAATGCCACGACGTCGATGTTCAGAAGGGTGACTTCCGTGCCGACACCTTGAGCCCGAACGCAGGCCACGCCAACATCCCACAGTGGCTGGAAGTCATGGAGCGCATCAACTCCGGTGAGATGCCGCCGAAGAAAGAGAAGAAGCAGCCGAAGGCCGACGAAACCGCGAAAGTGGTGGAGTGGATCGCTGCGAAGATGAAGGAAGGCGAATCCGCGCGCATGGCCACGCGCGCAAAAGTGACTTACAACCGGCTTACGCGCGACGAATACGTCAACACCGTGAGCGATCTGATCGGCGTGCAATACGATGCGAAGGATCCCGGCGCGTTGCTGGAAGATGCCGAGTGGCACGGCTTCGAGCGCATCGGTTCAGTGCTGACGTTGTCGCCGTCGAACATCGAGAAATATCTCGGCGCGACCGAAACGATCTTAAAAGAAGCGTATCCCGAACCGCTCGCGAAGAACGCAAAACCCGTTCCTCCTTTCGGCGGGACACGCCCTGCGGTCTACGAGAAAGACGTTAATGAGCGGCATCGCGAACGCCTGCGAGAATTGGGACTGCTCGACAAGATTCGCTACGAGCTTTGGCCGGGCGACATGTTCCGAGCCTCCACGTTGCAGGGGCCGCTGCCGGAGTCCGGCATTTACGAAATCAGCTACACACTCAGTGGCCTGAAACCGGAGCACGGCCGCGCGCCGCGCATCAAAGTCTACGCGCCGCACCTGGACCGCGTCTTGTTCGAGCAAGACATAATCGCGCCCGAGGACAAACCGACGACCGTGACCTTCCGCGCGCATTTGCCGAAGGGTGGGCTGACCCTGGAAGTCTATAACGACGTCCCCGGCCCACCGAACACCCCGCGCTCGGGACGGCATGGAAATGTCCCTTTCGTGAGCACCAAAGTCGGCCGCATTCCCTGGCAGATGAAGCTCACCGATGAAGCCGGAAACGCGCGATATCCGTTCCTGATTCTGGATTCGATCACCTGGAAGGGACCGATTATTGATGAACACGAAAAGCAGTTGCGCGACGATTACATGCCGCGCGAAGACGGCAACATGCAACAAGTGCGTGAGTGCCTTGTCACGTTGGCGAAGCGTGCGTTTCGACGTCCGGTGACTGACGAAGAAGTGGACGGATACATGCGCGTCGTGAAGAGCGAGATGGACGCGAAGGAGACGTTCCGCAACGCCGTGAAAGCGGGCATGCTCGCGATCTTGAATTCCAAGAGTTTCCTCTTCATCGCCGAGGGTGACGAGAACGCCAGCCGCAACACGCTCAATGATTGGGAGCTTGCGTCGCGACTCTCTTACCTTCTATGGAGCACGATGCCTGACGCCGAATTGTTCACGCTCGCCGAACAAGGCAAGTTGCGCGACAAATCGGTTCTCGCTCAGCAAGTCGCCCGCATGATCACCGACCCGCGCGCGGAGCGTTTCAGCGATTCGTTTGCATCACAATGGCTGCGCTTGAAAAAAGTCGGCATGTTCCCTCCCGACAAAAAGCTCTACCCCGACTACGACAAGACGCTGGAAATCAGCATGATTGCCGAGACGACGATTTTCTTCCGCGAGGTGCTGAACAAAGGCCTCACGCTGCGCGAGTTTCTGCATTCCGACTGGAGCATGATGAACGATCTGCTCGCGAAGCATTACGGACTCAGCGACACCTTCTCGGCCGCGAGGAAGTTGCCGAATAATGACAGCGAATTCATTCGCGTCAAATTCTCGCCCGACAGCCATCGCGGCGGCTTGCTCACGCAGGCGTCAATTCTCTCGCTCACCAGTGACGGCACGCGGCATCGGCCTGTGCATCGCGGCGTGTGGTTGAATGAAGCGATCTTCGGAAAATCCCCGCCGCCGCCACCGGCGAATGTGAATCCGATTCCGACAAATCCGACCGGCCCCAAGGCCACACTGCGCCAGAAACTCGAAGCACACATCCACGACGCGTCGTGTGCGGCGTGTCACGCAAAGATCGATCCGCTCGGCCTCGCTTTTGAAAACTACGACGCCATTGGCCGCTGGCGCACCGAGGAAGTCACCGACGGCGTCGGCGACAATCCGAAGGTCGTCGCGACCGGTAAGCTGCCCGATGGCCGCGAATACACGAATGCCGAAGAGTTCAAGCAACTGCTCCTGCACGACCTCGACGCCTTCAACGCCACGTTCATCGAGAAACTCGCCACGTACGGCCTGCGCCGGACGATGACCTTCACCGACCGCGACGAACTGGCGAAGATTGCCGCCGTGAGCAAAGCAAAAGACTACCGACTGAGAGACCTTGTCGAGGCGTTTGTCGCCTCGGACCTTTTCCGATCCAGATAGGCAACCCGAACAAGAAGCAGACATCATGAGCAACGTGAATCTCAACAAATGGCAGATCGGCCGCCGGACTTTCCTGCGCGGAGTCGGCGCAAGTATTTCACTCCCGCTGCTCAATTGCATGGCTGGCGATCCCACACCGTCAAAGCCGAGGCGCAGCGTCTTCCTGTACATTCCGAACGGCGTCAACACGCTCACGTGGCAGATTCAAAAAGCAGGTAAAGACTACGAACTCACCGCGCCGCTCAAGTCGCTTGAAAAGCACCGCGCCGACATCACGCCGATCAGTGGCTTGCATCACCCGATGGTGCTTGGCAAGCATCACAACTGCGAAAAAGTCTGGCTCACCGGCGCGAACGTTCCAGGCGATGGCGGAGCCTTCCGAAATACGGTTTCTGCCGACCAACTCATCGCGGATGTGCATGGCGCGCAGACACGATTTTCGTCACTTGAGATGGCTATCGAAGGCACCTCGCTCGCGTGGTCGAAGGACGGCATCCAGATTCCCGCTGAGCGGAACACGCAGCAGATTTTCAATGCGCTCTTCGGCGTTGAACGCGACAGCAAAGAGACCATCCGCCGTCGCCTCAGCCGCCGAGGCAGCATCCTCGATCTCGTGGCCGATGACGCCAATCGCGTGAACAAAAAACTCGGCAGCGAGGACCGCAGCAAACTCGACGAATACCTGACGGCGGTGCGCCAAGTCGAAGAGCGCACCAAACGCGCGGATGAATGGCTCAACGTGCCCAAGCCCATCGTGCCCGCCTCCGAAGCCGCGCGACTCCAACGCAAGCTCAGTATGGCCCAGGCCGGCGAGTACTACCGCCTCTTCTACGATCTGATGGCAATGGCGCTGCGCACTGACTCCACACGCGTCATCACCTGCGGTATCGGCAGCGAAGGCAACACCAGCGGCATCCCCGAAATCGGCATCCTGCAGACGCGCCACGGGCTCAGCCATCACAACGGCGACCCGGAACAACTCCGCCGCCTCACCGCCTGCGACACGTTCCTCGTCGAGCAACTCAGCTACTTCCTCGACCTGCTCAAGCAGCACAAGGAAGGCGAACAAACGCTGCTCGACACAACGCAAGTGCTCTGGGGCAGCGGCATGGCGTACGGCCACAGCCACGGCAACGCCAATCTCCCGACGATTCTCTGCGGCGGCAAAGCGCTCGGCTACAAGCACGGCACGCACGTGGATTTCAATCTGTCCAAGATTGAAAAATACGACGTCTCCGACGCGCAGAACCACTACAAGATCTGCTCCCGCCCTGTGAACAGCGACGCCCGCGTCAGCAATTTGTTGCTCACGATGTTGCAACGCGCGGATGTGAAGACGGACAAGTTCCAGGACAGCGTGGGCGTGATTTCGTCAATCGTGGCGTAATCGTTTTGGACGCCTAACAGTGGCACTGATTTTTAGTTAGATCCGCGATCAGATGATATTGGTCATCGATGTGGAGGCGCCGCCCGCCGCTTTGTTTATAATGACACCTTGATTAGGATCCAAAAAGAGATGCTTCCCAACAACAACGCGCCTCCGATGGATGACAACCGCAAGAACGCCTACCGATACTTGATTTATTGGGCAATGCTCGATATTCGTCCAATTGAATGGATAACGCATCGTCCCTTCTACTTGCTTAATCCGTTTGCGCTATGGAGTGCATTACGGAGAGTTTCGAGAGCGGGTGCAATCGCCTGCTGGTTACATAACCTTGCGGCAGCCTCTGCAATGGACTTCAAAGGGTTCGATGAAGGTTGGTTCTGGCGTGAGTACGAGCAACGGAACCGAGAGGTCGGAGGGCTCTCCCACTATCGTACAATATTCGACCAACGACTCGAAGAATTGAAGCAGCCGAAGCAACCTACTTAACTAATTTGTTTCGAACTTTCGATTTAACAAGCGGGCACTTAAATATCGTCTGAAAATCACAGGATTGCTCATGCGTGTAATAACTATTCTTTACCTCTCCTTTGCCCTTCTCCATGCCGCAGACAAGCTGCCGTTCCGCACTGATGCCGACGGCCCGTTCAGCTTGAAAGCTGAACGCGATGGCAAACCGTTGAAGTGGTTCCAGCTTGTCGAAGGCCAGTTCCCGCCTGAAGGATCAGCACACGCTGTATCAGGCGAATTGATCCGCATGGATCATCTCGAACGCCGCTTCCAGATTCGCGTGGATCGCAGTGACAGCCAGGAGCGCGGAGTCTGGGATCTGCCGCTTGATGCGATGTTGCTGCCCTATGGATCGATCTGGTATCACGGCGCGCCGGCCGCGTTGCAGGACATTCCGCTTGGCACGCATCTGCACGGGTTGTTTTACATTACCAGCCCCGGCGACAAAATGCCGCTGCCCGAAACGCCGTACAATCGCAAGCCGCCTGATTGGGAATTTCGGCATTGCTTCCGCATCGAAGACGATTTCTCATTTCATGCGCGACAGAAGCAGCTCTGGAAAATCGAAAGCGTGGACCTCACCACGAAGAAGCTCACCGCAACACTCGTTGAAAACGACAAGCCGCTAGGTAACGGCAAGCCTCTTATCTTCGATCTACTCACCAGTACGCGCGTCTACAAAGGCGACAGTATCGCCGATGTGAAAGCACTGCAACCGGGCCAGAACGTGCTCATTAATATCACCTGGGCAACACTCTACGGCCCCGGCCGCATCGCCCATGTATGGATCGATGAACCTGCCCGAAACCTCGCCACCACCATGCAACTCGAAACGCACCGCAACCACATCCGCGAACGCGGTCTCGCGGGCTGGGTGCAGGCCGTGGATGACGCCGCTGAGATCGTCACGATCACCTTCTTCGGAGGCGTCGATGCGAAGCTGTTCGACGAATTATCGCACATCAACGAAGAGCCACAAGGCTGGCCGTTCTCGAAAACGGAGGACGCTCCGAAAGCTCCAAAAGGCGGCATCGCCGTTGCGCGAGAATGCCTCATGACGTACGACCCAGTCAACGATCGCAAAGGCGGCAACATCATCGACATTAAAAAGATACCCATTGAACCCGGAAGCAGCGGCGTGCAGATCAAAGTCAAGTGCGGCATGATGCTGGAAGGCTACCGCCCACGCCGCATTATTCGCTTCTACCCTGCGACCTGGAAAGTCATCGCGCTGCCTCAGGAGGAGCAGTACCAAGGCCGCGAATAAGCGTCCTCCAAAACCGCTTCGATTCGGCACCATTTTTACGTATTCACATCCCGTTCCTCAATCCAGAAAGGCAACACACATGCAAGTCATCAACCGTTCGATTCTCGTACTCGCACTCCTCGCGATCTCCGCCACAGCTTTCGCGCTGGATCCTCACGTCGAAGCTGTCATCCGCACCGTCGAAGGTGCCAAAGGCAAAGTCGAGAAGACCGAGGACGGCCAAAGCCTCAAGCTCATCGACTTGCAGGTGCCCAACGCTGGGCCGCATGACCATCGCAAAGACGATCCGTATGACGCCGCCTTCTTCGAGCACGTCGGACACATCAGCACGCTCGAGTCGCTGAACATCATCTCCACGAAGTTCAACGACGAGTGGATTCCGAACATCGCCAAGCTCACGAACCTCAAGTCTCTGCGCTTCACCAACAATGGCAAGCTCACCGATGCAGGAATGATTCAGCTCGCAGGCTTGAAGAATCTGGAGTCGTTCAACTTTGTCGGCACACAGATCACCGGGAAGGCGTACGCGAAATTCGAAGGATTCACCAAGCTCACGCGAGTCAGCCATCGCGGCAGCAGCATTGATGACGAAGGCTTGATGCAACTCTGCGATCACCTGCCGAATCTCGAAAGCATCAGCCTTGCACACGCGAAGTTCACCGATGCCGGCGCGCCGCATCTCGCAAAGTTGACCAAGCTTAAAGGCCTGGAACTGGGTACGTCCAAAGCGACCGCGCAGACGCTGGTTCACATTGCTAAACTACCCCTTGACTACCTGCAACTCGGCGAAGGATTCGACTCCCCGCAATGCATCCCGCTCATTCAAAATCTCGCCACGTTGCGCCGCCTCACGCTCACCAACACCAAGCCGCTGGCCGACTCGGATCTGAAGCTCATCGCGGGCATGAAGCAACTGGAGAAATTGGAACTCGGCCAAATCGAACTGACCGACGCACGCCTCGCCTTCTTCAAAGACTTCGCCTTCTTGAAGGACCTGCGCCTGGTTCCCGGCAAAGTACCTTTCACGCCTGAAACAGAAGCCAAACTCAAAGAGCTTCTGCCCAAAACCGCGCTACAACTCAAGTAGGCGATACACCCGCGTCGACTACTATCGTGTGCCACTGGCAGGTACCCCTGCCAGTGCGGATCTCGCACAAACCGCCCGAACCCATTCCATTCCCCTACTCAAACAACTTAGCCTGCTTCGTCCTGTCCTTCTCGCGCTTGGCCTTTTTGAAATTCACGTCCGGAGCGGCGTCGGGGTGTTCGGCGCGTTCTTTTCCGGTGAGCAGACCGTCGATGGTGAGGATCTGCAAGCGCGGGTACTTCTTCTTGATGGTTTCGCTTTCGTAATAGCCCGCCGTTGTTGCGTCGGCGATCATTTTATCGGTGGGCGGATTGAGTGTGATCAACAATCCGATTTCAGCCTTCTCACGTTCGCGGACGTGGTTGAGTGCGCGGATGTCGTCGGCCTTTAGATTGCCGCCTTTGACACTGATGACAATCTTCTTCGTCTCACCATTCGCACCATAATCGTCGAAGTATTTCAAGCCATCAATCCCGCCGTCTGCCCCCTTCTTTTTGCCCTGATAAGGCTGCGCCACCACCAGCGAAACGGCCCACCATTGGAATTGATATTTGTCGCGCTCGGCGAGGTTGCGCGCGGAGTCGTAATCTTTGGGTGTGCCATGCACTTCGAATTGACACGGTTGTTCCGCAGCGCTTTTGGTCTTGTCATAGAACGCATCGTTGAGGCGCTTTTCGATGAGAGAAATAGCCAGATGCGTGATGTCGATTCCGATCCATTTGCGGTTCAGCTTTTGTGCGGCGTGCACCGCAGTACCGCATCCGCAGAAGGGGTCGAGAACGACAGCATTTGTGTCTCCGTCGGTCGTGCTTGCAGAAATGATGCGCTCTAATAAGGCTAACGGTTTTTGTGTGGGATAGCCCATGCGCTCTGCAGACTGTGACGAAATCATATCGATGTCGTCCCACAAACACTGAACAGGTTTCCCCTTCAGCTCATCAAGAAAACGTTTGCGTTGAATTCTACCGTTTGGATCTTTAGGAAACCAAAGTCGACCTTCTTGATCCCACAGTTTCATTTTTTCGCGTGAGATTGCCCAACCATTCTTGGGTGGCTTATAACCCTTGTATTCGTACATTAAATTTGGACGGGGTGCTGGATTTGCGAGATCAGCAATTCTAAACGTTCGCCCCTTCTCATCAACGTGGCGGAATGTTTTAGCAACGTAATCTCGATACGTCTCATCTCCGAAACTGTATTGAGGATGAAACACGGCTAAATCCGTCTTTGTGTAAAAGAGAATTGAGTCGACGCAATTTCCAAATTTTGTGGACTCATGTACGGTACTAAAAGATCCGTAACGTCGTTTCCATATGATCTCATTCTTAAAACTTATCTTCCCAAACACGCCATCCAAAACAATTTTCAAATAATGTGACGCAACAGGGTCGCAGTGAAGGTAAAGGGAGCCTGTGGGTTTGAGGACTCTGTGCAATTCCAGCAGGCGGTTGGCCATCATCGTCAGGTAAGCCATCATGTCGTTTTCACCGAGAAAGCGGCGCAGCGCCAGCATGATCTCGGCTACGTCGGTGTTCGTCGTGTGCTTCAGTTCTTCAAACTCCTGCGCGGCTTGTTCACCCCAATGCCAAGAGTCTTTGAAGGCTTCGATTTGCGCTTCGCTCTGGTGGCCCTTGGGTGTTTTGAAAAGCAGATTATAATCGCGCTTCGAATTGAACGGGGGGTCCAAATAGATGAGATCAACCGACTCGTCTTTAATGGACTTGCGCAGAACGTGCAGGTTGTCGCCGAAATAGAGATGATTCATGGTCCTCTTATTATCGGCGCTTTTACGCGTTGTCCAGACGTAAAGCCGCTATTTCATCATCGCGAATGAGCGGTCATCGCGTAAATTACCACGCGCGATTGAACTTCGGGTTACCCATACGCATGAATGCTCAATCGCCTTCTTTCCATATCGAAACACCGAGGTCCCCTATGCCCACGTGCTCAATGGCTCGCCGTCTCCTGTTCGTCCTGCTTCTCGTCGTCACGCATGTCGTGCGCACAGAAGAAGCGCCCGTCGTTCGTCCCGACAAAACCGCGCCCGTCACGAATCCCAATTTGCCCCAGGACGATTGGACGCTGAAAAGCGTCGGGCGCAATTCGCCGCTTTTTATCAATGGCCAAGTCGTCCACCCCGCCGGTTCGACGCTGACCGTCAAAGGCAGCCCGCGCAGCATCGCGCTCGCAAAGCAGGGCAAGTTTCTGCTCGTCAAAACCAGTAGCGCCATCGCCGTCATCAATGCCGCGACGTTCAAAGTCGTCTCACAACTCGAATTCCCCAACAAAGACGGCGGTTCGATGCACGGCATGGTCGTCAGCGCCGACGGCGCAACCGCGTATTTCACGAGTAAGCAATCGAAGCTTGTGAGTGCGACGCTGGATGACGCCGGTGTCCTCACGCTCGGCCCGGCGATTGATTTGAAGATTGCGAAAGACACCGTCTACCCGTTGGGCGTCGCGTTGACGAACCACGATAAAACCGCGCTGGTCACGCTCTCGATGTCCAGCCAGCTGGGCATCGTCGATCTGCTCACACAAAAAGTCACCGCGCGCATCGATGTCGGCGTCTGCCCCTACGGCGTCGCGGTCACGCCCGACGGCGCCACTGCGTTCATCAGCAACTACGGCGGCCCGCGCGCGAAGCCCGGTGACAAGACCGAAAAATCCGCCGGGGTTGATGTCGCTCTCGACGCTCGTTCCATCGCTCTGCGCGGCAGCGTCTCGGTTGTGGATCTTGCGTCCAATAAAGTTGTCGCAGAAATCGAAACACGGATCCACCCTGAATCGATGGTGCTCTCGCCCGACGCGAAATTCCTCTATGTCGTCGATGCCAGTGGCGATGGCGTCAACGTCATCGACGTCGCCGCGCGTAAAGCGGTCAAACAGCTCAGCACCAAAGTCCGCTACGATCTTCCGTACGGCAGCCTGACCGACGGCATCGCCATCAGCGCCGATGGCAACACGTTGTTCACCGCGAACGCCGGCAACAACGCGATCGCGCTGTTTGACCTCACGAAAGACACCCCGCGCCCCACCGCACTGATCCCCACCGGCGTCTTCCCAGGGACGGTGTGTGTGAATGGAAAGACGGTTTATATCGGCAATGTCGAAGGCTTCGGTGGCGACGTTCAAAAAGCCACTCTGCCTGACACCGACGCCGAACTCAAAGCGATGACGCGCGTCGCCGAAGAAGGCTTTCATGTCCCCGAAATCATCCGCAGCATGACGCGTGCGCGCACCGGAGTCTCCGCCGTCCCCGTCCCCGCGCATCCCGGCGAGCCGTCACCGATTAAGCATGTTGTCTATATTATTAAAGAGAATAAAAAGTTTGATCAGGTATTAGGTGATATGGGTAAAGGGAATTGCGAACCTAAACTCTGTGAATTCAATCGTACGATTACGCCGAATACGCATGCATTAGCTAATAACTATGTCTTATTAGATAACTATTATTGTTGCAGCGGCAATTCGGCGACCGGGCATCAATGGGCTGTGCAGGGATTGGTATCGCCGTATCGAGCCAAAGGCGAAGCGCCACGTGTTACCTATGATTTTGGTGTCGATCCATTGACGTACGCAGGCTGCGGATTTATCTGGGATCACATGATTCGTCAGGGCGTCTCATTTCGCAATTTCGGCGAATTGGATTATACCGTATTAGTCAAAGGAAAGACGTGGACCGACTTTTATCAGGATTGGAAAACAAAGGCGGGAAAAACGAGCTTTAAGAATGATTATAAGGTCGATGTATTGAAGACATACAGTGACTCGCGCTATCCTGGTTGGGAAATGAATATCCCGGATCAAGTCCGAGCGGATGTATTCTTGACCGCATTAAATGAATACGAAGTGGCTGGCAAGCTGCCTGAATTCATCATTATCTATCTACCCAATGACCATACTGAAGGTGGCAAAAAAGGCCACCCAACACCGCGCGCGTACGTCGCAGACAATGACCTCGCGATGGGCCGGATTGTCGAAGGGTTGTCGAAGAGTTCCTTCTGGAAAGACATGGCTATTTTCATCAACGAAGACGACCCGCAAACGGGAACCGACCACGTCTCCGGCTACCGCTCGCTGTGCCTCGTCGCCAGTCCTTACGCCAAGCGCAACGCGCTCGTCAGCCGCTTCTACAACCAGTCGTCGGTGCTACACACGATGTGTAATATCCTCGGCATCCCGGCGATGAATCAGATGGTCGCATCGACGCCCCTCATGTCTGATTGTTTCCAGAACACACCTGATTTCACGCCCTATACATGCCTCCCATCGAACGTCACGTTGGACGAAATGAATGGCGATCCGAAAGACGCGAAATCAACCAAGCAAGCTGAGCTGCAACGCAAGACAATCACCATGGATTTCTCCGGGCCTGACCTGCTCAAGAAAAAAGACAGCGAGCTTTTCAGCCGCTTTGTCTGGGCCACTCAACGTGGCGACGAGCCTTTCCCCATCGAATATTGGGGCGCGCACGGAAAAGGGCTCGCAGCGCTGGGATTGAGTCTGGAATCGATTGGTGCAGAGATGGATGACGACGATGACGATGACGACGAAAATTAAGTAGACGGTGAGACCATCGGGTGCGTGACTTTATACGCGTATGTTTTTTTACTCCGAAGGAGTTATTTAACCCAAGCCCAGGGTAGCATCGCCCCGCGATGCTACCCTGGGTTATAGCCACCGAATTCTTTCATACGCTGAAAGTGTTACGTAGCCCCCTCTGTGCTAAATAACGCTTTCAGCGTATTCAATTCCGCCCACCTCGTAACCCAGGGTAGGCCCGCAAGCGGTCCAACCCTGGGCTAGTGTTCAACAACGCTTTCAGCGTATAATAAGGCCCGCTCCAGATGTCATGCACCCGTAACCATCCGCCGCACTAGAAATCTCTCGCCTCAACGTCGATTTCCATTATGATGCGTTCTGAGTATTCATCGTGATACAGGAGAAAATCTATGTCAAAGCTCTTGAAATTGTTCGTCGCCTTACAAATCGCCAGCGTTCTCTTCGCCGGTGAAGCGGATACGATTGGGACGTCCAAAGTCGTGCCGCCGTCGGTTCAGCTTGAATTAAAACTCACGTCGCACCGATCCGTTTACGCGCTCGACCGCAAGGGCAAGACCACTGAGGAATACGCCGCGTCTCTCAAAAGCGGAAACTGCCCGTACGGCCCGGCCGTTGTGATCATGATTGAACTTCGCAACAAGGGCGACAAAGAAGTGATCGCCTACGGCGCCCCGCGACCTCAATTCGTGCTGAAAGGCCCACGCGCCGAAAGCGTCTGCGACGTGGCTCCGACTCAATTTCAAGTCGCCCCGTCCCGGCGTTACGTGTTGCCTGCGGGGAAAAGTATTTTCTTGAACGTGATTTCGTTCTGCAATCCGGACAAAGATGAACCGTCCGTCAAAGATACTGTCAAGCGTCTTGCCTACTCCGAAGGCTGTGCGCTGCGCTGCATCAATTGGACCGAACCGGGCGAGTACACGTTAAGTGCCGTGCTTCCCATCGGTGTCTCGCCAGCGCCCGCCCAAGCCCAGGCGTTCCAGAAAGAGAACTACGCCTTTCCAAAAATTCCCGACGACATCGGCCTGGCGCGGCTGGAAAGCAACGCGGTGAAACTGACGATTCAAGAAGGCTCCGATACCAATTACTGGGTCGACGCGCTGGACGATCCCGACGCCGAAGTCCGTTTCGTCGCCGCTCACACACTGACTGCTGCGCTGCCTCTCACCGAACCGGCGCGCCTGAAAATGGCGGCTCATGTCAAAGACACCGACGCTCGCGTCCGAAAAAGTGCCGCTCGTGCATTGCAACGCCCAGCCGGTATGAGCGTCGCGAACCCGGATGCTGATCCCGCAGTGGTCGGATTGATCGACGCGTTGAAAGACGCCAACGCAGGCGTCCGAACGTTTGCGGTCGCAGCCCTCGCATCATGGGGACGAGACGTCAAAACATCGACTCCCGCATTGCTTCCATTGCTTCAAGACAAAGATTCTGGTGTTCGATTGGCGACAGCCGACGCGCTGAGCGACATGTATCGAACCGGCGGAGCGGGCGATCCCGCGCCCGGAGACGCTTTGATTGGCGCCTTGAAAGACACCGACGAAAACGTTGTGAAAAGTTCGATTGTCGCGCTCGGTCGATTGAAAACCGCCGCAGCCGTTCCCGAACTGATAACCTACTGCAAACACGCGAACGACGCGATTTCGCGTGCCGCGATTGAAGCGATCGGAAGCATCGGAACGTTGACGCCTGCCGTTGAGGAAGCTCTGTTTGCAGCGCTCAAGCTCGACGCGACGCGCTCAGCTGCTGCCGCGTCATTAGGTAAACTAAAAGTCAACGCGAGTTCACTGTTACCTGCGTTGACAACGGCGTTGAAAGCAGAAGAAAATGAATTTGGCCGCATCGCCATCGTCAGAGCCTTGGGAAGCTGCGGAGTGCCGGCCATTCCGTTGCTTCAGAGTGTCTTGAAAAATGATCCGGAAACCAGTGTTCGGGAGTATGCAGCTTCGACACTGACCGCGATTCAGCCCCGTTAAGTTCGTGTTGTTTCAGTGCGGCATGTGCCGCCTGACGTTGTTCCAGGAATAGGATGCCAATCGTGGCACCGTGTTTATCAAGGAGTCTCGCATCATGCGGAAACTGTCATTCATGCTCGCGCTGCTGTGTAGCATCGCGTTCGTCCAGACGTTGAAAGCCGAAGAAACCACGAAGGAAGTTACATTCAAAGTCACCGGCATGACCTGACCCGTCAATTGCCCCCCGGCGGTGGTCACCGCTTTTAAAAAGTGTGAAGGTGTCGTTTCCGCAACTGCGAGCAAAGAAGAAGGACAAGCCAAAGTCGTCTACGATCCTGCAAAGACAAACCCTGCAGCGCTCGTAAAAGCCTTCAAGAAAACCGGAGGCCCGAAGTACGCAGCGTCTGAAATCGATTCAAGCAAAGCCAAGTAAATCACGGTCATCGCAATGACACGGATTTACGAAACACTGAATCCGTGTCATTGCTCACCCGTTCCCCAAACTATTCCTTCAACACATGCACCGTATTATGAATCTCACAATTCAGCGCCTTGCCGTCGGCCGTTTTAATTCGCATGCGGATTGACATGCCTCGGGTTGGAGCCAGGTTTGCGACGTCGATTCGGACTGACTTCCCGTCCGGCAATAACTCCACGCTGCGCACGTCCAACGAACGCTCATTTAGGTGCTTCGAACCATACGACGCCGAGCGCGTCAGGTCCCACGCTTTGATGCCGTACAGATCAACGCTCGTCGCGGATTCGCGGTCGAGGGGTTTGGCGAAGCCGACGATCAAGCCGCGCTTCGTCGCTGATAGCGAGATCGGCAGTTCCACAGGATCGGTGTTGCGGATGCGGTAGAAGCCACCTGGTTTGGTTACGTTCGACGACCATCCTACAAGCCCACAGACATAAAAATTCCCGCTTGGATGGAATCGGCCACGCATGGTTCCGGTCGGAAATCGCAGCGGCAGAGGCACCACGCCGCCCTGTTGAACCTCGCCTACGTTTTCTTGAAGCACCAGAAAGATTTGCGCCGGGCCGTATGAGACATCCAGCAGCTTGCCATTTAACGGACCCCAAGACGGGCTGTCCACGCGTACGAGTTCGCCCGGCGAGCGGTCCCATACATTCGTCATCCACACCATCGGCTGGCTCATCGCACTGTCGTCCGCGCTCTGAGTCTTGGGCTGCAACGTGTTCATGTTGCCGTAAAAGCCGCCTTCTTTGACCAGATTAATTCGGTTCTTGGGCGTCCAATGACCTTCCTGATCTGTGACGTAAAACGTGCCGTCGTCGTTGACACACACGCCGTTTGCGGCTCTGAAACCCGTCGCCACAATCGTGCTTTTTAAGCCGTCCGCCGACACGCGCATCAACGTTCCGTGTTGCGGAATCAGTCCCGGCAACGCATGACGAGCGGATTTCGCGTAATAGAAATTGCCCTGCTTATCCGTCTGCAAGCCCATCGCAAATTCGTGAAAATGCTCTGTCACCTGATGATCGTTGTTGAAGTTTTCATAGAAGTCAATTTCGCCGTCGCCATTGAGATCGTTCAGCCGAACAATCTGATCGCGGCAACAGACGTAGATTTTTCCATTCACGATTTTCAAGCCCAGCGGTTGAAAAAGTCCCGACGCAATGCGCTGCCATTTCAGTTCGCCGTTCGCCGCTCCATCGACTCCATCCACCAACCAAACGTCGCCATTCCACGTGCAGACGGCGGCTCGTTTGCCTTCAGGAAAAAAGTCAAAGCCGCCTGCGCGCATCAACGAATTCCACGGATTCTTATCGGGCAGCGTCAACGTGTCAGACGCAAAACCACCTGTGCTTTCGCCGTTCGAAATCGTCGTCACGACCGGCTCGCTCCAGCTCCGCGTCCCGCCGCGCAGCGTTTCAATCGCTTCAACTTTTGCATCCTTCGCGACGGTGCTGACACTCTCCGGCGTACCGTCTCCGAGTAGAATCTTGAAACGCAGCGGTTGTGCCGAGACGGGCAAGCGCAACAGCCACACGCCTCCGCTCTTTTCCAGCGTTGCGTTCGGAAGTCCTGATAGCGCGACAGCTGTGGCGTCGGGCGCGACACGCATCGTGAGCGGTTGCTTGATCGATTCGATGTAAAACGTTCGCGAAAACACAGTGGCTGCTTTATCAAATCCCGGCATTTCAAGCACCGCTGTGCCGCCGATGGAGTACGCAATCACGACCTTGTTGCCTGTTCGATACAGTCCCTGAAAATGCCCCCACTCGCGCGGAATCGGACCGTATCGCTTGGTGTCAACCGGACTGACATAACGCGGATCGTCGAAGGAACCATTTGCAGGATTGGCGTACCCTGGGCCCGGAGCATTCACGAAAGCGGTCTTTCCGGAAATACGCGGGTGGCTGTTGTGCGAACCATCAAACGCTACGCCTTTCCAATCGATAAACGGTCGCGCTTTCGTCTCCTCGGTGCTGACCCATGCCGCAGCCATCGACAGCGTGTCGTGATCAAAGACCATCCACGCGCTGCCCTTGCCAATGCCGCCGGGCGCATCATCGACCTGCACCGCCGTACCCTTGTAGACGATGTGATCTTTACCGACCTGGTACGTCCAATTCAGGCTCGGGCCGAAATCCATCTGGCGATAGAAGGGCTCAGGCTTGGCCGCAGCAAACAGGCCCGTGTGAAGAAGTGCCAACATGAACGCAACGCGAAACAACGAATTCATTGACATAGGGAATCCCAAAAGTTAGATGACAGTATACTACATTTTTACACGCGGAAACGCCTCAAACATGCTTAAAAAAATT
>JBAXUS010000260.1:0-7862 GCA_037129555.1 Planctomycetota bacterium
ACTTAAACTTTTCATTCGAAGGAAATGACTTGCAACCCAGCGGTGCGAAACTAGCGATACCGGAGCAACGGGACAACTACCGCGATTTGGATTTATTGACGAATTTGCATGGCGGTTTCAATTGGGTTCCAAAGAAGTTTATTTGGCACGACGCCGTGAATGATCCCAATTTAAACATTGGACAATTTGCACCGAAGAGCGGCGGAAAAGAAGAATCGCCGATGTACCGCGTTCAGCCATTCCGCTGGAATTATGTGGGCATTCGCTGGCGGTTCCATGCGTCACTACCGACGACCACGGGCGGCGACGGGCACTGGGTTTCATCGGATAGTGCGGGCACTTACTCGAAGGCAATTGTGACGAAACTGGCCCGTCCGTTCATCGATTCCCAGACGGTGCCGGAAACCGCAACGGGTTACGGTGATCCCGCGAAATTCAGTGGACAATATTGGGCCAGCCTCCCGAATTCGCATTCAGCCATGCACGGTTTTGATGCGCCGTGCGACATTGGCGACACGGGCTATGTCAACAGTCGCGGTACGTTTAATAAGACGGGAGACAGCCGCAAAGATAGTGCAAATTACGTCCCCGAAGCCGGCTTTGGTTCGACGGGCCAGCCCGTGAAATGGAAGTGGGCGGACCCGTCGGGCGTTGAAGATCCGATCAATAAAATATTCGGCGTCAACAATCTCAATCAGGATATGTGCACATGGATTTATCATCACTTGCCGGAGGAAGGGACATACGCAGTCATCGATGAACTCAAGATTTCCAGTCGTGAACGGCTCTTGCAGCCTGGACCGGATTGGAGCAAAGACCGTGGCGTTCGCGAGCAGACGATGAGCCGCTACTATTTGCCTCCGACACCGGATTACCGCGACGCGTGTCCGACGCTGACGTCTCAGACGATGCTCGATTCGTTGAAAGGCCAAGGCTCGTTAGGAGCGCCCGATGATTACGTGACCGTCGCGCGCGTCACGTGGACCGTCTTTACTCCGCGCTTCTTGCACGAAAACATCAAGCCGACACGCACACGTAATGAGTACATCACGCGCGACAAGACCAATCAGAACAAGGAAGCCAACACGTTCCGCGGGCCGTTCGATTACGACAAGTACAACGAAGTCTACAGCGCGCGCGAGACCGGAGACATCTTCCCCTTCGGCGTGGACCGTCCGACACCCAAGGACTACAACCGGACCTCAGACCCGTACAAACAGCCGCAGTACAATCGCGGCGTTGAAGTTGAATTGCTCAATAATGGCGAACTCATTTCCGGCTCCGACGAAACGTATCCGGGCAGCGATGTCTACTCCAATAACACGGGCACGTTCAACAACCCCGATGTGATCAATCGCTTCGTCGACAAGAACGGAAATCCCAGCACAAAAGCCCGGGTGCTGCCATCGCAATTGCGCTATCGCGTCCGCTTCCGTTATCCCGTCGATCAAGTCGTCGATCCGGGCGCTGGCAAAAAAGACGGCGACTTCAATTGGGTCGATCCGACGAAACATTACTTGCTCGACACGCCGATTTTCGACGATGTCTCGATCACATATTTCATTACGCCGAAGATTCTGTCGTATAAAGAAATCACGGAATGACGCTCGCGGACTTTTCATTTTGGGAACTTGAAACATGATGCAACAACGATCAACTCTGTTGAATTCCCCATTCGAGTGGGTGCCAAGGAGCAGTACTCTGCTCCTTGCTGCTGGGCACCGATTAGCACGTGCACTCAAAAGATATCAGAGACTCAATCGCTCCAGCACGGAGCAGGGTACTGCTCCGTGGCACCCGATTTCTGTGGCGACGTGTTGGACCTTTCTTGATTCGGTAAAAAATACCCGCGCCATTCATTCGCTGATGTTGTTAACTGTTGCGTTGTGTCTCTGTGGCTGCGTTGCGCTCAAAGCGGAAGAAGCGCCAGCGAAAACGACTGAAGCGGAGGAAGCGGCGGCTGAAGACGAAGCCGAGAAGAATATGAGCGAAAGCGAGACGATTCGCGCTGTGAAATCGATCAGCGGGAAATTATCGCTGGGAGCCATCGGCGGCGACGTATCGGAGGACGTGATCGGTACGCTGACAGCAGCGGGTGGCAAAGTGTACCTCTTGAAACCGGGCAGCGAAACGATCGCGAAAACGCTCGAAAAATTCAACAACTCCACGGTCACGTTGACCGGAAAACTTCGCAACAAAGAGAAGTATCTGATCGTCTCAGGCGCGTCCGAACCCAGCGGCGGTGCAGCGCCGGACCGACGCAAACGCGGCGGGATTTAACATTTTGTTTCCGAATTCTCGCGCTGAAGTGTAATCGAAAGTAACTCATCTCGATTGCCTTCCACGCTTGTACTCAGGAGACGCGCCATGCTTCGCCGCGATTTTCTTTCCCGCATGACGGCAGCCGGACTCGGTGCCGCAGCGATCCCAACTCGTCTTCGAGCCGATGAACCTAACGCGCCTGCAGCGCCGCGCGATGTCATCCGCATGGCGTTTGCCGGAGTGCGCGGGCGCGGGTCGGATTTGATGAAAGAGTGGGCGAAGATGAAGGACGTCCAGATCGTGGCCATCGCCGATCCGGACGAAAACGTGCTCGGAAAAGCGATGAAAGTCGCAGCCGACGCGGGCGGGCAGAAGCCTGCGTACGAGAAAGACATTCGCAAAATTCTCGACGATAAATCAATTGATGCCGTCGTCGTCGCGACGCCGAATCATTGGCACAGCCTCGCGTCGATCTGGGCTTTGCAAGCGGGCAAGCACGTGTACTGCGAGAAGCCGATCAGCCACAATTATTGGGAAGGCGCGCGGCTGGTGGAAGCGGCGAAGAAGTACAACCGCGTGTGCGTGACCGGGACGCAGCGCCGGTCGTCGGCGGCGATTGCGTCGGCGATTGCGTACATGCAGGCCGGGAAGCTCGGGCGCGTCAAAGTCGGGCGCGGAATTTATTACGGCAAGCGCGCGAGCATCGGGAAGAAGCCAGACGCCGCAGTGCCCGTTGGAGTGGACTACAATCTCTGGCAAGGCCCGGCCGCTGAACACGCGTTTAATCCGAACCGATTCCATTATGAATGGCATTGGAATTGGGAGTACGGCGGTGGCGATCTGGCCAACAACGGAGTCCATTACCTCGACGTGATTCGCTGGGGCTTGAATAAAAATGAGCTGCCGAAGCGGTCGCTGAGCCTGGGTGGCCGCTATCTGTTCAACGACGACGGCGTGACACCGAACACGCAGTTGGCGTGGTACGATTACGGCGATTGTCAGATGATGTGCGAGATTCGAAACTTCGTGTCGGAACCGTATCGCGTCGAAAAACCAGGCGTGATTTTCGAATGCGAAAACGGCTACCTCGTCGCTGACGGCACAACTCACGCGGCGTTCGATTTGAAGTGGAATAAGATCGAGACGTTCACCGGCGGAAGCGATCATTACCGCCGATTCATCGACGCGTGTAAAAAAGGCTCGCTGGATACGCCCGAGAACCACATTTCGCAGGGGCATCTAACGACGGCAGTCTGCCACATTGGCAACATATCGTACCGTACGGCGGAGGAGCGTCCATTCGATGGCGCGGAGTCGCTCTTCAAAGACAACCCGACACTGGCCGAAGCGTATGGCCGGCTGACGGAGCATTTGACGAAGAGCAACGTGGACTTGAAGACTGAGAAAATCCGGATCGGGAAGGCGTTGGAATTTGACGCGAAGACAGAGACGTTTCCGGGCGATGCGAAAGCGACGGCGCTGTTGCGGCGCGAGTATCGTGCGCCGTTTTCGGTGCCGGAAAAAGTGTGAGCTCTTATTCCCAGTACTCCGCCCAACTCTCCACCGTCTCCCACAATCGGACGCGGTCGAGCTTGACGTGTTTGCCGATGCGGTAATTCGCGTGTGTGTTGGGCGTGGAGTAGACGATGTCGTTTGTGATCGCAGCTTTGATGTGATCGTAGATGTGCTTGGCCATGACTTCGGTCGTCGGATCGGTGTCGGGATAGACGATCAAGCGCGAGCCGGGCAGTGCTTGGAGCGCGGGTAAAAACGGGTCGTTTGAATTCACGCAGATCGCGTGATCAAACGAGTCGAGGAAGTCGCCGACGGCCAACTTGACGGCTTTGAAATCGCAGACCATGTCGGCGGCATCGAGTTCATCGCCGCTCAACATCACTTCGACTTTGCGCGAGTGTCCGTGCGGATACTTGCACTTCTCTGGATGCTTCATCAGCATGTGAGCGTTTTCAACGCGGAATGCTTTACAAATTCGGTACGGCACGATCTAACTCCTTGTGTTTGTAGTTCCGCCTTCTGACGGTCCAAATTAGACCGACTGAAGGAGGAACTACAAACGTCTATGCGTGAAATTTTAGTCTTCGACTTCAGCCGGCTCTTCCTTGGTCTGTTCGGCCATCGTCTTCATATAGATCGGCAGATCGTGTTTATTCTTCGCGTCGATCTCGGCCCATTGCGCCATCGCCTGATCGCCCAATCCCACGAGTTCCGGCGGGAGGTCCATCGCCGCGCGGCACTTCGGGAAGTTCGAGCAGCTCAGGAACGGACGCCGCGTTTTGCCGCGTGACGTGACGCGCACGACCAGCGGGCTCTTGCATTTTTCGCAGACTTTGTTCGTCGCCAGCGCTTTGAATTTGCGCAGCGGGTGGCCTTCTTTGTTCAGCTTCATCGTGTACGTGCACTTCTTGTCGGCGTAATCGATGCAGTGCAGATACGCGCCGAAACGACCGACGCTCTTGACCACGTCCTTGCCGCAGATGTCGCATTTCAAGCCGGTGAGTTGCGGGCCGACTTTCGCCTGGATGTTGCCTTGCGCGTCGAGGCGGTACGTCGCTTTGCACTCCGGCGCTTTCGAGCAACGCAGGTAGAAGCCGAACTGGCTCAGCCGCTTCTCCATCATCGCACCGCAATCCGGGCAGACCACGTCCGTCTTTTCAGACGTCTCTTTCGTGTTCTGCATGTTGTCTTTGGCTTTGTCGAGATCGCGCGAGAACGGGCCGTAGAAATCGCCGATCGCTTTGCGCCAATCCAAATGCGCGTCGGCGACTTTATCGAGTTCCAATTCCATGTCGCGCGTGAAGCCCAAATCCATGATCGACGGGAAGTGGCCTTCGAGGCTCTCTGTCACGACGCGCGCCAGAGGAGTGGCCATGAAGGAGCCGCGTCCGCCTTGTCCGAGTTTCATGGCGTAGCCGCGATCCTGAATCGTGCTGAGAATCGTGGCGTAGGTGCTCGGTCGGCCGATGCCTTCGCGTTCGAGCGTCTTCACCAAACTCGCTTCCGTGAAGCGCGGCGGTGGCTGCGTGAAATGTTCTTCGGGGTCGAGCTTTTCGAGCTTCGGTTGGTCGCCTGTTTTCATCGGCGGGAGAATCTGCGACCCCGGCTTCTTTTCTTTTTTAGGCGCTTTGGCTGGAGCTTTGTCGTCCGGAGCGGTGGCTTTGGATTCTTCGGTTTCGTCGACGTCGTCGCTGTCGAGTTCGTCTCCTTTTTCGCGGTCCGCTGCGGACGCGTCAACGTGTGCAGCTTTGGCAGCAGCCGCGCCACCTTGAATGGCCAGCCAGCCGTCGAATTTCAACACGCGTCCGGTTGCGCGGAAGACGGCGTTGCGCGTGCTGGCGCCTTGAGCGGCGATGTCCGCCGTCGTCGCGTCGAACACCGCGGGCGTCATCTGACACGCGACGTAGCGCTGATAGATCAATTTATAGAGTTTGAATTGCTCGTCGGTCAACTGGCTCTTCAAGCTTTCAGGCGTCATCTCGACATGCGTCGGGCGGATACATTCGTGCGCTTCCTGAGCGCCTTTGCGTGCCGAATAGAAATTCGGTTTCTCGGGCAGATACTTGGTTCCGAAGCGCTTTAAAATAGTGTCGCGGCATTCGTTCAAGGCGTCGGGGCTGATGCGGAACGAATCGGTTCGCATGTACGTGATGAGCGCGACTTGGCCTTCCGCGCCGAGGTTCACGCCTTCGTACAACTGCTGTGCGATGCGCATCGTTCGCTTGGCATCGAACCCCAACCGGTTGGCCGACGCCTGCTGCAACTGGCTTGTTGCAAACGGCGGATACGGGCGATCCTGCACTTCTTTGACTTCGTAATACGCGACCGCATACTTGGCGGCGCGCAGCGCGGTGGCGATGGCTTTCGCGTCAGCGGCGTTGCCGATCAGCGTTCGGACGATGCCCGAAGCGCCGCTCGTGCCCATGCCACCGGCTTTGAATTTGCCGAGGTCGTCGGCGTTTGAGACGACTTGCTTGCCGTCAATCGCGCGTAACGAGGCGTCGAAATTCTTGCCGAGGTGCTGGAAGATGGCGCTGACGGTCCAATAGCATTCTGCAACGAACGCTTGAATCTCTTTTTCGCGATCGACGAGCAAGCGCACGGCAACGGATTGCACGCGTCCGGCCGACAAACCGCGCACGATCTTGGTCCAGAGTAAATCGGAGAGCTTGTAACCGACGATGCGGTCGAGGACGCGACGCGCTTGCTGGGAGTTGACCAAATCCATGTCGATCTTGCGCGGAGCGGCGAAGCCGGCTTTGATGCCGCGCGGGGTGATTTCGTCGAACGTAACGCGGACGATCTTCGACGGTTCGAGTTCGAGCGCTTCCGCCAAATGCCAGGCGATAGCTTCTCCCTCGCGGTCAGGGTCGGGGCAGAGATACACGGTTTCAGCGGAGTCGGCGGACTTTCGAAGTTCGGCGATGACCTTCTTCTTGGCTTCAACATTCACGTATGTTGGCGTGAAATCCTTGGCGATACCAGCGACGATCAGGTTATTTTTATCGGAGCCTTTGCCCTTGCCTTTGGGCAAATCGCGAATGTGCCCGATGCTGGCTTTGACGGTGTAGTTTTTGCCGAGCACCTTGCCAATGGTCTTGATCTTTCCCGGCGACTCCACGATTACGAGATTCTTTGCCACTCTATCCATCCTGTCACCGCAAGCAGTCCGCTTGCTCAAATTCCAAACTCGATGCGTCTGATGCGCCGCGAACCGCGCCACGCACGATCACCCCATTAATAGGGAGCGTCAAAAACGCAAGGGCGGACATTTAGCAAAGAGAAGGCCCTAAAGTCAAGCCTTATCTCAAATTTTCTCGCCCGAATTGGCCCCAGCGCGAGCAAAAAAGGGCATCCAAAAGCCATATATCGTACTCTATTTATTATAATGTCATTGCAACATCATACGAACTTTGGTACTAGTTAGGCCACTTTCTGTCACTTTTGAAAAAAAACTGAGAATTCGCCACGGAATCACCCTTCATGCGGTACCATTCGAATCGGCGAACCTGTTTCTAATCGCAACGGAACGACACCCCCGCTATGGCCACACCGTCGAAATTTACTGCACCGTGGAGTACCTCGCTTAAGGCAACTACCGTGTTTGTTTACGTGCTGCTTTTCGTCACCATCGCCGTCGCCATTTATAAAGGAGCGCCGATGCCACTGATACTCATCGTTCCGGGCGTCGCCGTTTTAACGGTCTGCGTCACGGCGCTGTTCATCATTCGCGGCTACGAACTGACGCACGACGAACTGTTGATCCCGCGCCTCATTTGGACGAACCGCATTCCGCTGTCCGGCCTGAGTGGTGCAATCGCCGATCCGAAAGCCTCATACGGTTCGATTCGGCTTTGTGGCAACGGCGGCCTCTATTGCTTCTGCGGCTGGTTCTGGAACAGTCGCTTTGGAATGTACCGCGTCTTCGCGACTGATTTCAAGAAGACGGTGGTGTTGACGATTGATGGGAAGACGATTCTCGTGACGCCGGGCGATCCGGAGGGGTTTGTGAAGGCGATCAAAGAAGAGTGAGATCTTTGCTGTTAGCCCCAAAGGGGCGACATAATGTAGCCCAGGGCGTAAGC
>JBAXUS010000261.1:0-7764 GCA_037129555.1 Planctomycetota bacterium
TGCATTCGATCAGCGTGAGCTACACACGCGCATTGGATGGATCAAGGCCGATTGAAATAACGAATAGTACGAACACGACAAGCCAGTACGAATTGTACAACGTTCCCAATGACGGCGCATGGGTTGTCGATGCTCGATACCCTGACCGCGCATCCCTGGTTCCCACCGAAACGCAGCTACAAGCCGATGGCACGTTGCGCTTGCGCTTCGCCGCCGCCGCGGGTGGTAGCGGAAAGTTCATTATTGTTCCAGTTGGCCAGGAAAACAAACCACTGACTATCAGTGCTCGTCAGATCAAGCCGTTCAAGTTAAATGGAACCTACCTCGCAACCGGCCCCGCGCAATTTGCATCCGGCGTGCAACCCTTGTTGGCGAAGCGCTCCAAAGAAGGAATTCGCAGCGCATTCGTGGATCAGGAGCAACTCTTTGATTACTACAACTATGGTCGCTACGGTCCGGATGGCATTCGCAATGCGGTGCGTTCCGTCCGCCCGAGCTATCTGCTGTTGGTCGGAAGAACGACGTATGACTATCTGAATTACGGCGGAGCGAACGTCGATCCGTTGTGCCCGGCGTTCTTGGTCTCGACAACCTTCTGGGCTCAGACCACATCAGACAGCGCGTTCGGGGATCTGGGTCGTGGATATCCGGAAATTGCTGTGGGCAGATTGCCGGTTAACAACACAAGCGAGCTGGCGGGCGCGGTCAATCACATCGTCAACTATAAAGGCGTCCCGGCGTCCGGCGTTCGCTTGCATGCTGTCGCCGACAAGACCGATCCTTTGGTAGCTGATTTCGGAGCACAGCTCGACGCGATGTTGAAGGTCAATCATCCTGAAATATCGTGGCAGGAAAATTACCTAGAGAAAACGTACGCAACAGCGCCTGAAGTCACCGCCGCGATGAAAGTCGCGGCGAACGGTGGTTCGGATTTGATCCTGTACTCCGGCCACGGAAACGCAGCGCGCTTGGGAGCGTTCGATCCGAGAATCTTGGATCAGACAAGTGTCCAATCTTGGACAGGAAACACAGTGCTTATTCAGGCAACTTGTACTGCGAATTGGATGGCGAAGAATGTTGAAGATTACAAGAGCATCGCAATACAAGCGCTGACACAGCCGCAGGGCGGAATCTCAGCGAGCATCGGGACCTCAACATACATGAATCCCGACGTGGCAACCGCGTTCATGAACCAACTCTTGAAGAATACGAACGGAACGGGCGCTCGGTGGGGCACAGTGCTTTTGAAGACGCAACAATGGGCCGGCAAGCAATCTGGCAGCGCGTTCTATAACGACCTGATGGCTACTGAACAATTGTTCGGCGATCCGGCGATGCCGGTGTTTGCACCCAATGCAGTCCCAACGACGACAACAGGCGCATCACCGAATGCTACGGGAACATTTTAATCACATCCTTCAGTTGAAGAAAATTTTTGAAACCAAATTAAGGATCAAACAATGCGTTGGGAAAAAAATGTGGATGTGATGTGGGAAGAACTCGACGGTCAAGCGCTGCTGATTGACACGCGTAATGGTGTACGCTGGACGTTGAACACTGCGGCAACAGCAGCCTGGAAACTCTGCGACGGAACACGTACTCTCGCAGGAATGGCGCGCCTGCTTCGCTACAAACGTGAACACCTCGCACACTTCTGTCAGCAGTTTGAAGTTCTCGGAATGTTACAAAGACACGGCTCCCTCAACCTCGGTCCTGCCGCTCTTTATTCACCAACGTCGAGTCCGTTCAGTTTCCAATCTATTGGCGTCGGCGCGCCATCCCGTCGCCGCCCTTCCCCACGCGGCAACAGTGGGCCGGGTTGATGTTTGATGATCATTCATTTCACGCACTGCATGCGTGTTGGCAGGTGCTACGCAGGCAATGCGAAGCGTCAGCGATTCAGATTCGAGGGCTGTACCGTTGATGTTCAACAACTATAAAAGCACCGGCTTCACGTCCACTTCGACTTGTGTGGCAGCGTTCATTGTCCTTGTGATGATCTTTCTGTTCCTGGATCAGAACGAGCTCACGACGATCGCTCCAGCCACCCGCATTCCATGGACTACATCGCACGTACATGGCTCTCCAGAACCGCCTCCGCCTTTCGAAACTCGGCGCGTGTTTCCGAAACTCACGTTTCAATTTCCGGTTGATATTGCGTTCATGCCTGGCAGTAATCGGATCGTCATTGCGCAGCAGCGCGGCACGCTGTTTTCATTTCCAAACGATCCCAACGTCGATCACGCGGATATCTTTCTCGACCCGTCCGAATTGCAGAATCTCGAAAAGATTCCTGGTTGCAAAGGCATGGGCGAAACTCTCGCAGTCACGTTTCATCCGAACTTTCAGCAAAACCGATATTGCTACGTCAAGTATTGCCTGGATTACAAGAAGCGAGCGCCGAATCACGAGAACGGTTCGCGTGTTTCGCGATTCACCGTCACAAATACAGATCCGCCGCGCATCGATGCGAAAAGCGAAGTCATTGTTCTTGAATGGCTCGAGGGTGGTCACAACGGCTGTAGCCTCAAATTTGGCCCCGATGGATTTTTGTACATCACGACCGGTGACGCAGGAACTCCCGTGCCACCCGATCCCTTCAATACGGGGCAGGACATCAGCGATTTGCTCAGTTCCGTATTGCGGATCGATGTGGATCATCCCGGTCCTAATAACAAGGCGTATTCAATCCCTGCGGACAATCCGTTCGTCGCGTTCCCAGGAGCTCGTCCGGAAGTGTATGCGTATGGCCTCCGAAATCCGTTTCGCATGAATTTCGATTCCAAGACCGGCAACCTGTGGCTGGGTGATGTGGGTTGGGAATTGTGGGAGATGATTTATTGCGTCAAGCCTGGCGGTAACTACGGCTGGAGCATCATGGAGGGTCCGAATCCTGTTTTTCCCAATGGCAAGCGCGGTCCCACAGAAATTTCAAAACCCCAAGCCGCTCTCTTTCACACTGAATCCGCATCGATTACAGGCGGTCTTGTGTATCGAGGAACGAAGTTTCCGGAAATGTACGGCCACTACATTTTCGGAGACTGGCAGACCAGTAAGATGTGGGCTGCAAAATGTTCTGGGCCGAAAGAAGATGCGCTTGAACCGCACCGAGAAATCGCGCAAACCGATCAGCGCATCGTGGCGTTCTGCGAAGACCCCGATCACGAACCCATCATCGTCGATCACGGAGGTGGCGGACTGTACCGCTTGGAGCGCAATCCCGCAGCAGGCCGCACGGTGGAATTTCCGCTGAAATTGAGCGAGACAGGGCTGTTTGCGTCATTGAGTGATCAACGGCCCGCGGCGGGAGTCGTGCCGTTTTCCATCAACGCGGAGCAGTGGTTGGACGGAGCAACGGCTCAACGCTTCGTAGCCACTCCCGGAAACACACGCGTACAATGGGGCTTCGATATATTTGGTTCCGACAAGCGAATTGTCTGGCCCAAAGACAGCGTGCTCGTCCGGACGCTATCGCTTGAGATGACGGTCGGAAATCCATCGACTAAAAAGCATGTCGAAACGCAGTTGCTTCATTTCGATGGCCGACAATGGCAGGGCTATTCATATGCTTGGAATGATGCGCAGTCCGATGCCGAATTGGTCAGTGCGACGGGCAGCGAAAAAGCCTTCGACATCGTCGATTCGTCCACGCCTGAAGGCATACGGCATCAATCGTGGCGCTTTCAATCCAGAACGCAATGCTTGACGTGTCACAATATCTGGAGCAATTACACGCTGGCATTCAACGAGCCCCAGTTGGATCGAATCAACGGTATGCGGCAACAAGCTGGGACTCCGATCCCGATCAATCAAGCCCGGACATTTAAGGAATCAGGACTGCTGTTGGACACGATTCCACAAAAGAGTACCGAACAATTGACACTCACGAATCCGTACGACAACTCCGCCGATCTCAACGAACGCGCTCGCTCATATTTGCACGTCAATTGTTCGCATTGCCATCGCTGGGGCGGCGGTGGAACAGCACAATTCGACGTACGAAAAGAATTGAACGCAGAAGCGTTGAAAGCAATTAATGTCCGTGCCGTGCTGGGAGATTTCGGGCTCGACGATGCAAAATTGATCTGCGCTGGTGACCCCAATCGTTCTGTGATCATGTATAGAACGTCCAAACTCGGACGTGGACGCATGCCGCAAATCGGGTCGGAACGTGTCGATGAGAAAGGCACACACCTGCTGCGGCAATGGATCGCGAGTTTAAAATCAGAAGCAAAAGAGCCGACGGCAACCGATACTAGCCGTTCCCATCAGAAAGATTTGCAGACGATCAAATTGGAAACGGTAACAACCGGCGCCCAGAACGAGGCGCTGGAAAGACTACTCGGTAACCCCTCCGGTGCCCTCACTTTGTTGGGCGATATTCAATCCAATCGACTCAGTGAAACAGCGCGCAAAATCGCGCTTGAAAAAGCCATCGTGTCGCCAAACGAAAATGTTCGCGATCTCTTCCGCCGATTTGATCCGCGAGAGCGATCCATTGTGCGACTTGGCACAACGATTGATCGTTCAAAAATCACCGCAATGCCGGGCAATGCGGTGAAAGGCCGGGCCGTTTTCGAATCGGCAACGAGTGCTGCTTCCTCCGGAGGAACGGTCGGGCTGTGCTCAAGCTGCCATCGCATCAACGGCCAAGGCAATGATTTCGGACCCGACCTTTCGCACATCGCCGCGAAGTATACGAAGGCCCAATTGCTTGAGAACATTCTGGAACCATCCAAGACAATCGCAGATGGATTCGCAACATACATGCTCAAGAAAAAAGACAGCGAACGCATTTCCGGATTCTTGGTGAGCAGATCCGATCGGGAAATCGTTCTCCGTGATCCACAAAAGATCCACCACATACCGACGGCGGAAGTTGAGAAACTGATTCCCCAAACGGTTTCAGCCATGCCCGAGGGGCTCCTGTCAAACTTGACCGAACAGGAAGCAGCGGACTTGTTGGAATACTTGAGTACGTTAAAATAATGATCTCGATGATTATTCGCTCGACATAAGTCCTGGTCTTACGAATTGCCTTCAGCACCCTTATTTTCGAGTGGTTTTGGTGGCTTTGGATTTGTCGCGGGCCAAATCGAATCCCTGATGATGCATGCCCTTGGCGTCCGCAGCCGCCACGGCGCTGGCGGATCCAAACGACGACAAGCCAGCGGCGATGGCGATGTTGAAGCGCGGCTCAACTTTGACGTTGTAGGGTGGATCGGTATTGACCAGTTGGATTATTGCGCCGTTGAGCAACGTGTCGAGGTCTCGAGGGCTGGATGAATCGCCGCACATCAATCGGTAATTTCCAAGAATCCAGATGTCACCGCGTTGCGTGGTGACTTGGTCTGGCGGCAGCGGAACCGATTGGATCATCACCTCCTCCAACGACCCCGACGACATGGGCAACCAGGTTAATTGGATTGCGTTTTGAGGAGATGCATGGGTGGCGGGTTCCGAATGAACAAGAATTCCCTCCCTGCACTCACGCTTTCTGTGTAAATCGTGAGACAAGGGCGGGATTTCTTGTCGCTGACTCGATTCACCCCAGCAAGCTGGAGTGGGCCAGCCGCTCGTATCTTGTACTCCCATATGAGGCGTCCACATGCTGATTCGCTATACCGTGAGGCAGTCACCTTTAGCCGACCTCAGGCTGGTCTGTTTCCACGAGTCTGGCCATGCAATCGTCGGCGCCATTCTCGGGTTGAACCCAAAGTTCGAGATCATTCCCACGGGCAAAAAGAACGATCCGCACGACAAGGCTTTTAGAGGTCAGACGGGTTACTTCGGTCCAGGGACGCAGGAACTCGACGCCGTGGCTTGCTGGGCCGGGCCGATCGCCGAGTGTAAATTCTTGGGCGAGGCATTCTCGGACTACGAACATGTGCGAACGGCATGTTCGTATACCGATAAGAAGAGCATCATGGAGCACTCATACCCGGAGCAGACGTTCGCTCGTGCCCTGTCGATGGTCATCGAACACTGGCCCCGCATCACCGCAGAGGCGGAGGCGGCAATCGAGGATTCCAAGACAAGGTTCGCCGAGCACCTCTAAGCGCCCTCTCTTACGAATCGCAGCACACTGCTGAAGGGCCAGGAATGCTCATGCGTTTGATCGTCGTTTGCCTTTGCGTCTCATTCGCTCTTCCCGGTTTTCTATGGGCGAGGAGAAACCCAGCTTCCGCACCGACGCCTATGGGCCGGTGCGAGGCGCTTGAGTTGCGCAAGAAGAACCCTGAACGCGAAGCCATCAGTATTTTGGGAAGATGTCCGGAGACGGGAAGCGTTCTTCTAAATGGCCGTCTGTGTATTCCTCCCGTGGCACCGCGTCATCGGGCCAGTTCATCGGTCGGATTCGGACGATCCTCCCGGGACGAATGCCCTCAATGATCTGGTCTACCTTGATTTTGATTTGAATCCCACTGCTACCCAGCGGGATCTCTTTGTCCTGCTTCATCACGTCCAGGATGGGGCCCGAGATGGCCACCAAGGAATGCCGAACCCACCCATACTCATGTTTTAAATTCGCTTCGGACGCAGCGATCTGTCCATCGATGCCCTTCTTGAAATCGGCGTAGAGGGAGGGATCCATACCGCCGAACAAAGTCGCGGTCACTGTGGCACTGCCGAACTTGCCATACTCGACGTCATCCACCCACGCGGGCATCCAGCGGCACCGGATCAGCTCCCGATGCACCTCGATCTGGTGCTGGGTGGCGCGCTGCATCGCCGTCTCATCCAACCAGATATCTGAGATATGAAGCCGATTGCCAACACGTCGCTCCCAATGCCCATCCGGTTTCCACGTGATTCCCAGCTGGACGACCTGCCCCCCGAGGGATTTCTTCCCGTCGGCAGGCCACAGGCCTTCGGCAATCAAGTCCTCGAGCCCGAGTTGCTCGCGACCGCGCCAAAAGCGGGTGGCCGCATCGATGGTCATCTGTTTTTCGCCTTCCTTGCCCTCTCCGCCTGCCTTGGGTTCACGATTGGCAACGATCATCCCTTGTTTGTTTCCCTTAATCTCCACCTCCTTCAACCTCCAGACTTTGCCCTCCCGGATGCAGAAACTGGGCTCGTCCTCCAACAGGATGGCGTGGTTCTCAGCGGGTGCGGTGACACTGGCTTTGGTGACGACCGGCACGGACGAGAGCTTGGGATCGGGTGGCAGATAAAAGCGACCGTGCAGCATGGTTCCGAGCGGGACATCCCTGAGATCCGCTGGCGCACCGTGATAGCGGACCATGCCATACGGGAGCAAGGCAAAGGGACTCGGGGCTGTTGAGTGAAACAACTCTCCGCCCGTCACGCGGATGCTGCCGCGGCGATTGGCATGGTCCACGAATATGAGTTGGCCGTCGTAGGCTTTGGCCTTTTCCAACGGGGGAAACTTTCCCGCCTCGGGCCGGAACGGCTGGTCCTTCTCGGCGGCATTTGCTGCGCACAAAACAAGAACCAAGAACGAAGAACCAAGAACCAGGAATAGGCGTCTCATAGCGTGATCCCCTTGTTGCTGTCGCCAAACATGTCGGTCTCCACGCCCATGCGCTGGGCCATGAGGAGGAGCAGGTTGCTCATACGGGCGTCTGTGTTCACAGGGCGGCTGCAGACCTGGTAATGCGCGGTTGAAGAGCAAGGATTGGGTTTGGATGTTCACGGGATTCTCGGTGGTTTGTGGTTGGCTTGTTGGTCGTGATGTTCCGCAATCACTTACCTGCGTTCAGCGGTAGCGGGCCTGGCAGGAGTAGGTTTGCATGGGCTAGC
>JBAXUS010000262.1:0-7663 GCA_037129555.1 Planctomycetota bacterium
CCGTTCCACTCTTCAAAAATCCCGGCGAAGGCGAAGAGCTTTTCGCGCACGAGGCGGATGTACAGCGGCTGTTTCTTTTTTCCACGCGCCTGCCATTCATAAAATCCAGTCGTCGGAATCAGACAGCGGCGGCGTTTGAACGCATTTCGAAACGACGGCTTTTCGGCGAGCGTCTCTGCCCGCGCGTTGATAAGCGACGCGCCCTGATCCGGGCGCTTGCTCCACGACGGGACAAGTCCCCAATGAAAGAATGTCGAGACACGCTTCACGACCGGCTGGCCCGGCTCGCCGATGATCGTCGCTCGGATGGCCCACACCGGTTGCGTCGGCGCGATGTTGTAACGCGGCTCAAACAGCGCGAAGTCTGTGGGGAGTTGAAAGAAGTCGATCAGTTCCTTCATCGGAGATAAGAGCGTATATCGTCCGCACATGGCGTTCGTAACTCCTTGCAATTTGCACTCGAAATGCTTGACCTTGAAGCGATGTCACGGTGTACTATGGATGTCATTTGTCATTTGTCAATCAGTGCGGCACAACCGAGAACCGATCCGATGGCAACTCCCTCCCGACGCGGATTTCTTAAAGGCGCAGGCGCACTCCTGGCGCTGCCGTTTCTTGAATCGCTGACACGCGTATCGGCATTTGCCGGCGAAGTCTCGGCTACACCTCCGTTGCGCATGGGCATCTTTACCGTCACGGGCGGCACAGTGCTTGAATCGTGGAAGATGAAAGAGGCCGGCGCGTTCACTAAATTACCGTCGATCCTTCGCCCGCTTGAATTCGCCAAAGATGAAATGCTCCTTTTGACCGGACTTGGCCAGAACGGTCGCAATGAAAATTTGAATGGACACGAACACTGCGGCTTCCTGCATTTGACCGCCGCTGATTTCGCTAAAAAAGAAGGCGGCAAACCATTCGCCAGCATCTCAGTCGACCAACTCGCGGCAAAATCAATCGGTGACAAAACCGTTCTGCCGTCACTCGAAATGGGCTTGAGCAATCAGGAGACAAAGTTTTCGTTCCGCGACACGAACACCGCTGTTCCGTATGAAGCCCATCCGCGCATGGTCTTCGACCGCATGTTCCGAGGCCGCCAGCCCGTCGTTCCGAATTGGACGCGCCGTGCGTCTGCCAACGCGAACGCCATCGCGAAGACGGCCAAGCTCGATTCGTACGATCAGAGCGTCATCGATTTGGTTCTCAGCGACGCGAACAGCTTGCGCGGGCAGCTCGGCAAGAATGATCGCTTGAAGCTCGACGAGTACCTCCAGTCCGTCCGCTCGGTCGAAACGCGTCTTCATTTTCTAGAAGCCAAGCAAGCCGAAGAACAGCTCGACGCGCTGAATCCCGGCAAATCGAAGCTCAACGTTCCGCCGGTTACGGCGCTGGATTTGTTCAAGAATCCGAACAGCGTTCAAAAGGATCCGGAGCGCCACGCGGAGTACATCCGCATGATGAGCGATCTGATGGTCCTCGCATTCCAGACCGACACCACGCGCGTCTGCACACTCGCTGTTGGAAGTGATGAATCAATGTTCCCGGGCGTTGTCACTGTCGGATACGAACGCCATTGTCACACGCTCGAACACCAAGGCAACGCCGGGCGTGTTGAAGACGCCGATCCGATTTCGCGCGAAGCCTGCCGCCAGATTCATGCGTGGTACACGTCGCTCTTCGCCGAGACGGTTCGCAAGATGAAAACCATCGATGAAGGCGGCTCGACGCTGCTCGACAACACGATGATGCTCTATACCAGCTACATGGCCGACGGTGGACACGGACGCGTCGAGTGCCCCGCCCTGCTCGTCGGAAAAGCAGGCGGTACGCTCAAGACGGGACGGCAGATCGACTACAAGCGCGGGACGCCCGTCGCGAATTTGTACATCGAAATGCTCGACCGCATGGGCACTTCGGTCAAGACGTTTGGCGAGAGTGCCACGTCGAAATTCGCTGCGTATGATGGACGGCTGCCGGGACTTGTTTAAACAGCATTTGTCATTTGGTATTTGTCATTTGTGATTTGTCATTGTTGCGCGTTCTATTTCATCTGACGCACTCGATTCATCAAAATGACAAATGCCAAATGACAAATCACAAATGACAAATGAGGTCTTCATATGTTTCTAGCCGTCGGCCAGGAAGGCCAGCGCGTTGTCTCTGAAAACGGGACTGACTGGAAGAATCTTACGATCGGCAAAGAAGGCGAGTACTACCGTGCTGCGACGTATGGCAACGGCAAGTACGTTGCTGTCGGGACGTATGGCGGCAACAATATTCTCTCGTCCAGCCCGGATGGCATCGTCTGGAAATCCACGTTTAAAGACGGCAAGTACAAGTACACGCTGCGCGGCGTCGGCTTTGCTCAAGGCCAGTTCCTCGCCATGGGCGGCGAACCGGTGACGGTCGGAGCTGCTAGTTCGTTCGTCATGACGTCGACCGACGGCGACACGTGGACCGAGCCTTTTTTCATCGCCGGAAAATTCATGATCCGGCGCTTTGCGTTCGGTAATAATCTCTGGGTCGGTGTTGGCGACCGAGGCCGTCGCGCTGCGTCGCCCGATGGCAAAGATTGGAAAGACGCGCCGCAAGCCAAGGCCATCGACACGCTGGTTGACGTTGCGTTTGGTAACGGCGTTTTCGTCGGAGTCGGATTGCACGGACTGCGCATGGCCAGCAAAGACGGCCTGAATTGGTTCAGCCAAGTGCGCGGCGAAGAAGGTATTCATCTCAATTCCGTCGTCTGGACTGGGAAGCAGTTCGTCGCGGCGGGTATGGGTGCCACGTCTGGAGCACCGGGACTGACGTACTTTTCGCCGGACGGTTACGCGTGGACTTCAAAGCCCAATGACGACGCGCCGCAGACGATGTGCTTTGGGAAAGGGCTTTTCGTAGGGGTCAACTGGCGCGGGCGGATTTTGACATCGCCGGACGCGTTGAAGTGGACGCAAGTTTACAAATCCGAGCATAACTTCGAAGCGATTGCGTTCGGAGAAGGGTAAACATTACCAAACAAAAACGCGAGCCATTTCAGCTCGCGTTCTTGTTTCATTTCTACGACGCGCTTTCGTCGCGGTCCTTCTTTTCGCGGACTTCCTTCAAGCGGATCTTTTCGTTCAGCTGGCGCTTGCGGAGGCGGATCGACTTCGGCGTCACTTCAACCAATTCGTCGTCTTCGATGTATTCCAACGCTTCTTCCAGCGAGAAATTGCGCTTCGATTTCAACGTGTCCAAGTTTTCCTTGTTGGCGTTGCGCATGTTGGTCAAGTGCTTGGCCTTGGCGCAGTTCACCGCGATGTCATTGTCTTTGCAATGTTCGCCGATCAACTGGCCTTCGTACACCTGTTCGCCGGGATTGACGAAGAACTCGCCGCGATCCTGCAAATTCTGGAGCGCGAAACCCGTCACTTGCCCGGCTTCGCTGGCCACCATGACGCCTGTTCCGCGTCCGCCCAAATCACCACGGTATTCGCCGAATTCGAAGAAGCTGTGATGCAGAACCGCTTCGCCCTTCGTCGCCGTCAACAGTTTGTTGCGCAAGCCGATCAAGCCACGGCTCGGGCCTTTGAACTGAAGATTGCAGTGGCCCTGATGCTGAGTCATGTTCTCCATCACGCAGCGGCGTGCGCCCAACAATTCAATGACCTTGCCCATGAACGCTTCGGGCACGTCGACCGCGATCTGTTCGATCGGTTCGAGCAACTTGTCGTTCGCATCCTTCTTCATGATCACGTGCGGCTTGCTGATCTGCAATTCGTAGCCTTCGCGGCGCATGTTTTCGATCAAGACGCCGAGATGCAACAACCCGCGTCCAGCGACTTTGAACACGTCCGGCGCAGCCGTCGGTTCGAAGCGCATCGCGACGTTGCGCAAGCCTTCTTTTTCCAAACGGTCGCGGACCTGACGGCTCGTCACGTACTTGCCATCCTGGCCGCTGAACGGGCTGCTGTTGGACATGAACATCATCGACAATGTGGGTTCGTCAATCGGCACCGGCGGGAGTGATTCAGGATTTTCGCCTTCGGCCATCGTGTCGCCGATGTGAACTTCTTCGAAGCCTGACCACGCGATGATTTCACCGCAGCTCGCCGATTGCACTTCGCGGCGGCCCAGTCCTTCGTAAATTTCAATCTTCGTCACGCGTTCGTTGCGGCGCTTGCCGTCCTGACCGATCATCGTGTACTGCTGACCGACTTTGATCGTGCCTTGAGCAATACGACCGACGGCGATACGACCGACGTAATCGTTGTAATCGATGTTCGCGACTTGAACCTTCAGCGGCGCATTGTCGTCGCCAGTCGGGGTCGGGACGTGAGCCATGATGATGTCGAACAACGGGCGCAAATCTTTCGCTTCATCTTCGAGCTGCAATTTCGCGAGGCCCTGGCGGCCGATGGCGAAGACGTGCGGGAAGTCCAACTGGCTGTCGTGAGCGCCGACTTCGACGAACAAATCGAAGACCTGGTTCAGCACGTCATGCGGGCGGGCGTCGCCGCGATCGATCTTGTTGATGACAACAATCGGATGCAAGCCGTGGCTGAACGCTTTGCGCAGCACGAACTTCGTCTGCGGCAGCACGCCTTCGGCGGAATCGACCAGCAAACAGCAGCCATCGGCCATGGAGAGCACGCGTTCAACTTCGCCGCCGAAATCACTATGTCCCGGCGTGTCGATGATGTTGATGCGCGTACCCATGTAATTGATCGCGCAGTTCTTGGCGAGAATCGTAATGCCGCGTTCGCGCTCCAAATCATTGGAATCCATCACGCAGTCAGTCATTTCCTGGTTTTGGCGGAACGTTCCGGCCTGACGAAGAAGATGATCGACTAGGGTACTCTTGCCATGATCGACGTGCGCGATGATGGCAATGTTGCGGATCTTACGGTCGGGGTTCTGAATGGATTTCGTTTCGGACATGGCTGACTGGCCGCGTTTAACCACTTGCTTCGCGTTTCAGGTTTCGGGTTTCGGGTTAGCTAAACCCGAAACGCGAAACCCTGAACCCGAAACATGCCGTTAAGACGCATGCTCCTTTTATAATGAGTCCCGCGTTCCTGCCTTCGAGTTTCGAGTCTTGATCAACCCGGAACGCGAAGCGCGAAACCCGAAACAGTTTTGAAAATCTCGACGCATCAAACAACAAAAAGAGGGGCGCTCACACGGAGGCCCCTCTCGTAAGGCAAACACTCTACTCGATAAAACTAAAAAATCCACACGAATCTTGAGACTCTGACGTTAAGAGTTTCTAAAGGAATGTCGATTCATTTAAAGTCAGCATGCACATAACCTGGGGGGGTTAGGATGCGGGAGAGAACGCGCCGCCGACGAGCGCCGACGTTCCTCCCGCATCTGAGTTTTTAAGCGCCCCGTCCAGCTTTGTGGCAGCGCCTTACTTCTCATCCTTCTTGACGTCTTCAACACTCTTAAACATCTGCGGCAAGTCCTTGTATTCCGGGAACGCGCTGGGATCGATGGCGCATTTCTTCAGGAGTTCGAAGACTCCGCGTTGGAGAATTTTGTCTTCTTCGAGATCGGCGGTGAATTCGCTTTTCTTCCATTCCTGCGCCAAATGCCTGGCGATGTAACGGATTTCGGCGCGGATGTCGTCGCGCGGCGCGGTGGTTTTCAGGCCGGTGTAAAACGCCTCGAAACCCGGCCACGCGTTGCAGTCCCGGCCATCGAATTGCGCGAGCTTACAAAACAACTCCTTATTCGCTTCCCAGGAATTGCGAACGAAATCTTCGCACGCATTTGAGCGCCGCAATTCTGCCATCGTCTCCATGATCCAACCGTTACCTTCGCGCGGCTTGGCGGCGATATCGGGTTCGATGCCGGTTTCGTGAATGCTGCGACCGGACGGCAGGTAATACTTTGCAATCGTCAGCCGCAGCTTCGTTTCGTTGGACGTCGCATGGACATCGAGAATCTGTTGGACGGAGCCTTTGCCGAACGTCTTTTCGCCAATGAGCGGCGCACGTTTGTGGTCTTGCAACGCACCGGAGACGATTTCGGATGCGGACGCTGTCCCACCGTTGACGAGCACCACCATCGGCAGCGTCTCGTCCTCCGGGCCGCCGGTTGAGAAGAAGTCTTTGCGTGGCGCGAATTCCTTTCGACCTTCCGAATAGACGATCAATTTTTTCTCGGATAAAAATAGATCGGCGATTTCGACTCCGGCCTTCAACAGTCCGCCGCCGTTGTCGCGCAAATCGAAGACGAGTCCTTTCGCGTTTTGTTTTTTGACGTATTCGTTCACCGCTGCGCGCATCTCATCGGCACTGCGTTCGCCGAATTTGATCAGTCGGATGTACGCGATCTCGCCCGGGAACATCGTTGCGAAGACGCTTTGTGTTTTGATTTCCTGGCGGATGATCGAGACATCAATCGGCTTGCCGAAACCCCGGCGTTTGTATTTCAATATCACCGTCGAGCCGGGTTTGCCTTTGAGTTTATCGATGACCGAATTCATCCCGCCGGTCTCAAGAATCGATGCGACTTTGATGCCGTCGATTTCAACGACCACGTCCAATGCGCGGAGTCCCGCTTCGTACGCCGGCGATTTAAAAATCGGGCTGGTGATGATAAACGCATTGTCGCGCATCCCAACGAACGCGCCGATCCCTGCATAATCCTGATGCAACGATTCCTGCAAATGTTTGACGTCGCTCGGCTCCATATATTGAGAGAACGGATCGAGGCCTTTCACCATGCCCTTCGCCGCGTTTTGAAACAGCTTCGTGTAGTCGATCTTCTTTTCATCGGGATACGCCGCGCGGATTTGTACGACCAATTCCTGCATGAGTGCAAGGCCCTTCGCATACGCCGGATCGTTCGGAGCAGGCTTCGCATTCGCGTCCGAACGCTTGAGCAGATTCAGCGCGCGTTCGCCGCGTTCGGTCGGTTCGGCGAAGAGCGAAAAGAGGCGCGTTCGCACTTCTGGAATTGAGAGTTGCCCGTTTTCGGCGAGCACCAATGCGGCTTCGTCGCGAACACTGGAATCCGGTGATGTCGTGAGCAATGTTTTCAAAACGTCGCGGCCCTCATCGCTCTTTGTGAACCGCATGTGACTGCGCGCGAGCGAGATTTTAGCCATGTCGTCGCGCTCGTTTTTCAACGCGGCTGTCAACGCATTTTTCAAGAGTTCGTTGCCATGGAGCGTGATGGCCAAGGCGATGGAGTTGCCAGCGAGTTTTCGGATTTCAGTGCTAGCGCTGTGCTCGACAAGATCGGCGAGTGCGGGTGTGGCTTTCTCTGTTTTCGAAAGCTGACACAATCCGCGCGCGCACGCGAGGCGCGTGCGTTCTTCTTTGGATGCGGTGAGTTTTTCTTCGAGGCGCGAAGCGATGGCGCCGCCGTCGGTGCGACCCATTTTGGCGAGGCGACCGACCGTTTCAAACACATCATCGGTGTTCGGAGCTTGTAGCCGATCGAAGAGTTGATCGACGCTCGCCGCGCTCAACGCAGGCTTATCGTTGGGCACTTCGAGGCACATGCCACTCAGGCATAGGCCCGCTGTGAGAAGGAACGCGCACGGCACGGAGAATGAACGATTCATGGGCGATTCCTCACTGGAAATTTTTACTACTCAACGCATCGCTTATTGACTCACGCCTACCCCTCACCCCGCGAGCCGAACAGCAGGCTCGTCGGCCCTCTCCCTCAAGGG
>JBAXUS010000263.1:0-7539 GCA_037129555.1 Planctomycetota bacterium
ACGATAAAATGTGACGAAATTGGACACATATTGACCCAATTCGTCAGCATATCGACAAAATATGTGATTTTTTTATAAAATTTGGGAATTGGGCTAAACCATTTCGTGTGAGATGACATGTATTTCGTCACGACTATAAATAGTTTTTGAGTGATCTACAATGACGCCACTGATTGTGCTGCACACTGTACAAAAATATTATTAAACACATTGTGCATGAGCATTTGATTTGCATTACTATCTTTCGCTAGATTTGGGGTTTCAACGTGGCAAAGCGTCGCAAAAAAAAGAATACGAATGTGAGCCGGGAGACCAGCATCATGCCTAACTATCCGCCTCCACCCACTTTACCACCCGTGCAGAACGAAGCTGTCGTTATTTCCACTCGGCCCAATTCGTCACATCACGCGTCAAGTTCGTCGCATCGTTCTCTTCCCGCCGTCTCCCTCACGCTCGACGCTCCGGACAAGAACGCATCGCCCGTTATGAAGAGCAGTTCGTCGTCCAAGACGCTCTCCTTTATAGAAGGTTACGATAACGCGATCGTTCAGACCAACATTCATGTCCCTGCAGAAGCCCATCCTGTTCGGACAGGACGAGCATCCAACGTCGCAATCATTGAGGGCGTTGGAGCATCGGCGTCCGCTTCACAAGCCAGTTTCAAGCTGGGAGCGATACCTGATTCGTCGAAACTCAGCAACCAAACCGAGCGGCTTTTTCAACGCGCGAAAAGTGGCAAAGAAGCCGATGTTCGGACGCTCGCCGATTGGGCGAATATCAACGAAGCCGAGAACGAGCAACTCCGCTCGCGACTGCGCAAACAACAGCATGATTTCGCATCGCTTTTTGAAATGGTTAGCGCGACGTCGGCCCGCGCGATGGATGTCGTCTCGCTTCAATCGTACATGTTGCGCACAGTCTCTGGGCATTTCGCCGCGCCCAAAGTCATGATTATCCGGCGCATGCAGCCAGGGGATCGCGATTTTTATTGCACCGCGTCCCAGGGTTTGAACAACGTTCAATTCAAAGTCGCGATGGACTCGACTCTGTGTCGGCGCGCGTTCGAAGGCGGTGCCAGTTTCTCGCTTCGCGAATTTATCGCGGGCAACGATACTGCTTTCGACGCGCCTGAAATTGACGCGCTGCGTTTAAAGGGCATGGACATTGTCGTGCCGTTGCTCCAAGAGGTCGATCAAGCCGGGGCGGTGCTCGAAGGTTTTTTGCTGATCGGCCCGAAGTTGACCGGCAAACCCTTCTCGAAAAATGACATCGAATTCCTCGACGTTCTGTCGAAGATGTTCGCGATCTGTTTGCGCAACGAAAATCTGTACCGCCGTTCCATTGTGGACACCCTTACCGGCGTCTCGACACGCGGACATTTCGACGCACAGCTTTCGCAGGAACTCGAACGCATCAAAGCAATCGAAGGCCAGAACGTCTGCCTGATGATGCTCGACGTCGATCATTTCAAACGTTTCAACGATACCTACGGCCACCAGACTGGCGACTTGGTTCTTAAGGCTCTTGCGAAGACACTCGTCCAGCAAGTCCGCAACGTCGATCTCGTCGCGCGATACGGCGGTGAAGAGTTCGCGATTATTTGCGTCGAGATCAACAAAGACCTCGTGATGGAAGTCGCCGAGCGTTTGATGAATGCGATTCGCGATATGGAAGTCCATGCACCCGACGGCACCCCTCTGCATATTACGGCGAGCTTCGGAATCGCGTGTTTCCCGCATGATGCGAACGACATGAACACGCTGATTCAATTGGCGGACAAAGCGCTGTATAAATCGAAAGACGCGGGCCGAAATCGGATCACGATGGCCGACGCCAGTTTCAACGCGCTCCCCACTCCGCCGAATTCCAAAGTCCGGCCCGTACTTCCCAGCGCTCCGCAAGCGCCCGCTCCTCTCATTCCGGAATCGATGCCCAGCGATCTGGATATTATCCAAAGCAAGCAAACCCAGGCCTCTCAAAACCGCAAAATCAGTGGGGAATATGATCGCCGAAAACTTGGGTTTTAAGAACATGTTTTAGGTTCGTCGCCGTTCGCCTCACGGTATTCGAAATGGATGCATCACCGGACTTGCGGTAGATTTTCCCCCTCTCCCCTTGAGGGAGAGGGCCGACGAGACAGCTGTTCCGTCTCGCGGGGTGAGGGGTAAACGTTGATTAATCCCAGCGCACTATATTAAATCAGCGCCTTCCCCTCACCCGGCGAGCGAGTACGCTCGTCCGCCCTCTCCCTCAAGGGGAGAGGGGAACGGCAACCGCAACTCCGGTGATGCACCCACCCGAAATCCGAACCCGTTAGTTGAATTGCGCCTTCCGATCTGTGCGATACGATGATGCGAACGTATGAGCACAACAGCCTTGATCCATCATCCTATTTATCTGTCGCTGGCCACCGCCGAGCCGAACGGAGCCGGAACGATTGTTCGCTTCATAGCACGGCGCAAGGGCGTCGGCGGTGCGCTTGAAGGCTTCGACCAACTCGCGCGCGGCGAACGTCTCACAGTTGCCCAATCGCGGTTGACCGGCATCACCAACGCGCAATTGGATCGCGCGCCAGACACCGACAGCACCTTCCAGGACTTCGTTGAATTTGCCAAAGGTGCCGACGCGTGGATCATCGCGAATGGAAAAAACGCGCGCGAAAATCTGCGCGAGACGGCGCGCTCAGCCGGATATCCGACGCTTCCAGTTCCGGCCATCATCGGCATCGACGATCTCGCGGCCATCGTCATGCCGACTGCAGGAAGAACCGGAGTCCGCGACCTCGCAATTCTGTATGGCCGGCCTGCCCCAACGACGGACGAATCGGATTCAGAACCCGACGATCTCGCCGATGAACCAGAGCTGCTTGAGCTCGTCTGGCGTGGGCTCGAAACGGACCTCACGCGGCTGCCGCTGGCGCTGTTGGCCGAGATGAATTGGATGCTCGCGAAGTCCGACCATCCGCTGCGCAAGCTGTTGAAGTCCGCTGAAGGTCTGGCGGTTGACGACCAATTCAGTGAGACGTTTCATTCCGGAAAAGTAGCGCTCGAAAAGCTGTTCAAAGACTTCTCGAAGATTATCGACACGCTTCGCCCACCCGAAGAAGAGGAAGGCGATTCGTTCCGCGACGAGCCGCCCCGCGAATTGGTCAAGCCGGAAGAGGTCCGGCACATGATGGGCGAACACGGTCCGCTCTCGAAATTGAACGGCTACGAAGAGCGCCCGGAGCAGGAGACGATGTCCGCGCGTGTCGCCGACGCGTTCAATCGCGGTACACATTTGATGATCGAAGCGGGCACCGGCGTCGGCAAAAGCCTCGCGTATCTCGTCCCCTCGATCATGTACGCGAAAAAGTCCGGGCGACCAGTGATGGTGTCGACGCACACGAAGAATCTGCAATCGCAACTCTTCGGCAAAGATATTCCGTTTTTGAAAAAGCATCTTGGATTGGAGTTCGAAGCCGCGTTGTTGCGCGGGCGGCCGAATTACCTGTGCCTGCGCAAATTCATGTACGCCGTCTCCGAAGCGCCGCACGAACTCGACGAAACCGAACGTGCGCAGATGCTGCCGATTCTGAGTTGGGCGGTGAAGACCGAGCACGGTGACGTCAGCGAACTCGCGGCGTTTTCGCCTGAGCAAAATCCCGCGCTCTGGGACCGGCTTCACACCGTTGGTGACGATTGCTTGAAACGCGCGTGTCCGTTTTACAAACGCTGTTTCGTGTACAAAGCGCGCGGGCTGGCCAAGGCGGCGGATGTTGTCGTGCTGAACCACGCGCTGGTGTTTTCGGCGCTCAACAGTGAATCCGGAATGCTGCCTCGATACGGCGAAATCGTCTTCGACGAAGCGCACAAACTCGAAGAAGTCGCGACCGATCATCTCGCGTGTGAAATCGCGCCGCGCCGCATTTATCGGATTCTCAATCGCCTGTACCGCGCGTCGGGTTCGACTGGCGCGGGCAAAGGCCTGCTCCCGACATTGCTGAGTTCCATCGAGCAAGCGCGCTCTGAATTCGGCGACACGTTACACGAGCAGATTCGCACGCACTTGCTCGAAACGATGCAAGCGGTCAGCCCGGCGAACGATGGCTCCGAGAGCTTCTTCGAAGTCGTCCGCGACTGGACCGAAACGCCGGAGGCTGATCCTGAAGAATCGTCTCCGCAGCCCTTCGTTCCGTTCGAACGCGGACGCGGCGGGCGTGCGATGCCCAGCGACAACGCGCCGCCTGCGTTTGCTCCGTTTCCAAAAAAGAAAGCGTTCCAATCGTCGGACGACCGAAAACGCTACTCAACATCGCGCTTGAAACCCGACGAGGCCGTGCGCTTCAAGACCGGCAAAGAATCGGCGATCTCCGGACTTGGAAAATTACGACAGACGCTTGAACGTTTGGAAGAAGATTTCCCAGAAATCCGCAAGCGCCAAGTGCAGCGTTCGCGTGAATTGTTGACCGAACTCAGCGCGCAGAACACGTTCTTGCAGGAGCTGATTCACGACATTGAATTCATCGTCAAAGGCGATGAGCCCAATTATGTTTATTGGAGCGAACGCTGGGGACGCACCGGAGCACGAATGGTTGCCGCACCGCTCGATATCGCTGCGTTGTTGCACGGCCAGCTCTACGAAAAAAAGCGCTCGATCATTCTGACGTCCGCTACACTTTCGGTTCGAGACGCAGACGCCGGAGACGTTGCCGGCCTCGCGCCTTTTCCGAACCGCATGCGCCCAAATGCGGACCAGCTAGCGCTCCCCGCAAAGAAAGACGCGCCGCGTTTCGAAGACGAATCGATGAAGCCGCATCCGAAAAGTTTTGAATTCCTGAAGCTCCGTTTCGGCCTTTCATATTGCCAGCCCGACAAGCTCAACGAAATGCTACTAGGCAGCCCTTTCGATTACGAAGACCAGTGCCGACTTTACGTCCCAACATTTCTTCCGGAACCCGGTGGTGGACGCGAAAAGGAATACACGGCGCAATTCAGCGCGATGGTCGCCGAACTGGCCATCGCCAGCGAAGGCCGCGCGCTCGTGCTCTTCACGTCGTATTCATCGCTCGACGCGTGTGCCGCGATCCTGCGCAAGCTGCTCGTCCCGGAAGGCATCGAAGTGCTCGCTCAGGGCCGCGACGGGTCGCGCGAATCGTTGCTCTCGTCGCTGAAATCCGGCGGTCGCCGTGTGCTGCTCGGGACGTCAAGCTTTTGGGAAGGCGTTGACGTCCGAGGCGAAGCACTCTCGTTGCTCGTCATCCACAAACTGCCGTTTGCAGTCTTTACCGATCCGGTTATTCAAGGACGCTGCGAAATACTTGAAGCCGCTGGAAAAGACGCGTTTCTTCATTTCAGCGTCCCAAACGCAATTTTAAAATTACGGCAAGGGTTTGGCCGCTTGATTCGGTCTAAACAAGACAGAGGCATTGTCGTGCTGGCCGACAAGCGTGTCATAACCAAGCGTTATGGAGCAGCATTTTTGCGCGCGCTCCCGGCCAAGGCGCAATGCAGCTCGCATTTGGAGGGATTGGTGTCCGACTTGAAATCGTTTATCGGTGAATCGGATCGATAAGGACTTGACGATTCGAATTCAAGCCGATGTAGTCTATGTCCGATAAGATATATATATTCTGACGGGCCTTGTGTTTGCTAGAATAGCAGTTTGTCTTGTCTGGTGCCGATATTTGTCGGTGGCCGCGATAAGATGGTGTCAGATTCAGTTGGGTCTGAATATGCAACCTAACGCAACCCACAGAGGGTTTGTGCTGTGAACGACAGTGTGGTACTGGCCGCGCTAAAGGCATTGAGCATCGAGAGTAAGTCGCTCCTCATGGCGAGCGAACTGAGTGCTCGTCGTTTGCCGTCGTTTCAGCTCCGTACCATCTTCAACGCACTCATTAAAGACGACGACGAGCGGCGAATTATTGTCGATCAGATTGACAAAGATTTGCAGAGCCACGGGATTCCGGAAGATCAAGTCTTCGCGTTATTGAATGATTTATTGAGTGTTCCAAGCGTGATGCAAATGAATGAAGGCATGCAGAGCACACGCAGACTTCGTTCTCCTTTTACTCAAGGTTTTGAAAGCCAGATGCCTGCGCAGATCGGTACCGGTTTGGGCCCGCCGCCAAATGGCAACGGTAACGGAATCGGTGCGCCCATGATCGGCGCGGTTCAATACAATCCACGCCAGTCTTATCCGCCCAGTGGCAATTATCCGGCAGCGAGCAGCGAACATCAGCGGCCCGACAACTCACAATTTGCCAAACGCCCCGGCCCACCGTCAGGTGCCGACAACAACCCCTATTCCCAGCCGCAACGCACTGGATCGTACCCGATCTCTCCGCCGCAAGGCTTCCCGCCGCGCGGCAGTTCGGTACGCGATACGCAATCGTTTAGCATGCCGCAGAATCAGCGCACATCACCGTCGCCGATTCCACTGTCTCAATCAATAGATCCGCGCGGCGGCCCGGCACCTGCTTCGTCGAGCCAGCGTTACAGTCAAAACGCGTTCCATAATCCCAACGATCTGCCCAATCCGCTTCCGGCAAAGCCGCAAGGATTTACGGCGAACAGTTACGGGCCGCCAGAACCTGCTGCTTCAACATCCGCGCCCGGATTGCCCGGCCTTCCCGGTATGCCGCCCATTACGGTTCGACCGCAACCAGCGCAGCCAGGTAATCCATCGCTGACGCAGCAAAACCGACGCTTTGGAAACGAACAGCGTCTTTCGCCCTCGGAAGCGGCCATGGCCGTCTCCGAAGCCGCGTTGCTTACACCTGGACTCGCGAATGTCAGCGCGCCTCTCGCATCCAAAATCGTCTCGCGCACAGACGGCTCTCCGAACAATTTTCAGGGCGGAACGTCAGCGAACGTCCGCTCCAACGATGGTCGCCCGACGGTGCTCATCGCCGACGACGACAAGCGCATCCGCATGGTGTTCCGATTACGCATGGAAGAATCCGGCATGACGGTGGTCGAATGCGCCGACGGCACGGAAGCGTGGGACCGCATCCAACAAGGCGACATCACGCTGGCTGTTTTGGATATGAAAATGCCGGGACTACACGGCTTGGAAGTGCTCTCGCGCATGGCCGACAAACAATTCCGCATCCCGGTGATTGTCTGTTCAGCCTACGATCAATTGAAAGATGAATTCGTGGTCCAGACCTACCCGCGCCTGCGCTATCTGGTGAAGCCGGTCGCGCCTGAACAATTGGTGGGATCGATCAAGGAACTGTTGGTCAAGCAATCAGCGTAACGCTGTGGCCTGTTTTCTTACTCGTCATACGTCCGCAAAATCGCCAACAGTTGCGTCGTGTTGATCACCTGCATATCGACCAAAATCATTCCCAGCATCTTCTTCTCGCCCGCATCAGCCAGTTTCGCCTGCGTTGCCAATGCCGTTTCGACCTGATCAGTCGTCGCGAAACCCATCATCATCGCCCGCGCGCCAAACGGTTCGCCCCGCACGCTTTTTTTGATTTGATTGAGTCCCATGCGTCCTTTCCCGAAAGCATCATCGAAACGAAGCTGATTCTGACTATGCGATGATACC
>JBAXUS010000264.1:0-7520 GCA_037129555.1 Planctomycetota bacterium
CGGCTCCAGCAATCCGCGCTCAACCGTCGCGACGACCACCGAAATCTACGATTATTTGCGCGTCCTTTTCGCTCGCGTCGGGACGCCCCACTGTCACGTCTGTGGACGTGTCATCGAAAGCCAGTCCGCCGAAAAGATCGTCGATACGATCATGATGATGCCCGAAGGCACCCGCCTCAATATTCTCGCCCCCCTTGTGCGCGGACAAAAAGGCGAGCACCGCGATGTCTTCGTCGCTGCCCGGCGCGAGGGTTTTCAACGCCTGCGCGTAGATGGAAAGATCGTCGATGCGCGCGACGTCGATTCCGTCGCCAAAACATTCAAGCACGACATTGAAGCCGTCATCGACCGCGTGATCGTCAAACCCTCGCTCCGAACGCGACTGACCGACACCGTCGAACTCGCGCTCAAAGTCGGCGAAGGCCTCGTCATCGCCAACGAAGTGGAAGACGCGCGAGGTGCTGATGCCCCGCCTGAAAGCTCCGATGAAAAAGCACCCGCGTCCAAAAAGTCAAAGCTCGAAGAGCCCAAAGGCCGCGACCATTTGTTCAGCGAAAAATACGCGTGCCCCATCCATGGCTCTGGCATTGAAGAACTTTCGCCGCGCATCTTTTCGTTCAATAGCCCCTATGGCGCGTGCCCAACTTGCGCGGGCCTTGGCACGAAAATGGAAGTCGACGTCGACCTCCTGATTCCCGATAAAAAGCTCGACATCGATGCGGGCATTGTCGGGCAATTGTGGCGGCTCGGCCATGCGTATGCGATCTGGTACGGTCGCGCGATTCGACGCTTCTGCAAATCTGCCGGAGTGCCGCTCAGCACGCCCGTCGAGAAAATTCCGAAGGACGTTTTCAAAGCGCTGCTCTATGGCACGTCCGCCAAACAGCAGGCCGATTGGGGCGTGGATTGGAAGGGGCTCGCCAACTCGCTCACCGAACGTTTTCATGCGACTGAAAACGAAAACGTGAAAGCGAAGATTCATGAATTGATGTCCGACCTCGGCTGCCCCGATTGCAAAGGCGCGCGCTTGCGTCCGGAAGTTTTATCGGTGCGCGTCGGCGGAAAAAATGTCTCCGATATCGTCTCGATGAACATTGAAGTCGCGACAACATTCTTCGCTTCTCTGCCCATGCCCGGCGAGAAAGCAAAGATCGCCGCGCCCCTTCTCAAAGAAGTCTGCGAGCGACTCGGATTCTTGAACGACGTCGGCCTCGGCTACATCACACTAGACCGCACCAGTGGCACTCTCAGCGGCGGCGAAGCCCAACGCATCCGACTCGCCAGTCAGGTCGGTTCAAAACTCGTCGGCGTCACGTATGTTCTCGACGAACCGACCATCGGATTGCATCAACGCGACAACGACCGGCTACTCGATACGCTGATTAAATTGCGCGATCTCGGCAACACGGTCCTCGTCGTTGAACACGATGAAGACGTGATGGCGCGCGCCGATTATCTCATCGACATGGGCCCGGGCGCAGGCGAACACGGCGGCGAAATTACCGGCCAGGGCACCGCCGAAGAACTCGGCAAGTGTGAGCGCTCGCTGACCGGAAAGTACCTCACAAAGCAGCTCGAAATTCCGCTCCCAAAAAAGCGCCGCGAGATCGACGGCAAGCACTTCATTCGCATCAAAGGCGCGCGCGAAAACAATCTCAAGAACGTCGATGTCGATATTCCCATCGGCCGATTCGTCTGCGTCACTGGCGTCTCAGGCAGCGGCAAATCGTCGCTCGTCAACGAAGTGCTGTACAAGAATCTCGCACGCACGTTGATGGAAGGAAAATTCAAAGGCGGGGCCTGCGATAAAGTCTGGGTGACCGGCGAGTCCATTGACAAAATCATCGACATCGACCAGAGCGCCATCGGTCGGACTCCGCGCAGTAACCCCGCCACTTACACAGGCGTCTTCGACGAAATCCGCAAGCTTTTTGCGTCCATCCCTGAAGCTAAAATTCGCGGCTATGCAGCCGGGCGATTCTCGTTTAATGTCAAAGGCGGACGCTGTGAAGAGTGCCAGGGCCAGGGCCAAAAGCTGATCGAAATGCACTTCCTCGCAGACGTCTACGTGCTATGCGAACAATGCAAAGGCAAGCGCTTCAATCGTGAAACGCTGGAAGTGAAATTCAAGGACATGTCCGTCGCCGATGTGCTCGCGCTCTCGGTTGATGCCGCACTCGAACGCTTCAAGAATCATCCGAAAATTCACGACGTTTTGCAGACGCTCCACGACGTCGGCCTCGGCTACATCCGCCTCGGGCAATCGAGCAACACACTCAGCGGCGGCGAAGCGCAGCGCATCAAACTCGCCTTCGAACTCGCCAAACGCGCGACCGGCAACACGCTCTACGTCCTCGACGAACCGACGACCGGACTGCATTTTCACGACATCGCAAAATTACTGGACGTCCTGCAACGCTTGGTCGATGTCGGCAACAGCGCCATCATCATCGAGCACAATCTGGACGTCATCAAGCAATCGGATTGGATCGTGGACATGGGCCCCGAAGGCGGCGAAGGCGGCGGCACGATTGTCGCTCAAGGCACACCCGCGCAAATCTGCGCCGAACCCCGCAGCTTTACAGGCGCCTATCTCAAAAAATATTTGAAGCTCTAACCGCGCGTAAGCAACCAAGCGCACGAATACGAACAAATACACATCTTTTTCACGCCTCTTTCGACAGGCTCTCATCCAAAAACAGTACGTACGCGTACTAATTTTCAATAATTATCGTATTTTTATCTCAAATCCAGCATTGAACTTACACATAACTTCACCATTTATCGCGCTTGACTACTAGAATAAATCACCCACTCGCTCGTTAAATAAGCGTGCGAATGAAACGAACCTCGCCCCGAACGGATTCGGGATACGGGATTCAAAACCAGACAACGAGAGAATGAGGAGTGGGTATCATGAATACGATGACAACAGTTCACAAAACTCTTTTCGGCGCAGTGGTGATGAGCCTGGCATGTATGCTCGCCTTCAATGCCAGTGCTTCAGATCGAGACTACCGCGAACGTGATCGTGGCAACTACAATCCCAGCGTCAATCACGTTGATAACAACCGCAACAATAACTACGACAGCAATCGAAGTAATCGCTACGAAGGGAATCGAAATAATTACGGATCATACGGCAACAACAGCAACTCCAGTTACTTCAACGGCTGGTTCGGGAACAGCAATCGGTTCAGCTTCAACGGTGGTTACAACGGCGGCTACTCATGTGGATCGCAACGGAATTGGGTCGAAGGATATTACGAATCAGTCTGCACGAAAGTTCTAGTCTGTGCCGCGCACACTGAACGCCGCTGGGTCGAACCGACATATCAAACGGGCTACTATGGTGGGCAACAGCGCTGCGTCCGAGAAGGCTACTGGCAGGACGTCTATATCCCGGCGCGCTACGAAGACCGCTGCACTCGAGTCTGGCACCCCGGCTGCTACAGAAGCTACTAACTAATGGAGGTGCACACATCAATCAGCCGCAACGAGATGTATCCTGCCGCTGACTGATGTGCGCAGCTCAAAAAAAGAAAGGCGCGGAACGAGTCTCTTCTCCGCGCCTTTCTCTTCTATAAATCGCTCGTTACTTCCCAACAGTTCCATCGATTTTCAAGACGCCGCGCCCCTTCGCCCCAGCAAACGGTCCGCACTTCGCTGCAATGATTTCAATCACCACGGCATCCACTTCCACTGCATATTCCGTCGTGATTTTGACATCCGCACCGTCCACTTTGCCCGTACTTTCAGCCTGTCGCTTGGACATCAATTTTGTTTTCTTGTCTGTCACGACCGCAATGATGTCCCACTTTCCATCGTCATCATTGTCTCCTAGCGAACGCCCGATTGCTTTCTCCGTCTCCGCAATTTGGGATTTCAGCCGGGTCAATTGTGGCTGCGAGCGGTATTCCTGCAATCTTCGTTGCGAAGTAATATGTCTCCAACTTGAAGCGGTATACACATGCACACAAGCCTCCGTTGCAGAAACGATTCTGTCGGTTACACTCTGATCCTCAATTTGTGTGGCACTTTTCTTCTACACTGGTTATGGAAAACTTCATGAACATGTCAGCCTCGAATCCCGTCACACAAGCCGTTGCAAGCGGAGCACTTTTTCGAACCGCTGTGTGCTTCGCGCTCTTGACGTTTGGAACGTTAGCGCTAGCCGCCGAAGACACGAAAACAGAGACCAATGAGGCCGTAGCGAAGAAGAATTTCGCGACCGATTATGACGCAGGCGTCGCAGCCGTCACTGAAAAAAACTGGGTGCTTGCCCGGCAGAAAATGACGACAGCCTTGAAATCGCTGGGTGATTTCTCCGACGTCAAAAAATCCACGGCTCAAGTCCTGCTGCTCAAAGCCGAACGTGCCCTCATTAAAGACGACGCCTTGTTCACGGCGAGCGAATTGATGCGCCTCAAGCAATGGGTCGAAGCTGAAGAAGCTTTTCGCAAAGTCGTCGAAGTCAGCGGCGAAACCGAAACCATCCGCAAAAACGTCATGGCTTGCCGCGCAGGTTTGGAAGCCGAGAGCAATGACCTTCGTACCGCAGGTGAACTTTTGAAAGATCGAAAGTGGAAGGATGCCACCGCAGCGTATAACAAGGCCTCTGACAAATTGGGCGGCATCCGCATGATCCGCGACGGTTTGACCACGGCCCAATTGGGTGCCGAATCGGACGAACTCTTGAAAAAGGGTCCGCAGTATCTGAAAGACAAAAAATGGGAAGACGCTTTCAATGTTTACAAGCGCCTGACACAAATTCTCGGCGAGACCGATGAGGTTAAAAAAGGCATCGCTGACGCTCAAGAAGGCTACAAGAAAGACCATGAAGGCTCAGCACCCCCCGCCGAACCCCTCGGCCCGAAACAGTAATTGTTCACACATCGTCGAGCAGATGACCCATTTTCAGCTTCTTTGTCCGGAGATATTTCTTGTTGTAATCTCCGGGCAATATCTGAATCGGTACGCGCTTGATCACTTCCAATCCATAGCCACTCAGCCCGACAATTTTGCGCGGGTTGTTAGTCAGTAAGTTTATCTTCGAAATGCCGAGATCCACGAGCATCTGCGCGCCCAATCCATAGCGCCGCAAATCCGGCTTGAATCCCAGCGCCGCGTTGGCTTGCACAGTGTCTTGGCCCTGCTCCTGCAATTCGTACGCGCGAAGTTTATTGACCAGCCCAATTCCGCGCCCTTCTTGGCGCATGTACAAAATGACGCCGCGCCCCTCTCGCGCAATCACCGCTTGAGCCGCCGCGAGTTGCTCGCCGCAATCGCAGCGCATGCTTCCCAACGCGTCGCCCGTCAAACACTCGCTGTGAACGCGCACCAGCACCGGCTCGGACTGCACACGCCCCGGACGAATGTCGCCCATGACCATCGCGAGATGATGCTCTTCCTTGTCGCCTACCGCCGACTGATAGCAGAATAATTTGAAGTCACCGAACCGTGTCGGCAACTGCACTTCCGCCACGCGCTCAATCAACCGTTCTGTCGAACGCCGGTGCTCAATCAGGTCGCGAATCGCGCAAATCTTCAGCTTGAACTTCTTGGCAAATTTTTCGAGCTGCCCCAGCCGCGACATCGTCCCGTCATCGTTCATGATCTCGCAGATGACCGCAGCCGGATTCATCCCGGCGAGCCGGCACAAATCCACACTGCCTTCCGTCTGCCCGGCGCGTACGAGAACGCCGCCAGTCTTCGCGCGCAACGGAAACATATGCCCAGGTCGCGATAAATCTTCCGGCCCACTCTTCGGATCAATCGCCGCCTGAATTGTCCGAGCGCGATCCGCCGCGCTGATCCCCGTCGTCACGCCTTTTCGCGCTTCGATCGAGACGGTAAACGCTGTCCCAAATCGAGCTGTGTTCGCCGACGTCTGCAACGGAAGCTGCAATAAATCACAGCGTTCTTCTGTCAGCGGTAAACAGATCAACCCACGGCCATGTTTCGCCATGAAATTGATTGACTCGGCGGTACACGTTTCCGCCGCGATGACAAGGTCGCCCTCATTCTCTCGATCTTCGTCATCAACGAGAATCAAGAACCGCCCCGCGCGCAACTCGGCCAGGGCTTCGGGAATCGTACAAAACGGAGAGGATGCAGCGGACTTCTTTTTGGTTTTAGGTTTCGATGCCATGGTGAGGATTATAATGGATGATCAAGGAGAATCCAGCAATCTGCCCTAACGTCTTGCGTTTCGATGTCATCAAGAGCCGCGCACGCCAGTAAGCGGCAAAATCGCGACCGTGCTCCTCGCCTTGCCCTCCCCTTATCCTCGGTTAGAATTGTTCATAGTTTCGGTCGTAAGAAACAACTAGAAACTAGAAACGTTTGTTCAATGCGCATTCCTTTCGACCTCATCGCAGTCATCTTGTGTGCCGACCGAATCGGCGATTATCTCAGCCACAACGCGTGGGATTCCACGCGTGTTCGCGAAGCGTTCTGGGTCTGGCCGATTTTTTGGCTCGCGTCATGGTACTGCCACGATGTCGCCGCGCGCGTCACGGAACGTCGAACCGAACGCTATCGCGCCATGGCCGAGATCCCAGAAAAAACACTCCATCCCAACCAATTTTTTTCGCGTTGCACCATCGTCGCGCAGGCACTCTCCGTCCTGTTTTTTGCAGCGGCGACATGGTACTTGAATTGGCCGATGGCAGTCTCGTTTTGGCCGCGCTGGTTCGGGCTGCATGACGATGTATCGCTCGCCGGTTTCACGCTTGCGAAAAGCGTCGTCGTGGCGTCGTCGCTGAAGGTCGGGCCGTACCTCGTCGCGATGGTGCTCTCGTGGATTCCACGCCGCCGTCTCGCGTCCGGATCGCGCAGGTCGCAGATTCCGCTGCTCACGTATTTGAGCTTCGAAGCAAAACTGACGTGGCTCCCGTTCTGCGTCTCAGTGGTCCTCGCGATCATCACGGACATCGCACAATTTCTACCGCACAGTTACACCGCATGGCTTGAATACGAACCCGCGCAATCGCTGTTCATCATCGGCATGATGGCGCTCGCCGCAACCGTGATCATGCCACTCGCAGCAGTGACACTTTGGGATTGCCACCCCATCCCGGATGGCGCGTTGAAATTAAAATTGGAAGAGGTCATCGCTCGTTCCGGAGTAAAAACACGCGCCATTTTAATTTGGGGCGGGCGCAATACCGGCCTCTTGAACGCCGCCGTGCTCGGAACGTGGTCGCGGTTCCGCTACGTCTTGATCAGCCCGATGCTCGCTGAAACGCTCAGCGTTGAAGAGACTGAAGCCGTTCTCGGCCACGAACTCGGTCACGCGCGTTACGGCCATCCGATTTTATATCTCGCCGTCTACTTGAGCATCATGATGGCGGTCAGCGCGCTGTACGGATCGATCTCACAAGGCTGGTCGGCATTCCCGCTGCTTCAAGTCGCCTTGATGATGACGCTGCTGATCAGCTTCATTTATTTCTTCTTTGGAGCAGTCTCGCGCCAGTGCGAACGCGAGGCGGATTTGGCCAGCGCTGAATTAATCGGCA
>JBAXUS010000265.1:0-7478 GCA_037129555.1 Planctomycetota bacterium
GGGCGTCTTCCAAATCGAACGGACGACATTGTTCGACATCGACGCCGATTGTTCCATCATTGAGTGCAGCGCAGATGGCGATGTTGCCTGAGTGCGAAAGATTAAAATCGAAACGTGGTTCACCGGGAAGTCTTGGGAAAAAAGGCCGTCCGTTGGCAGTGCGTTGCAGATTTTCTAGCGTGTGGGAACGACCATTCCATTTGACGAGAATCGCTTCAAGCAGATTATAGCTGGCGATGCGTAGATTGCGATCTTCTGAACGGTGGAGCTTTAGGATGGAGTTGCGCAAGGACTCGGGGAACGAGTCCGGAATTTCTAATTCATGACCTGGAGTCAACTGGGTGTAGAGTACTTTACTAAAATCCAGTATCACCCGTTTTGGCTCCCTTTTTAAATGCAGTGCGCTCCCAATAGGGCTCAGTCATAATTATTGCACCATCCAGCGAAATGTTCTGGACTTCTTCGTAATAGGGGCTGTCTACATGCGTCTGATTGACATGCCAGAAACAGCGGACGACTGGAAGCCATGAGCGCGAGTAGCTTGTGACAATGTTGGCAATGTTACCATATTGGTCGTAGACGGCTGGGAAATCAGGATTTGTATAATACCACTCAAAGGGGTCTTCAAAGCCATCGGGTGTCGGTGTTGGCGGTTCGCCGGCAGCGGTAATATAGATATCCCCATAGCTGATTTGATGAAATTTAAAATCAGCGAACGAGATACCTATGTTGCCGTTAGGTAATTTAACACCGTAGCGATCCACTTCGTTCGGGGTGGGTGGGAAGTAGTAGTCTGATTTAGATACCAAATAATAAGTACATGACCCATCGTAGTCGCCGTTAAAATAAGCTTCGCTTGTACTCGTCGCAGGCGTATAGGATTCGCAAATGGCACCGCTGAATTCATACTTATATGAACTATCGCGCTGGTTAAGTGAATAGCCGAAAACGGCATGCGTATTCCCACGGCGTTCTGCTTTGGTCGAAAAGGTATCCTGAGGATTGCCGGGCTTGAGGGTTGTTTTGTTGCCGACAACTCCGGCTTTGGTATAATCCATCGGGCAGACAAAAACGCGCTCATCGCTGATATACGGGGCACCGTTTTCCCCGTTGCAGAGATTGGTCATCGAGGCCGGGAACATTTCCCCGTCGCGGCTGTTGTCGAGACTGTACATGGCAAGGCCGTGATAGATTTGTTCGAGATTGCTTGCGCAAGTCGTGAGTCGGGCCCTGTTGCGAATGCTGGCGATGGTGGGCCAAAGCAACGAAATAAAGATGAGTAGGATGCCAGCGATGATGATGATCTCAATCGCCGTCACACCTCTACTGAGGGTTCGTTTCATGTGCATGTACCGCCGGACACTCGAGTAAGAATAACAGTTCCGTACACCATTGTAGAATACACCTCATCGAGTTCAAAGTCACGACTAATGCGAAAGGAACACATGTCGAACCTCACCGAAAAAACAGTGATCCACCAAGGCCGGTTTTTGACGTATGCCAAGCGCGCGAGCGGCTGGGAGTATGTTGAGCGCAACAACGCGACCGGAATCGTCGGCATCGTTGCTGTCACGCCAGACAATAACTTGCTCGTCATTTCGCATCTCAGCCCGCCGCACGGAAAATACTCCTACGAATTGCCCGCTGGGTTGTCAGGTGATACGCCCGGCCAAGAGAACGAAACGCTGTCCACTGCAGCGGCTCGGGAATTGATGGAAGAGACCGGCTACGAAGCCGATGAACTGAAGCTACTCTGCCAAGGCGCAACGTCAGCCGGAATGAGCAACGAAGTCGTAAGTCTCTACCGCGCCATCGGCGTTCGGAAAGTTGCAGCCGGAGGCGGCGTTGAAGGCGAAGACATCACCATCCACGAAGTCCCGCTCGATTCCGCTGAACAATGGCTTGATGACAAAGTCAAATCCGGTTGCGTCGTCGATCTGAAAATCTACGCAGCGCTGTACTTCGCGAAGCGTTCTTAGCGGATTCACGCAGAGACGCTTTCGAGGTCCTTTGCGTCTCTGCGTGAAATCCGTTACTGCTTCGGTGGAGCCGCCTCGCGAACCAGCGCGCCGTCGTTTTCACTGAGCACAAGGATCGAGAACTTCTGAACGTTGTCGATCTCGTTCGTGCTCAGGCTCGCGTAGTCCAGTTTGCCACGCAAGTCCGTGTAGCCGTCTTTATAGAACGCGACGACTCCACTCTTGTTCTTCGCATAGATTTTCACGTACGCTTTCGCAACAGGCTTGTTCGTCGTGGCGTTCAGCACCTTGACTTGTCCGTAGTTTTCGACGATCTGAACAGCCAGCGAATTCGCGTAATACGCACGCGATTTCTTCACGCCGCCCGCCACGATTTCAACCATCACATTGCTGCTCAGGAACTCCTGCGGCAGATCAAACGTGAGCGCGTTTTGCCCGGCGGGAAGTGCCACGACATCCGACTTGTTGGGACGAATGTACGAGAATTGCCCCGCGTATTCCTGGACGAACGGATTGCCCGAGAACAGCAGCTCGATGTCCATCTTGTAGTAGTTCACGCGGCACTCGGCGACATTCTGATAATTGATCGCGACCTTCTTGGCTTCAACGGTGAAATCCAGATTCGGCTCGGTCGCGGCGAGCGCGGCTTGTTTCTGCTTCTTGTCATCTTTGTCAACAATCGCGTTGTCTTTACCGTCGATCTCATCGCATTGCGCGCGGACTTCAGCGAACGAATTCCGCCAGCGGTCCACTGGATACGCTGTGTATTTATCGGCTACCGTCCGTGCGGCTTTCGCATCACCTTTATAGAAGAGCGTGTAGCACGTGAAGTAGTCGTGCTGCAAGCGAGTCGCGAGCGCGTTCGGATCGACTTTGTCAAAGAGCGCCAAGCCTTCTTCAACGCGGTCCTGAAGCAGCAGATAGTACGTCACCGCCATGCGGTCCACGTTGTCGAGCTGCGCGCGGTACGTGAGCACATGCAACAGGCGCTGATACTGTTCGGCGAAGCGATCGTTCAGAATCTTGCGATTCTTTCCGAGTCGGTGCGCGCGGGCGTTGACCAGCGGGTTGTATTCCATGACCTGATACGTCTTGCGAATCACCGGATCAATCGTCGCAAGTTTAGTGTCGATGATCGGTCCACATTGCGACAGGAAGCCATCCGCGTGTTGCAGGAATTCACGCGACGCCGCGACATCACCGTGTTTGATCGAGTACGACTGAAGCGTGTTGTGATACACGTGGCGTTGAGCGAGCAGCGTTGAAACTTGCGTGAAGAACGCCGCATCTTTCATGCGCCATGCAATGAGTTCCAGGTTCAACCGGGCGATGTTGTTCGCCTTCAAATACGCGATCGTTTCTTCAGGCGTTCCGTTTTGAGAAACATAGTCCCAGGACGTGGTGTCAGGCTTCGTCAGTTTCTCGACAACGGTCAGCGTTTCGCCCGGCGTGAACGCGATGATCTTTTCGTTCTTCGCGATCTGCACCGGATAGTGCGCGAACGTTCCCGGCAGCGGGAAGTAGAAATAGTATTCGGCGGAACTCGTCGCGTAGGGGTTCACGTCGAGGAACGAACCTTTGGTGTAGAAGCCGTTCTTGACGGGAATCGCTCCGGCGGGAATTTGCATCAGCAATTCAAGCTTCTGCGGATTCGCGGTCGGATTGGTGACGACGATCTGGCAGCCGTAAACGGCGTGAGTCAGGAATTCGCCGCTCACATATTTTTCGAAGCGTTCGTTGTTTTCGAAGCGGTAGCGGTCGTCGAACTTGAAGAAATTCTCGCTGATCAAAATCTGCGATTTGCCACCGTCCGCACCTTCCTTGATTTCTTTGTGAAAGAGAATGATCGGACTCTTCGCGGCGAGCGTCATCTTCGCGCCGTTGAATGTCGTCGTGTGTTTCTGCGCTTCGAACGGCAGATCCAACACAGCGAGCGCGAACATGATGTCAGTGAAGTTGCGCGACGCGTCAGCGAGATGCACGGAACGGAATCCAGCGTTTCCACCTTTGCTCAAATACGCCGCGTAATCCTTCCAAAACGCGTTGACGGTGACGAGAGCTGCGTTCTGATTTTCAATCGGCAAATGGTGGTAGTTGTTTTCGACCCACTCTTCAGTCTTGTCGAGCTTGCGATAGAACTGCCGCGCGGCTTGGCGTAATTCGGATTCATCCTCAAACGCTTTCCCCGCTTCGCGCCGCGCGCGTGCCCCTCGTCCCGACGATTCTTTCGCGTCACTGGGAGCAGATTTCTTCAGCATTTCCGGTTCGGCAGCCGCGTCGTCTTTCAACGCCTTGCGCTTCTCTTGCAATTGGTTCATAGATTTGTCCGAAGCCAATTGCTCAACTTGCGCTTCACTCTTCTCGCCGGCGTCGCGATCCAGTCCACGCGATTTGGCCGCCGGAGCTGCGGCTGTGGCCGGGGCGGGTGGGGCAGCGAACGCCATGCCTGCGTTGCGGTTCATTCCATCCGCTTTTTTGTCATCTTTTTGAAATGCAAGAGACAGTGGTTTGGCCGGAGCCATCTGCTGCTTCGCGCCTTCGAGGCCCAGCGCATCGCCCGTATCAAGTGCGCTGCCTTTGATCGCGGTCAAGTACAGCGAATTGAAGCGTTCAATGTTTGGCGGGAGCAGATCAAACAGATCGTTGACGTGCCGCGCGCCCGCTTCCGCTTCGCCTTGAATGCGTTGAATCAAGAGAATTCGTTCGACGATATTGAGCTGACCATACGCCCACGGTTTGAGGAATTCGCTGAGATCATCTTCGATCAGGAAATGATCAATGAATGTTTTGTCCTTCTTGTTTTTCAGATACGGTTGGACGACGGTCTTGAAGAATTCCGGATCTTTCTTAAAGACAAAGAAGCTGAGTTCGTGGCTGGCGTGTTTCGAATAGAACTCACGTTTTTCCTCGGGCTTCAATGACGGCCAGCGCGTGATGAAATTGAATTCAGGAAGCTGCGGCGCGTTGCCGAGCGTCACGTATAAACCATACACTTTCGCGAGCGTGTCGTACGGTTCGATGGTCGAAGTGGCCACATCGGCGAGCTCGAAATTCTGGTTGCCTTCGATCACGGAAACTTGTTTGCGCTCAGTGAAATGCTTCGTGGAATCAAGCGCTTGAGCGAGTCGCAGATCGTTCGGAACGGTCTTCATTTCAGGCAATGACAACTGGCGATAAACGGTGTTGCTGTGATCGGCCGCGAGCAGATGAATCTGCTGCCCTGGCCCGAGATCTTTGCGTGCGATCGTGATGATGCCGTTCGCGTCCGGCTTCAGATTCGTGAGCAGCACGGCTTGCGCTGGGAGGAAATCGAAGTTCGCGAGCGTGTTCGGAACTGCAAGGGCCTTGCGGCCACCCCCAGCTCGATTCCCGAATGATCCACGTCCGGCACCGATGTTGCCAAAATCGCCGCCGCTCTGCGCTTGCTCCTCGCTGGTCTCCGTTTTGCGAATAGCCCACGGATTGAGCAGCAGGCTGGGACGATTGAGCATGTTGCCGGGATACTTCGTCGAGTATTTACGATCCATGATGTAGCGGTATTCGTCGCCGATGTCACGTCCGGCGAGGTACTGCGTTTCCGTGATTCCGAGTTGAACTTCCGCCGGTTCAGCGAAATCGACTTTGCCGAGATGACCGAGGATAGAGAACGAGGGCTCGAAGCGCGTCGCGGCCACATGCAGCCGCGCGAATGTGTCGGCGTTTTTGAGCGTGATCTTGATCGCGTCCGGCGTGACATCGACCGAAGCAATTTGCAGCGGATCTGCGTTCACCACTTCAAGCATCCGAGCGTTCGATGATGCGTAACCATCGACGACGACGCCTTCCGCGACTTTTACGCTGATGCGATGATTCGAATCTTTCAGATACAACTCGTAATCGCCGCGCGAGAGCGTTGGGATTTCGTAGTAGCCGTCCTTGATCGTGAGGACCGCGAATTGATCAGCGAGAAATCCGGATCCGCGCTTTTCGAGGAGCGACACATCCGCGCGCGCAGGGGCGGCGAGCTTGCCCATATAGGGGACGCGGATGACGTCACCCGATTTCGCATTGAGTGAAAACGGTAGGCTGTGATACGTGCTCGACAGCGACCATTCGCGTTTGTGATTGTCGAGTCCCGGAGTCGAGAGACTGACGATCCCGGCGGCTTCAAGCGCGCCCAAATCGATGCGACCATCGGAACCGCTTTGCAGCGTCACATGAATCGCTTCTTTAAAATCGCGGTGCTTGAAGTCAACATTGATCGCGCGGTCGGCGAGGGTTTCGCCGGTCTTGCCGAGGAGGCTGAGAACGCAGCCAGTATCGAGCCTGCTGAAATGAACGTCGGCAACGTGTTCGGTCTTGTCGATCTGATTCAACGTGAAGCGAGCAGAATCACTCAGATCGATTTTCGCGCCGGTGCTCAGGACTTGAATTTTCGCCTTGAGCGTGATGGCCAAGTCGCTCAAATTTTCAGGCACTTGGAATTCGTAGACTGATTCTTTGTCGTCTTCGAGTTTGAAATCGCGCACGTCTTTGGACGAGACGACACCATCGCGGTCAGTGGATTGCAACACGAGCGTGACCTCTTCGAGCGCTTTGAATCCCATCGCAGCGCCGTTGATGTAGAGCATCGGACGGACGATCACGTTCGCCTTCGCGCGCTTGAGCAAGGCTTCGCGCTCAACATAAATCCCGGCCATCAATTTGTAGTTTTCAGCACGGTGTTCGAAGCGGTCGAGCGAGATCACATTGCCCGCCATGATGACGATGTTCTGTCGTCCCGGGGCGTTGGTGAACGGAATTAGAATGTCACCGTCTTTGTTCGATTTGTACTCGTGACCGCTGAGCCAGATCGATGCAGTTTTCTGCTTCACATTGCTTTCGTCGAGCACGCTGAAGATGTGCCCGGCCGCAGAAGAATGTTCGAGCGCCCGCACACGACCCTTGCGCACCACCGTCCGGCTGCTGCGTCCGTTGCCGATGAAATCGACGACGTACACACCGGGATTTTTGAGCGCTGCGAAATCGAACGTGCGGCGAACGCGACGCAGTGGCGGTTCTTCGTACGTGTACGGCGTCTCTTGATTGGCGACGAGGCCGTCGAGGTTGATGCTTGTTTCGACTTCGCGTTGCAACTCGCGGTAATAATTCGCGGTGTTGATTTCATAGACTTTGACCATCAGTGTCTTGACGTTCTTCACGTCGAGCGCCATCGAGACGGCTTCATCGGCCCGGAAATAGTTTTTGTTGGTCGGAGCGAACACAATGTCCACGCGTTCCTTCAATTCCTGGAATCGCGCCGGGTTGTTCAGCAGCGCATACCATTTTTCCGGATCGGGCGCACCACTCAGAATCTTCGTTTCAGCGAGTGCGTCCTTGAGCCAGCTGTCGGCGACGAATGGCGTGTACGCTTCGATGCTGTCTTCAGTCAGGAAGAAGTGCATGAAATAATCGCGGACGAGCGGCTCATCGTTGCCGACAACAGGCAGAAGCGTGTCCGGAAAATTCTGTCCGATTTGA
>JBAXUS010000266.1:0-7464 GCA_037129555.1 Planctomycetota bacterium
GAACGACGATTCGAAACAGGATTGTCCGCAATTCTCGGAATTTGTGTGGGCGTCTGACGAATTCTCGGCGGAAAAGAGGTCAGTATGGCTCGCCCGGAACAGGTGGGTGGGCGAAGCGAATTCACATCGAACGCCACAAACTTAAATTTCTAAAAATATGTTTTAGAAACCCGTTAGTTTGCAGTATACTCCGCCCGATTCGCATAGCGAACAGCAGCGTCGAATTCACCAGTTTTACCCAGTATTCCCAATTGGACCCTATGGATTTCGGATTAAACGTATGCTTTATTTAAAAATTGTTTTGCAACTAATTGTCGCGCTTGGAATCCTGGATGTCTGGTTGCTTCGCGCTGGCAAAGCAACACCCTATCGGGGTGGCAACGCGATAAACATGCGTGAGGAATTCGCCGTCTATGGGCTGCCTTATTGGTTCATGTGTCTGATTGCAGTGCTTAAGATTGGATTGGCGCTTTCCCTATTATTCGCCATTTGGAACCCAAGTCTCGCGCAGCCAGCGGGTGCCGGCCTGGGCTTGCTCATGCTCGCCGCAATCATCATGCACTTCAAAGCAAAAGACCCGCTCAAAAAAGCGCTGCCCGCCTTGGCCGTATTCGTAATGTGTGCCTTAATTGCGGTGCTTTAAAAACAGGTAACAAATCAATAACCCGCCCAACACAGGTAAGCATTCAGCACGACATAAAATAACGCAGGCATCGTCTGCAACAGGCTGTCTTTGATCTTATACCGGACACCCACCGCAACCAGCATCATCACCGCCAGCCCCGCCGCAGCCGAACGCCCCAACCACGGCAGTCTAATTCCCGCCAGCAATCCAACTCCGGCGCTTATTTGCAAAACACCAACCCATATACGCTGCGAAGTCAACTCGTAGCGTTCAAACTCCTGCTTCAAATAAGAAGAAAAAAGACATCCCAGGCCATGTGCCAGGAAAGAAACTGCCGAGATGACGATCAGCATAATGTTCACGAAGTGTAGTGTAGCACCTGGACGCGCTGGCGTATACCACAAACCTGCGCGCGCGAACCGGGAACAACGCGTAAAATGTCATGAAGCCATTCGTCGGCACGAAGACGCGTAAGAGCGTACTGAAATTCAACACGGCGCTTCGAGTTCGCACTGGTAGGAGTACCTACCAGTGCCACCCGCCGATTTAATCCCACGCGTATCGTTCGTCAAATTTAATCCCAGCGCGTTGCAACATCTCGCGAAATTCGTCTTGAAATGATTGCTTTTGATGATGCGTTTTCTGAGCACGAATATAACTGATAGCGCGGTCTTTGTCCGTGACGCCGACGGAGAAAGCTCCATAACCGGATTGCCAGCCAAATGTCGAAAAGTCTGGACCTTTTGTTTTGATCCACCGCGATGTATTCGCCTTGACCTTACTGACGACATCAGCCAGCGTCATGGTTCTGGATAAATTGAAAAGAATATGTACGTGATCCGGCATTCCGTTGATGAGTATTGTTTGACATCCGTGTTCATTTAAAATAGAAGCGATATAGGCATAGAGTTCCGGTTCAATAGTAGATGTAATAAATGAAACGCGATTTTTAGTGCTGAATACAAGGTGGACGAAAAGGTTCGAGAGGGATTGAGGCATCATGTCCTCCGGATGAATAACACCGCATGATATTCGAAACAAACACGTTTCGCATCGAACGCCGTACAGCCCCGAAGGGGCGGCCTAATGTAGCCCAGGCCGTGAGGCCTGGGTCCACGATAGACATACAACGCAGAGCCCTGAAGGGGCGACATAAAATCACGCGCGAACCGTGAATTATGCCGCCCTTTCAGGGCTCGTTTGTGTCGCGATCCGTGACCTAGGCCTCACGGCCTAGGCTACATTAAGCCGCCTCTTCGAGGCTGTACGGCAACCGACATTCCACGCGCAATTTACGCTCTCGTCGCAATCGCTCTATAGCCCCGAAGGGGCGACATAATGCAGCCCAGTCCGTAAGGCCTGTGTCCACTTTTCGCAACAAACACATGTAGCACAATCGCATTTCGCATCGTACGCCGTACAGCCCCGAAGGGGCGGCCTAATGTAGCCCAGGCCGTGAGGCCTGGGTCCAGATCCACGCGTAAAATTGAGCCCCACAGGGGCGACATAAAAATGCGCGCGAACCGGATTGAAATTCAACACGGCGCTTCGAGTTCACACTGGTAGGAGTACCTACCAGTGCCGCCCTTTTTCAGCAAGCCGCGATCAGGCGTTTTTTGCGCCAACGGTGCCACCCGCCTGAACTCTTTCCGAAAAATGTTATTTGTTTATAAAGTCTCTATAACGGTAGTCGAATAACACCTGATGAACGCACATTGACGCTTCGATCTGAGCATACCCAGCACGTAGTCTCGAAAAAAATGCCGCGCTCATATTGGCATTCTGTTGTGCTAATAATAAATTGATTTGTTCCTTACTGGGTTGCCCTTTTGGAGCCATAAAATTCAACAACGTATAGAAAATACCTTTCTGACTTCGCGGTTTATAGAGCGCTCGTCCACCAATTGCTCGCATTGATTTTTCAAAATTAGTACAACCTTTTTCGATGGCCACGTCTATTGGCGTTCCGCCAAATTTATCTATGGCGTTTATCGACGCACCATGGCTAGCGAATAGTTCAATAATCTGAAATTCGAAATGATCCATGAATGCAGCATAATGCAATGGCGTCCATTTCAGTTTTCCTGCCGAGGTATTTACATTCGCGCCATGATCAATTAAAAATTTCGCGACCTTTACCAAACCTTCATGTCTGGGTTTCGTGCCAAAACACACAAAATGGAGAGGTGTTTCTTCGCCCCGGTCGTTTCTTTCATTTACGTCGGCGCCTTCTTCAACAAGCTGTTTAACTTTTAAAATGTCGCCTTCGCCTGCGGCATTATGCAATGGCTTCATAGGTCTTCAACTCCAAAATAAATGCCATACCACGCGAGTTGATATTCAACTCTCTTGTAGAATGCCTGGGACGTGCACGAAACAATTTAGTAAACCGTGCGAATCTGCCGCCATGGCGTTCGGGGCTGTACGACACCCGCACCTCAAAAAAATAAAGGCGGCAACCGAATCCCCCCACACCTGCTGGCTCATCGCTTGCCGCCTCCCGCGACCCACTCAATTTATGTCGCCCCTTCAGGGCTATCTCATCGCGCGCGCTGTAACCTAGGCCTTACGGCCTAGGCTACATTATGCCGCCCCTGCGGGGCTACACATCACGCGAATCGTTTAGCACTTACTATACCCACACGCCCCGCACTTCACGCACCCTTCCATAAACGCCAGCGTGCCGTTGCCGCAGTCCGGGCATTTCAGTTTGAAGTTGTTCAACATCTCTTCATTCAACTGAGATTTGACCGTACCTTTCAGCAGCACTTTCGTTTCCACGGCGTGGCCGTGAACGTCCAGCACTTGGGCCGTTGCGTGGCCGTTGGCGTGGCCATTCGTGTACGGCGCGGCGTCGATGTCCACTTCGCCCAACAGAATCGCTTTCAGGCCGTGGGCCTTCTTTGCGTTCCAGTATTTGCGGATCGTCTTGCCGAGACCGTCGCCGAGGGACATCACGCGGCCGTCTTTCGTCGGGACCGACAAGTGGCTGCCGATGCCTTCGAGCTGATCCATCACCAAGTCCATCGTCCCGCCACTGCGCAGGAACAAGCTGACCATGCGGCAGATCGCTTCCAAATCGCTCGCCGCCACGTCGCCGGCCTTGCCGAGCTGCGCGAAGACTTCGAGTTCGCGTTCCGTCTTCGGATCGACCGAGATCGTCAAGTGCATGTGGCCGAACGGTGTGTTCTGGCGGATGCGCACGGCCGACAGAATCGTCGGGGTTTTGACAGGCTTGATCACCACGTGGCTGACGACTTCCTTGATCACTTCCTTCACGATCACTTGCGGAGCGACGTCGGCCTTCTTCTCTTCCTTCTTCTCCAGCGTCATCGGCTGGCCTTTGCGGCAGCCGTCGCGGTAGACGGTCACGCCTTTGCAACCGGTCTGGAACGCGAGATCATAAATCTTGCGAACGTCGTCCGGCGTGGCGCTGTTCGGGAAGTTGGTCGTCTTGCTGATCGAGCTGTCGCAATGGCGCTGGAACGCAGCCTGCATCTTGACGTGCCATTCCGGCGAAATGTCGTGCGCGCAGACGTACGTGCGTTTGACGTCTTCCGGGATGTTTTCGATGTGGTGCAGCGAGCCTTCGCGAGCGATGCGGCCGAACAATTCCTGTTCGTCATAGCCCCAGCAATTGTTCGCGCGGGCGACGGCTTTGAAGATGTCGTTGACTTCGGCCATTTTCTGCGCCTTGCCCGTGTGATCGCGCATGACTTCGCGGAAGAACGCCAGCGAGAACAACGGTTCGATGCCGCCGCTGCAGTTGCTGATGATCGAGATCGTGCCGGTTGGAGCGACGGTCGTGGAACACGCGTTGCGTTGCTTGCGCTTCCATTCCGTCTCCCAGCGGCTGCCGTGCCAGTTCGCAAACACGCCGCGTTCGTCGGCCAAGCGTTCGGATTCGTTATGCGCTTCGTCGTTCACAAACTTCATGAACTTCTCGCCCCACGCCACGCCCTCTTCCGTGTTGTATCCAATGTTCATCTTGAAGAGCGCATCCGCGAAGCCCATGATGCCGAGGCCGATCTTGCGGTTGTTTTTGCATACGTGTTCGATTTCCGGGATCACGTAGTTGTTGACTTCGACAACGTTTTCGAGGAAGCGCGTCGAGATGTGAATCGCCGACTTCAAGCCGTCCCAATTGTACTCGTTCTTCGAATGACCACAGAAGCAGGCGAGATTGATGCTGCCGAGGTTACATGCTTCGTAGGGCAGCAACGGCTGTTCGCCGCACGGATTCGTCGCTTCCATTTCGCCGACGTTCGGAGTCGGATTCGTGTTCTTGATCCGGTCGATGAAGATGATACCCGGTTCGCCGGTCTGCCAAGCGTTTTGGACGATCGTGTCCCAGATGTCGCCCATCGTCCACACCGCCGGACGATCAGCGGCCGGCATCGCGTTGTAGGCGTCGAGCGTCACCAGATCATTCAACTGATACTGTTCGATGTTCAAGCTCTTCTGCAACACAAAGCACTTTTTGTCGCGCTTGTTCATGACGACGTTCGGCTGGCTCGGATCTTTCACGTACGCTTCCATCCATGCGTCCGGAACCTTGACGCTGATGTTGTAATTTTGGAAGCGGCTCAAGTCCTGCTTGGCGAAGATGAACTTCAAAATGTCGGGCATGGTGATGGTCAACATCATCATGTTCGCGCCACGGCGGAACGCGCCCTGTTGGATGGCGTTGGTGGCTTCGGAGAGCACTTTCCAGAAGCTGATCGGGCCGGACGTTGTGCCGCCGGAAGACTTGATCCAGTCGCCGGTCGGGCGCAGACGATCCATCGTGAAGCCGGTGCCGCCGCCAGCTTTTTGGATCAGCGCGGTGGCTTTGACGGTGTCGAAGATTTCGTTGATCGAATCGCCCAAGGGCAGCACGAAGCAGGCGGACAGCATGCCCATTTCGCGGCCGGCGTTCATGAGCGTCGGGGAGTTGGGCATGTAGATGCCCTTGACCATCAAATCGAAGTAGCTCTGTTCGATGCGTTCGACATCGGCTGGCGTCTTGCCGTAGCGCAATTCAGCCGCAGCGATGGTGTACGCGACGCGGCGGAAGAGGTCTTCCGGCGTTTCGGTGCACTTGCCGTCCGGACCTTTTTTGAGGTAGCGGCTCATGAGGACGCGGATACAGTTGTCCGTGAGTCCGAGGGCTTTGCCATTCGTCCAAACCGGATCGATGGGCTTTTGCGAGGTGGCTTCCTGAATCTTTTCCATGCGATCCTTCACGGTGATAGTGGCCGTCGTGGCGGCTTCTTTGGACGAAATCATGCGAGTGGCTCCTGTGTATTTGGCTAACGTTTCGGGTAATATGTCTCGCTTAACGGGGCGAGATTCCGCCACCCCGCGAAATCTGGTTCACCGAAATCGAAACATCCTATTGATGATGATCGGAATAATACCCCAATATGTTGTGGTCCACAACTGAAATGCGCGAAAAGTTATCCACAACTTTTCCACACTCTAAATTCAAGTTGCTCATGGATTTGCAGCAAAAGCGATTATCAATTGTGGGAAAAGATTTTTTGAGTGGATAAGGGGAAATTGTTATATTTGCTTTAATTTTAGTATTATGTTAGGACCACAGGTAGTAAATCAGGTGGGGTGTTAGGGCTGTGGGTAGTGGCGTGAGATCGATGAACTACAAATATGCGCGCTATAGGTGTAGCCTATTCGCACCAAACGCGGGGCTAGATGCCGCCCGGTGGGGCTCTTATTTAATCGCAGCTATTGAACCTGGGCCTTCCGGTCTAGGCAGCATTATGCCGCTCCTTCTGAACTGTACAAATGCGTCGTGTGGTGTACTCTTCGCGTCTATACTCATGCTCATACGAATTACGAACCAGGAGCCCCAAAAAATGCCACGATTCGCCTTTTTTCTGATCGCCATCATCGTCGTCACTTCCACGTTTGCCGAAGATATGCCGCTCTTCAAAAAGGACGCTGTGATCCTCTTTCAAGGTGATTCAATCACCGACGGCAACCGCGGTCGCAGCCCCGATCCGAATCACATTCTCGGCCACGGCTACCAATTCATCATCGCCGCCAAATACGGTGCCGCGTTGGCCGAACGTAATCTCACGTTCATCAACAAAGGCATCAGCGGCAACACGGTGCTCGATCTCGAAAAGCGCTGGCAGAAAGACGCGCTGGATCTCAAGCCGACGGTGCTCAGCATCCTCATCGGCGTCAACGACAATGGACGCGGCATTCCGATGGAACAATACGAACAGGTTTACGACAAGCTGTTGACCGATACAAAAGCCGCACTACCGAACGTGAAGTTCATTCTGTGCGAACCGTTTTTGCTGCCCGTCGGAAAGAGGAAGGAAGGCTTCGACGCGTCGTTCGAGAACATCAAAAAGCGCCAGGCCATCGTCGCAAAATTAGCCGAGAAGCATCACGCCGTGCTCGTCAATTTTCAGAAAGTCTTCGACGACGCCTGCAAACGAGCGCCTGCCGATCATTGGATTTGGGACGGCGTCCACCCGACGTACTCCGGCCACCAATTGATGGCCGACGAGTGGATTAAGACGGTGCAAACGGTGCAGGACTAAAACCGTTCTTCACGCCAGCATCTCGTTCACAACCTCGCCGTGAACGTCGGTCAAGCGGTAGTCGCGGCCTTGGAAGCGGTGCGTTAATTTCAAGTGATCGAAGCCGAGCAGTTTCAGCAACGTCGCGTGAAGATCGTGGACGTGGACTTTGTGTTCGGTGACGCCGAAGCCGAGTTCGTCGGTCGCGCCGAGCATGCCCGGTTTCACTCCCCCGCCCGCGGCCCACATCGTAAACGCGTCGATGTGATGATCGCGACCAATCGTCGCGCGGCGTTCGCCCATCGG
>JBAXUS010000267.1:0-7371 GCA_037129555.1 Planctomycetota bacterium
TTATTATGGCTGGCCAATTTTATTGGTTAAACCGGATTACGTCCCAAAAGAGCGCCACGATTATCATCATTCCAATCTGGATTTATTTTTCTTGATGCCGATCAATGTGATGATTGCAATCGGGTTGATTTCACTCATGGCGTATTGTTTAGAGCGCCGATATAAACGAAAAGTTCGTTCATCATGAAAGTGCTGGTGAAAGAAATCGTGGAAGGAATGGGCGCGTGACGGCACCACTCGAGTTGGGTGCCGCCGTGAAGTAGGATTGAGAATTAAATATCCGTCTTGGGTGCGACAACGGTTTGCATCTTGGAAACCACATACCAGATCACTTGGATCACACCGAGTAAGACGAGCGACACTAAGGCGGCAATCACGCCGATTTTGATCCATCGCTGCGCATCAACCGACGCTTTCTCCGCGCCTTCGTAATCGCCAGCTTTATAGAACTCGTCAACCTTTAACGACTCCAGCATCGCGAGCGCTCCGGCAATCAAACCCAGAATATTGGGGAAGCCGCGACCGCAGAAATCTGGAATGCTGAACAGGCAAAAGAAAATAGGCACGAGCAGCAGCGCACCCATGGAAGCCATCAATATCTTGGCTTCTTTCTTATAATCCTTCGGGCGTTCGGGCGCGGGTTTGTCGGACTTTTTCTTCTCGCCTTTTTTGGGCGGAACGTCATGGCCCACAGCTTCGGCGTCCAGATCAATTCTCGGCGGACCTTGTTGATTCTCGCGAGCGTTCGGCTTTTCAACGACGGGTTGCAGCTCGAAGTCATCGTCTGCATGTGCGGCGGCAGCAGGCTTCAGCGCTGTTCCGCAGAACGAACAGGCATCAGTTCCTGGCGTGTTTTCAGCATTGCAGATTGGGCATTTCATGGTCGCTGAGCCTTCTCCGAATCGTCGCGTGAACGTGTGCAGAATCGTGCGTAGTTAAGTACCCCGGCGAGATGAATCCGCGTGAATCTAAATCATCGATCTCCCGCGTCCAATGAAAAAACGCTCCGTATGGACGGAGCGTTTTTTAGACATGAATGCGAGTGTGAGTCGAGCTTAGTTCTTTGCTGCAGCGGCCTTCTTCGGCTCAAGCGCGGCGGCCTTGGCGGCGACGCGGGCTGCTTCGTCCGCTTTGTGCTCTTCGAGCGATAAAATGTGGACGCGCTTCTTGGCGGTCTTGTCGAATTTGACAATCCCTTCGGTCAGCGCGAAGAGCGTGTAATCGCGGCCTTGACCGACATTCTTTCCGGCGCGAAACACAGTGCCGCGCTGGCGGAGAATGATGTTGCCCGGAATGACGAATTCGCCACCGTAGCATTTGATGCCCAAAAACTTCGGCTTGCTATCGCGACCGTTCTTGGACGAACCCTGACCCTGTTTATGTGCCATGTACTAAATCCCTTTATCAAACGAACGCACGTGTCTCACGCGCGTTTAAGAGGTAGTAAGTTAGCCCGTCGTTGACGGATTTCAAGTGCGTTTCTTATTATTTTTTACGGTATTGATAATTCGTTGAAAAGCGGCTCGATGTTCCTGCGATTATCATAGCGCTCCTCGACGAATTGTCGCATGCGCAACGCTCGCGCAGCAGCCTTGTCCGGATTTATCATGACGTCTCGAATTGCAAGCGCGATATCCCGAGAAACACGAGCTGCATCGATTGTTCGGTCGATGATAATTCCGGATTCATCGTTCAGTAAATCGCTCAAACTTCCGGCGTTCGTTCCAATGATTGGAATTCCAAAAGCGGCAGCTTCGAGCAACGCGTTAGGCAAGCCGTCGCTATCCCCGTCTGGCGTTTCCACGCTGGGCATCACGAAGGCATCGGCGTCATCGTAATAATTTCGCATCGCCTGATCAGCCACAATTCCCGGCATCGAAATTCGGGACGATAAACCCAGTCGGGCGATTTGTTTTGTCATCGATTTTCGTTCGACACCATCCCCAAGAATCGTCAGTGTGATGGCCGCGTCCGACAATTCTGAAACGGCCATTGCATCGATCAAATCGCGAAATCCCTTTTTGGGAACGAAGCGACCAGAAGCGAGTAGGCGAAGACTTTTCGTATTCGAAGTTCGTTCGCCGTGCGATGAAAATGGATAGGACTCCAAAGGCAAACCGTGCGGCATCAAGACGAATTTATCCGCGACCACATCGCCACCATCGCGAAGGCGTTGCAATTCATTCAGAGCCTTTTTATTACACGTAAACACGCGTCGCGCGCAGTCCGTTTTTTCGCGAAGGAGTTGACCGTCCACAAACACATCCCGCGCATGACACGACATCACGAACGGTAATTTAAGCGCCTCAGCCGCCAACCATCCCAGCGTTGAAGGCAGACTCGCGAAATGCGCATAGACACTGGTGTGCCGGTGTTCGCGAATCAATTTCGCCAACGAATCTGCGCATCCAATTTGGCGGAACGCAGTGACGCCCAATTCGTTTTCGACAAGCTTCATCCGCGCTTTCGCCGCTGCATCCAAGCCCAATTCGCGCGCGAACGATGGAAGAAAACACGACGGCAGAACGACGCGGCGGTGCATCAATCCGGAGAAATCGGGATCGCTGTCGCAGTCAGAATCGCCCGCTCGCAAACAGTAAATGGTGAAGTCTAAGCCGCGTCGTTGCAGTTCGTTCAATTCGCGCGCGATGAAACGTTCACTCCAACGCGGAAAGGTATCGACGATGATGGCGACGGACATGCTGATCTTCTTTCTATTGGCCGAGATGTCCGCCCGAGAGCGGCGACGGAACCGTGCTTGGGTTGAGATCTGGTGATTTTACTGAAGCTTGTGCGGGCGAGGTTGTGATCGAAGTGACCGGGGTAGTAGAGCCTTGTGTTGGTAAAGCCTCCATAAGAGGCCAGCGACCGGACATCGTCCCGGCGACAACGCTCATGACGAACATCAGTGGCGCGAGCAATAGGTACGCCGCCACTTTTCCGCGTAATTTACTCATCACAGCAAAGCCGACCACGCACACAATTGAAACAATATACGCGACTGTTTTCTGTGTTGGATTCCAATTCTCGCCCGCAACGTTAATGGTAATTGTCGCGATTGCCGCCGCGTAAAAAATCGCCCCCATCATCAGACCGAGGCTGAATTGAAACGTCGCGGTTGGAGGTTTGATATGTTGTGAATAGTCAATCATGATCCGTTCAGCGCTCACTGTTTTTTGAATTCAACATCGAGACGCACACCATCGCTTTTCATAGCGTCTTTGACTGTGTTCAACAATTCACCGACAGATTCTTTCGCATCTTTTTCGGCGCGTTCCTGGAGCAGTTCGTGCCGGCCCTGTTCAATCGCCGCGTCGCGCAGATGCTTCACTGCGTCATCGCGCATCGTCGCGCCTTTGAAATACGAAACAGGACTCCAGCCCATGGCGGTGCGGATTTGAATTTTGTCGGGATCGGATTCGATCTGAACCATCTCGGTGTCGAGGGTGGGGCGGGGGATGGTGATGACCATGCGCTTGCCGATTGAATCGTAATACATATCGTCGAGCTTGAGGTTTTTGAGATTCAGCACGTATTGAACTCGCGCGGGCGCGGAGACTTCAACTTTCGCTGTGCCGATGTTGTAGCCGACAAACGTCGTCGTGCTCTCGACCGTGACCATCGCAGTGATGTTGGCGGAGAGGACGACGAGTTTAGGTTTGTGATTCAATTCGCCAATCGCACCGCTCAGAATGGTCAAGTATTTTGTTTGAGGCTGAAAGATTTCAGTGGCGTCGTGCGCGGCCTGTTTCATGACACTCAACGAATACAACGCGACGGTGGTGGCGGCGACGATGACAAGCGCGAGCAGCAGTGACGCCCATTTCAGCAAGGCGGTGGAGGGCACTGTCGAATCGTTCGGCGGATCTGTGATCGGAACCATGTCGAATTCCCGGTAAGTTACGTGAAAACGGATTCGTCTTTTTCGCCCTGTCCATATAATAGCTTCGAGGCATGGAACTGCAAAGTTATGCGGGTTTTACCCCTCTCCCCTTGAGGGAGAGGGCCGACGCAGGTACTCCTGCGCGGGGTGAGGGGTTGGCGTTGATTTATCGATGCGCTTGGATTAGTCAGCGTTTACCCCTCACCCCGCGAGCCGGAACAACAGGCTCGTCGGCCCTCTCCCCCAAGGGGAGAGGGAAACGGCAACGGCTTCCGGGTTCGTGACGGTTACTTTTTTAGTCGGTTCATTTCGGTTTTCAGGGTTCATCATGGCGGTGTTCAAGGCAGTCGATACGGCAATCAAATTCGCGGCAAACGAAGCACGGATTCTGGCATTTTGGAAAGAGCGCGGCATCTTCGAAAAATCGCTCCGCGCGCGCGACGATGTGAAGGACACCAAGCACTGGGTCTTTTACGAAGGCCCGCCAACCGCCAACGGTCGCCCGCATCCGGGGCACGTGCTGACGCGCGTCGTCAAAGATTTGTTCCCGCGCTATAAAACCATGTGCGGCTATTACGTCCCACGCAAAGCCGGCTGGGACACGCACGGCCTGCCCGTCGAAATCGAAGTCGAAAAAGTCCTCGGCCTCGACGGCAAAGCCGGGATCATTCAATACGGCATCGAACCGTTCGTGCGCAAGTGCATGGACTCGGTCTTCAAATACACGACCGATTGGGAAAACCTGACCGAAAAAATCGGCTTCTGGATCGACTTGAAAGACGCCTATGTCACGTATCACAAAGAATACGTCGAAAGCGTCTGGTGGTCATTGAAGGAATTACACGGCCAGAATCTCCTCTATAAGGGGCACAAGATTCTGCCGTGGTGCCCGCATTGCCAGACTGGTTTGTCGAGCGCGGAAGTTGGCCTTGGCTACGAATCCGTAGAAGACCCGTCGTGCTACGTCACCTTCCGTGATGTCGATTACGCAACGAACAAAACCAGTTTCCTCGCGTGGACGACAACGCCCTGGACCCTTCCCAGCAACGCGGGCCTCGCGGTCAAATCCGACACCGAATACAGCCACGTCAAAGTCGGCGAAGAAACTCTGATCATGGCCAGCGCCCTCGTCAAGCAAGTGATGGGCAAACTGCCGCACGAAGTCGTCAAAACTGAAGCCGGCAGCGCACTCGTCGGTCGCAAATATGTGCCACTGTTTGATTGGGCGAATGAATCGTTGAATGCGGACGCAGCTAAAGCCTGGAAAGTTTGCGCCGCCGATTTCGTCACGCTCGACACCGGCTCCGGCATCGTTCACGTCGCGCCTGCATACGGCGCAGACGATTACGCGCTAGGCCAAAAAGAAGGTCTCCCCGTCATCCAACTCGTCGGCTCTGACGGCAAATTTGTGCCGGGATGCGGCGCGTTTGTCGGTCGCTTCTGCAAAGAAGCCGACAGCGACATCATCCGCGATTTGAAGACGCGCGGCCTATTACTCAAGCGCGAAAATTATAAACACGATTACCCGTTCTGCTGGCGCTGCAAAAATCCGTTGATCTATTTCGCGCGCGGGGGCTGGTTCATTCGCACGACTCGCGAAATCCAGGACGTCATCGCGAACAATCAGAAAGTCGATTGGCATCCCGAGCACATCAAGGATGGGCGCTTCGGCAGCTTCCTCAACGGCAACATCGATTGGGCCCTCTCGCGCGAGCGCTACTGGGGCACCCCGCTCCCGATCTGGGTCTGCGAATGCGGCAACCAGGAAGCCGTCGGCTCGTTCGCAGAATTGCGTTTAAAACCGAATGCGAAGGGGCTTGATGCGTTCGACAAAGCCAAAGAAAATGATCCGACGTTGAACGAACATCTGCGCGTTCACAAACCATGGATCGATGAAGCGACGTTCGCGTGTTCGTGCGGCAAGCAGATGCAGCGCGTCAGCGAAGTCGTCGATTGCTGGTACGACAGCGGCGCAATGCCGTTCGCTCAGTGGGGCTACCCTCACGCGCCGGGATCGAAAGACGAATTCAATCGCGCGTGGCCGGCGGATTTCATCAGCGAAGCGATCGATCAGACGCGCGGCTGGTTCTATTCGTTGATCACGGAGAGCACGTTGCTGCGCGACAGTTTCGCGAAAGAATCAGGGACGAAGCGCGATTATCCAGTCCCGTACAAAACATGTTTGGTGCTGGGACACGTCTGCGATGAAAAGGGCTTGAAGCTCAGCAAGAGCAACAAGGAACATCAGACCGCGAAGTACGATCCGAACGCGATTCTTGATGACGAAGGCGCGGACGCGTTGCGCTGGTTCTTCTATTCATCGACGAACCCGTGGACCAATTCCCGCTTCTCGCGCCCGGCAGTGCGTGAGGCTCAAAAGGAATTCTTGATCAAGCTGCGGAACGTATTTTCGTTCTTCACGATCTACGCAAACATCGACGGCTTTGATCCGAACTTTATTGAGGAACTCGATCTCATCACGCGTACGCAGCTTGATAAATGGATCATTTCGGAACTGCATCAGACGATCAAAGTCGTCCGAGAAAAGCTGGACGGGTACGACATCTACAGCGCCGCGACGGCCTTGAATTCGTTCGTCGATTCGCTCTCGAACTGGCACGTCCGCCGTTCGCGCGACCGGTTCTGGGCGAGCTGGCAGCACGAAGACAAGAACACCGAACGCGACATTGAAAAGTGGAGCGCGTATTGGACGCTGTACGAATGTTTGGTCGCGGTGGCTCAATTGGCCGCACCGTTCACGCCGTTCATCGCCGAAGAAATTTGGCAGACGCTGGCGTGTGGCCCGCTGGGCGAAGACGTGCCCGAGAGCGTGCATTTGTGCTACTACCCGGAAGTCGATGAAGAATTGATCGATCTTGAATTGGCCGAAGAATTCAAGCTGGTCCGCGAAGCCGCGAGCCTCGGTCGAGCTGCGCGCGCGAATTCGAAATTGAAGACGCGCCAGCCGCTCGCGAAGGTCGTCGCGATTCTGGCGAACGCCGATCAGGAAGCGATCATCCGCAAACACGAAGCCGTGTTGCTCGATGAATTGAACGTGAAGACCATCGAAGTCGCGTTGATCGCCGACCAATTCGTGACGTATGAAATGAAGCCGAATTTCAAAGCTATCGGCTCCAAATTCCGCGAATCGGTGCCGCTCATTAAAGAAGCCTTGAGCAAAGCCGACGCAGCCAAGTTGCGTACGGAAATTTCAGCGAATGGCAAAGCAACCGTTGCGTTGTCGAATGGTCAGAGCGTTGAGTTGACGAACGAAGAAGTCGAAATCGGTCTGAAAGCGAAAGAAGGTTTCGCGGCCGCGAGCGGCTCACAAGTCGTGATCGTTCTCGACACGCACCTGACGCCGGATTTGCTCGACGAAGGCGTCGCGCGCGAAATCGTGAATCGCATCAATGGCTGGCGCAGCGACTTGAAACTCGCGTACGAACAACGCATCCGCCTGGCGATCAAAGGCAGCGCGAAACTCGAAG